>NZ_JBFWIQ010000002.1:27821-415432 GCF_050255915.1 Alcaligenes sp.
CACCACCGTCACGGCTGACCGTGAACGTACCGGCCTCACCTTCGGTGATGTCCGTCTGGTTAGCCACGATATTGACCGTCGCCAACTCATCATCATCCTTGCCGTCATTATTGCGGTCATCAACAATCAGACCTGCGGCGGACAAATCACCCTCCAGCGCATTGATCACCTCGGTGATCTCAACCGTGAAGTCCTCAGGACCTTCATAGACCTTGTCATCGGCCGTCACCACACGCAGCTGTAAGCCGCCGTTGGCAGGCACTTCATACTCCGCATTCGGATCCACATCGACCCAGTTGCCAGCAGCATCCTGAACCTGCAACGTACCCACGAAGTCATCCGCATCGGCCTTGCCGTCCAGGCTCAAGCCCAGCTTGACCTTGGCCACCTGATCCGTGTCACCACCGTCACGGCTGACCGTGAACGTACCGGCCTCACCTTCGGTGATGTCCGTCTGGTTAGCCACGATATTGACCGTCGCCAACTCATCATCATCCTTGCCGTCATTATTGCGGTCATCAACAATTGTGCCTGTACCTTCACCCTGGACTTTATCAACAGGGGTACCGTTCTGTGTCTCGCCTTCTTGCGTAACAGTCAAGGTGAAGTCTTCTTCACCTTCAAAAACATCATCGTCTTTAGTATCTACAGTTACCGTGACGTCAGTGACACCGGGAGGCAGTGTGAAACTGTATGTGCCGTCACTATTTTGTGTGACAGGCACCGTATCACCATTGGGCAATTGCACAACAGGGGGCTGATCAAGAGCTATATCGCCATCGTCCGTGGAGCCATGCCCCAATTGCAGCGTAACCGTGGTCTCGTTGTCGACTGGTTTACCAAAATTCACGTTGAAGGTACCCGAACCTCCCTCACTGATGACCGTGTCGGACACAGTAATCGCAGGTACATCGTTATCTTCAACGGTAGTCGTTACCGGATCGCCGTACTCAACCTTCTCGTAGTTGCCGCCCGTGCTGCTCTCAATCCCGACATTTTCCGGGATATTGCCTTGCACCGTCCCATCATCAGGACGAGCTGGATACGTGACAGAACCGCTAGTCTCACCTTCTTTGATGATAATTTCCTGACCATTAGTCAGTTTAATCACCAAGTCTCCGCCTTGCGGAGGATTTTCAACTGTTGCGGTAATGGTGATGTCCTCACCTTCTACAACCGTATCGGGGCCTTCCAAAGTAATTTTTGTAGCATCATCATCGTCCGTGATGGTGCTGCTGGATGTACTGCTCGTATCCAGATTCTCGTAGTTACCGCCCGTTGTCGTGCTGATACCAATATCCTCAGGACGATCGCCTTGTGTGTAAGCATCATCCGGATACGGATTATCAACAAGCACCCGGCCTTCCGTACTGCCAACCGGAATCGTAATAGTGCTGCCATTGGTCAGCGTGATGATCAGATCTTGCCCAGTAACTGGGTTATCGACGCGCGCAATGATTTCAAATGGCTCGCCTTCCGTGACTCGCTCTGGTGTTTCCAATGTCACAGTCGATGTACCAGCAACGAGAGTTGGGTCCGTCTCATCGCCACCACCACCGCTAAAACGAGGCAATTCTGTGCCTAATACGCCTGGTTTGGGATACTCCAGGGCTAATGGTCGGGTTGTCTCAACAATACTGACCAAACGCACAAAACTACTTCCGCCCTCTCCGCCACCCGTCAGCACAGCAGCGGTAGGATCTAACTGTTCAAATGGGTCATTACCCGCTTCCAGTGCTGCCAGTACTGCAGCAATCGCTGGATCATCAGGATTGGTCAGAACGGCCACAGCAGGATCGACATCCGTCTGGGCAATATCGTCACTCAGCAAGAATTCCCGATTATCGGAAATGGTCATAGGCGGCCCGCCAGGAATCTCGAGCTCGACAAATGCGCCTGTTTCGGTAGTGATCTCAGCGTTTACGGGAACACGCATTCCCTCTTTGAGCGCTACTTTTGAGCCATCGCTGGTACGCATCCATGCTGTACCTTCAACGCGTGTCACTAAAACAGTATCCAGTGCCATAATTGTCTGATTCCTAAAAAAGACCGTCGCAATGCGACCATCTGAAATTGGCTTTCTTTGGTATGAGAATAGCGAGTTGATCTGCTATGTGATATTGGCGCTGCCGCCAGTTCGCCGCTTTACTTGCGATTCTTTACGCAAGTTGACAATGCAGGACTGGACGGCCCAAACAGGCTTATGAAATGCCGTGTACTTTTAGCGCCAACATTAAACGATCAGTTACACCAAGCTTTTCAAAAATAGCTTGAAGGTGGGCACGCACTGTTCGTTCAGTAATGCCAAGATCCTGGGCAATCAATTGATTGGAGTGCCCCAACGAGGCGCGTTGCGCCACCTCGATTTCACGGCTGGTCAAGTTGCTTTCCCAACCCGTGCGAATTTCCAAGTGACGAGTCACGTCACTGAGCAGGCGACTCAGCAAAGACTCTCCCACCCAAACCTGGCCCGAGGCCACGTGCTCCAACACTTGCTCCAGCAGAGCCGACGAGCTGTACGCGTGAATATAAGCTCGGGCGCCCAACGCCAATACGGCTTGCCCTTCAGAGTCGACAGGCCGAGGGCTGGCGACCACCACCTTCATCCCTTTTACTGCCTGTACCCATTGCGGGTGATTCCATAACGCAAGCGCACTGTCAATGACGACAAGCTCACGATGTTGCTGTTTCCACCGTAACAAATCCTCCATACCTCGCCCTCGGGCAGGCAAGTAGGTTACGGAATTCTGGTGACTCCAATGCTGCCACAAGGCTTCATCGTTCGTCAGAAATAAAACCGAATTTACTTGTCGCATACCGCTTTTCCCTTACTGGTAACACGAGCTAAAAAGCCATCAGCTCTGAGGCTGACGTGGGATTATTTATCCTCTATCGTCAGCACTACTCCCCCCGTACAGGCCACCCCTGCCGCTTTAACGCTCTGTAAAGGCGTTAGAGCGGGCCCTGAGAATGGGTTTGAGTAAATACTGCATGACAGTGCGTTTACCCGTGAGGATATGAACCTCTGCCACCATGCCAGGCAAAATAGGCCGATTATCATCACCCACGTAAACGGTATCAGTGCGCACTTTGGCTATATAAAATGAATTACCCTTTTCATCGGTAATCGTATCGGCACTGGTTTGCTCCAACACTCCGGCAAGACCGCCGTAAATCGCAAAGTCATAGGCAGTAAACTTAACTTCAGCAGATTGACCCGGGTGAAGAAATCCGATGTCACGCGGCTGGATACGCACCTCCAACAACAAGGAGTCATCAGTCGGCACGATCTCCAAAATATCCTTACCAGGTTGCACAACCCCCCCCACCGTATTAGCGGCAAGAGTTTTAATCGTCCCACGTACTGGCGAGCGCACTTCAGCCAATCGGACACGATCCGCCAATGCGCGCTGCCCTTGCTCTAAAGAAGCCAATTTGGCGCGAGTTTCTGCCAGCTCTGTACGAGCCTGGTTACGGAATGTAATTTCAACATCACCGATCTTGTTCTGCGCCTCTTGTATGGAGGCCTCGATCCTGCTTATTTGCGCCGTAGCGGCTCGTTGTTCTCCGCAATAACGCGCTACATCGCGCTGCAAGCGCAACAAATCCACTTCAGAAACAGCCCCGCTTTTCAGCAAAGGCCGCGTCATTTTCAATTCTTGCGATGTCAGGCCACAGCTCGATGCCGCCTGATCCCGATTGGCCTGCGTTTCTCGTAGCTCTTGCTGGCGTTGATGCAGTTGCTCCTGAGCGACAGAGATATTGGAGCGCAGCTCCTCGGTACGAGCTTGCCAGACGCGACGCTCCATTTCAGCAAGATCCGGCGCCTTTTCCACAACCTCGGCAGGCATATCCAGGGTTTGATCAGCCGCAATGGCCTCAAGCCGGGCCGCCTTGGCCAACAACGACAAGGACTCTGCCTCATTCTCACCCAAGGAAGACGATGCTCGCGTGGGATCAATGCGCAATAGCACTTCGCCCTGCTCAACGGATTGCCCGGGCCTGACAAGAATTTCCTCAACAACACCACCATCGAGGCTTTGTATGATCTGTACCTGCCGAGAAGGCACCACCTTCCCTTCTCCACGCACAACCTCGTCAATGTTGGCCAGACTTGCCCAAACAATCAGCACGCAAATTGCCAACAGCGTCAACCAGATCAACAAACGCGAACCGCGAACCTCTTGCTGACGTGCCGTCCAAGCTGCATTTTTGAGAACACTTCGGCTTGGTGCAGGCCCAGCATCGGCCTTCAGCCTTGCCCGTATCCGGGAAAACAAACTTTTTTTCGTCATGTCGCGCTCCGGGCCTTGCCAATCTGCCCACTACGCAATGCTGTAATGACCTGCTCCTTGGGACCATCGGCCACAATTCGCCCCATATCCATGACAATCAAGCGATCAACCAAGTCCAGTAGCGCTGTACGATGCGTGACCAGCACCACCGTTTTGCCTTCACATTCAGTGCGCAAACTATTGCGCAAAGCGGATTCGCTTTGATTGTCCATGTTGCTGCTAGGCTCATCGAGCAACAGAATAGAGGGGTTTCCCATCAAGGCCCGGGCCACCGCAACCGCTTGACGCTGACCGCCAGAGAGCGAATCACCACGCTCGCCGATCATCATGTCGTAGCCATCTGGGTGCCGACGAGCAAAATCATCCACACCCGCCAACTTGGCGGCAGCCAACATCTGATCATCCGTAACGTAGGGCGAACCCATCGTCAGATTATGTTTCAAGGTGCCATAAAACAGCATCGGATCTTGTGAGACATAGCCCATAGAACGACGCACATCAGCTGGGTCAATCTGCTGATTATCGATACCGTCTAACACAATCGTGCCCGAGGTCGGTTTATACAAGCCCAGAATTAACTTGGACAACGTGGTCTTACCTGAACCTATACGCCCGATAATGGCCACTTTCTCCCCTGCCTTGAGGGAAAAACTAAGCTGATTGATCACATTCTGAGTTGCACCGGGATACGCGAAACTAACACCACGGAACTCGATGGCACCTTCAAGATAAGGCCGAGGCACAAAATTGCGATCATCAGGGTGTTCGACCGGCAACTCCATATACATACCAATCGAATCCAGCGACGTACGCGCATTCTGATATTGCATCATCAGCCCGGCCACTTGCCCAAATGGGGCAAGACAACGGCCCGCAATCATGGAGGAAGCAATAATGCCCCCCATCGACAACTGCGCGTCCTGAATCAGATATACACCGATGATAATCACGCAGATCGTGACCACTTGGGTCAACATCTGCACGGTGCTTACCGTTACAGCCGAAGTCATCTTGATTCTGGCCCCTTGTCGAGCCAGGTACTCTGTAGACTGCTCCCAAGCGCGCTGGGCATTGCTCTGCGCATTCAATACCTTCAAGGTTTCAAGCCCAGCCAAGGACTCCACCAGGCCTGCGTTGCGCTGTGCAGCCGCTTGAAATGTTTGCTTGGTCAACCGCTCCATCCGAGCCTGGGCAAACCAGGACACGGCAAGAATAATGATGATAGCCACGACCGGCGGGATTAACATCCAAGGCGATATCCAGGCCAGTACCGCAAGAAACAGGACGACAAATGGCAAATCAACCAGCGTTGTCAGACTGGCAGAGGCAATAAAATCGCGCACAGACTCAAACGAGCGCAAATTGGCGGCAAAAGAGCCCACCGAAGGCGGCCGATTCTCCATGCGCAAATCCAATACCCGCTCCATAATCCGTGCTGATAACTGAATATCAACCCGCTTACTGGCCGCATCAACCACATACGCGCGTACGCTGGTCAACAGAAGGTTCAGCACGAGCACCAAACCAATCCCTATAGACAGTACCCACAACGTTTCTATCGCATTGTTAGGCACCACGCGGTCATACACATTCATGGTGTACAAGGGGATCGCCAAGGCAAACACGTTAATCAGAAACGCCGCTCCGAGCGCATCCCGATATAACTTCCAGTTTTGCGATACGGTCGCCCAGAACCAATGCTTGCCTTTCAGGGGCGTTATACCCTCTGTTGCTCGCACCTCGACCCGGAAGTCAGGTTGTACAACCGCGAGCAGGCCAGAATACAGCTCCTGCAATTGCTCCAGGTCAATTTCACTGGGGCTGCCGCTTTCTGGAAAATGCACAAGAGCACGATCATCCTCGAAGCCCAACAACACGCAAGCCCGACTATCGTTCAGCAGCAAAATGGCTGGCAACAGATTGGGATTGAGTTCGGCAAAAGAACGGCGCCAAATACGCGAGGTGCAATGCCCACGCGCTGCAGCCCGACTCAAAAGAGCGGGCGTCAGGCGTCCCTTCTGCAAGGGCAGACCCGTAGACAGATGCTGGGCCGTACATGGATTGCCGTGAATACGGGTAATCTCTACCAAACAATTCAGTAACGGATCATCATGAGTCAGATGAGGCGGGATACTGAATGTCTCGCTCTGTGGTGTTGGATTTTCAGATGAGTGGTTCGTCGTCATTAATCAAATCCAGCGAATCTCGCAGGCGCTGACGGGTTTGTTTGCGCTCGTTTAATTTAGCCAAGGCTTCAGGGGGCAAATCAGTCATGCGAAGAACGCCATTCGCAATCAAGGCGTCAATCAAGTCTTCCAGAACCCGAATAAAACTGGCATCCGAGACTGACAGCTCTTGTTTATAGCCCTCTTCTTCTGGACTCATATAGCCCCCTAACCTTCAAGTACGCTCAAGCAAAACCAATTAGTTCAGCCCAGCTGTTTTTTCACGCAAGACCGGCGGGGCCATATCGTCACGATAGTCAACTGTTATCGGAGTCAGATTGCTGGTATCCGGTACAGGTGCCATACATGCCTGAAAGGCCTCTTCGGGGAAATCCAGTTTGGCGGCTTCGTCAGGTTGCTCCGAGTAGGGCTGCGCCAAACCAACTGCTGATACCAGACGGTGCGACAGCATCAACCAGCTGTACTCGGCCTGTTGCAGGTCATAGGTGGCATTGGCCAACGCACGACGGGCATCAAACAATTCGTTTTCAGTATCCAACAAGTCCAGCAAGGAACGCTGGCCAATCTGAAATTGCTGCATATAGGCCACACGAACTTTAGACGTAGCCAGCTCATGTTGTTGCAGGAAAGGCAACTGGGCACGCAAACGTTGAACGTTGTTCCACGCTACGGACAAGTCCTGTTGCACGTTGCGGCATGTATAGTCGCGAACATCCCGCGCGGCATACTGCTGGGCAGTGGTCTGACGAATGCGCGCCATATCTGCCCCACCCCGGAACAGGTTATAGGACAGCACTAACTGCACGTTGGAGTTTTGGGCATCACGGTAAGACGATCCGGGTGGATCATTTTTATCTTTACCTGTTGCCGCACGGAACTCAAGTTTTGGGGACATACGCCCTTGAGCCACATGCTTGCCAAACTCGGCCGCTTGATACAGAGCCTGTTTAGCCAAAATGGAAGGACTGTTGCGCAAAGAAGGCAAGAAGTCGCTGGTTTTTGTGGGCAGGGATTCGCTCAAGGAAGGAGCAGGCTGCAACACCTCAGGAGCCGCTACCCCGACGATACGACGATAGCGCTGCAAAACGTCATTCAAGTTCCCGGCCTCGGTCATAACGTTACTTTGTGCCAAAGACTGGCGGCCATATGCCTGTTCCAGATCAACACCACGCCCGACGCCCGAGCTGGAGCGCTCCTCGATCTGCTTCAGGATATTCAAGTGCAGATTGTAATTTTCACGCGCCAACTTTTCCATTTCGCGGTATCGCAGCACGTCAATATGAGCATTCGCCGCCTCCAGCGCCAAGGAATCTACGGAAGCCAACAAATCATAGTAGGTGGCCAGTTTTTCGTAGCCCAACTGACGCACCTGATTAATCGACGAGAAACCATCAAAAATCAACTGGCGTAACTGCAAGCTATAGCCACTGCGAGACCAGTTCACAGACGATGCACTGGATGTGCTACCACGCCACTCCCGACCTACCCATCCTTCGGCATTGACTTCAGGCAATAACGCACCACGGCTGACATTCTGCCCTTCCAACGCAGACTGGAAGTCTTGGAAGCGAGCGCCAAGTTCGGGGTTGGACATGATTGCCCGCTCGATACTGTCTTTGAAGCTCAAGCTGTTTTCCTGCGCATGAACTGGCTGAGCCAGCACAAGCGCTGTCAGCAGCGAACTTACCGTTAGAGTTTTTTTACCACGCACGTCGGCCTCCGTAAGATCCTGTGCTGCGCCCACAACGGAGAACATCACCTCAGCGTTGTAACGCATTGCCAGATCAAATTTAAGTACAAAAATGAAAGAAGAATGGGTTCGGTGTGCCGCCTAAACAAAGCGAAAGAAACACCCCCCGAGGGCCCAACACCTATGTATTGCACATGGGCTTTACATCTAAGGCTGGTAAACACATCACCAGCCGCAGCAGTATGTTCATAATGGACCGGGGCAAGACAAGGCGGAGCTACAGGCTTCTGGCCTGTATTCTTGGAGCATAACCTTGTGTCTAATTGTGACTTTTTGCACGAAAACACACTATGATCGTCACACGAGTCACGGGACAAATTGTATCTTAGATTACAAGGGCTTTCGTCGATGACAATGTTAAAAATAATAAATAGCCTGTGACAAAAAGGGCAACAAAACTCTGAAATTAAACGATTTTAAGAAATCAGGGGCTTAACAAATAATAGCGTCATCATACCCTACTTCTAGATTTCTCCGTAAGAATCTACAAAATCTTTCACCTTAATAAGTATTTAGGTTACATCAACACCCAACAAAATTTTTAACATGCAATAAAAATAATTTTCTTGTCATACCTCTCGGCAACACGCTTATTGCAAATGCCACATTTGTAACTTTTACTTATGACACTGCAATGACCCCTACCCGCCGTATCAAGCAAAATCTAAAAAGAAATTAATAATCAAAAACTTATAACAGTATTTGAATTTCCACCCAGGTTAACGGGCACACCCGAAGCAAAACCAATCCCACTCTACAGGCAGGAAAACGGGCTGATAAACAGCCCGTTTTCTTACCACTTCCCTACTCCTTGTCCAGATGGCCTACCACTGATAGCCTACCCCTGCCGCCGCCCCGAGGTCTCCTCGAGACGTACCGTTGGCATTGACCTTGTACACCCAAGTCCCACTTTCCGAGACACGGGAAATGCCCAAAGCGTAGCCCGATTCACCATTCCAGGTCCCCCCCGCCAAAGAGACCATATTGCGCCCTGGCAAGTACGCCTGCGGCAAGGCTGCAGTTGCCATGGCAGCAGCGACCCCGGCACTCAACTTGCGCTCCTGAGACTGCAGATCACGATCCAGACGCCGCACAGACTCACCAAAGCGTGTCTCGGCCGCCTGGCTTGCTGCCCTTAACTGAGCCACATTGACAGCATCTGTCTCCTCACTACCGGGAGCTAGCCCTGTCAACTGCCGACCACCCAGATTCACTTCGCCCTGAGAACGATGGACACCATCCAAGCCATAGGCAACATATTCCTGGGATGCTCCGCGCACAGCCTGCGACCCGGCCCCTAGTGCGACACTGCCTTGCACAGCCTTCGCTCCCGAACCCAGCGCCACACCGTCAGTACCCGCTACGGCACCCGCTCCCACTGCGACACTTCGATCTGCAACCGTACCGCGACCAGCCCCCGAGCCAATTGACACATTGTCATTGCCTTGAACGCCCCCACCGGCGCCAGCACCATGAGCAATATTGTTATCACCCGTCACATCACGGCCCGCCCCCAGACCTAATGCAGCGTTACCCTCACCTGTGACGCCATAACCCGAATAGGAACCCAACGCCATATTGTTGGAACCCTGTACATTCTGGCCGGCATTCTTACCCTGGGCCAAATTGCCATTACCCACTACCTGTTGACCGGCATTCTGGCCCATTGCCAAATTGCTATCACCTTGCACATTACGGCCGGCCTCCTGGCCCAAGGCGGTATTACCATTTCCGGTTACGTCACGCCCCGCATTGCTTCCATAGGCAGCATTGTTATTGCCCACCGTATTCGTGCCTGCCCAAAAGCCCATGGCATCGTTGTAGTCTCCCTTGACGTTTTGTCCCGCACTACGCCCAATCGACTGATTCCACCCCCCTTCGACATTGGTGCCGGCGTAATAACCAATAGCCTGATTGGCATTTTTGCCGCTGACATTAGAGCCGGCGCCTTCCCCAATACCCAAATTCCAGTTCGTCGACACATCATTGCCAGCGCCCTTGCCCACCGCAATATTCACGCTGCCTGAGACATCCTGGCCTGCGTTATTGCCAACCGCCACATTGTTCTTCCCGCCGACATTCTGCCCGGCTCCCTGACCATACCCGGCATTGCTGCCATCCCACACAGCAGGCGGGGCAGTCTGAGCCCGCACATCCATTGGCTGCAACACAGCCCCCAGCACGGCTGCCGTCAATACCCCATTCACGGCAGCGGCTACATACGTGTATTTCATGAATCTCTCACACTCAAAAACAGCTCGACAGGCCCGAGCCACAACGTCCCGGGCCTTTCTCGTTAGACCTTACAGTTGCACCGCCATAGCAGGATCGCTGACGCCATGCTTGCCCGTTTCCATACGACCGGCAAAACGACGCTCGAAGCCCTCGGCCTGTACCGAAAAGTCGTACCAGTTGCCACTGTCTTTCACCGACCAACGCTGCTCAGTCACCTGTCCGGGCTCCACAAGCAGCTCCCATGGACCATCTGTGCGATACATGTTCGACAGCACCGTCGCCTTCTGAGCACGATCACCCTGATTGGACAGTTTCAAATAGACATCACCTGCAGTCGGCTCGTAACAGACCTGCACTTCCAGCGATACACCTGTCTCGGTATTGCCCACAAATGTGCGCACAAATCCATTCGTGCTGTACACCCAGAACTCGTAATCCCCGTTGTCCTGTGTGACATCCCAGGTGTCAGACAACAATTTGCCAGCCTCGACGGTGTAGCGACGAGGGATCAAGTCCAAGTGCTTCTTGTCGTAAACGTGAAAAACAGCCCCTGCGTGCCCGGTATTGCTAAACAGCAACTCGACAGCCCCTTTCTTGTCTACTCGCGCACTGGTATGCAACTCATAAGGCAAGGCACGTGAATAACGAACACCTGCTTCCTGATACAGAGGCTGCGGCGTCGCAGGAGGTTCAGCACGAGGCATCGTCTTTTGTTGTGCTTCCATCGCCTTGTAATCGCTCATGTCAGGCAAAGTCGGGAAGGAAGGATCATTCGGGCTGGCAAAGTCAAAGGCCGAGGTCAAATCCCCGCACACGGCACGGTGCCAAGGACTAACGGCGTCAACGGTGATATCGAAACGTTTTTCCAGAAACTGGGCCACAGAGGTATGGTCAAACACCTCGGAATTGACCCAGCCGCCACGACTCCAGGGGGAAATAACGTACATCGGCACACGTGGGCCCAAGCCCCAAGGACGCAAATTGCCACTGATGGTGTCATCGGCCTTCAAGTACTTACGCGCAGGATCGGAGAAATACTCACCGTCAAGCGAAACAGTCGATTTGCCCATCAACTTGCCATCGACGTCATAAGAAGGGACAGCAGGTGGGGGCAAATGATCGAACAAGCCATCGTTCTCATCAAACGTAATGATGAAGGCTGTCTTACTCCAGACTTCCGGGTTCGCCGTCAAGGCATCGAGTACCTGCGAAATATAATCCGCACCTTGGGCTGGACTACCACCACCACTGGGGTGCTCAGAGACCGACGGCCAGGGCAGAATCCAGGACACCGCTGGCAAGGTCGCATCCAGCACATCTTGCTTGAGATCCTCCAAGCTGTGATTGCTCATGCCCTGCTCATACAAAGGCTCACCTGGCTTGGACTCACGGAATGACTCAAAGGCCAAGCCCCCGTGCATAGCCCCCGTCCAGTTATTGTTCGGATCCTGATAAATACGCCAGCTCACACCCGCGTCCTGCAAGACATCAGGCAGGGTTTTCCAGGTAAAAGCCGAGCCTTGATAGGTATAGCCCGGTGTCGGTAAGGCCCCTTTGACCCAGCAGCGCAGGTTAACGGGTTCCGAATCGGAGTCCGTGCAATTGACCCCCATACGGCCGAGTTTGGGATCGTAATTAGAGCCGGACCAGAAAATAATCCGGTTGGGATCGGTGCCTGTCGCAATCGAACAGAAGTTTGCATCACACATGGTGAACGACTCGGCCAGCGCGTACTGGAAGGGAATATCGTCGCGTTTGTAATAGCCCATCGAGTACGCTTTTTTGTACTTGGGCCACAAACCAAACTTGCCTTGCCCCCAGGCCGCCTGGGCATCTGGCATGTTGTGAGGCGTACCAGGAACAAACAACGCGTTCATCGTGGCCGAGTTCAAATGGTAAGGCAGCACTTCCTTCGTACCGTCAGACTCATGCCAAACGGATTTACCCGACTCCAAAGGAATCGGGAAACGATCGCCAAAACCACGAACTCCTTTCATCGTGCCGAAGTAGTGGTCGAACGAACGATTCTCTTGCATCAGGATGACAACATGCTTGACGTCCTTAATCGTTCCTGTATCCACCGTCGCTGGAATAGCCAACGCGCGTCGAATAGAAGCGGGCAACATAGCCATCGCCGACAAGGCGCCAGCAGTTTGAGCAGAAGTTCGGAAAAATTTGCGTCGACCCGGCTGGGACAGTTCGATACCGGCATCGTCTGGGGGCAGAATCTTGGTCATGGTGCTAATCACTCAAAAAAGAAAAACGTCATCAAGGAGCGCAGCGCAACTGCGGTGTCTCGGGAACCTCGGGTTGTTCAATATCGCCACCGCCACCAGGGGGCGGGGTAGCAGAGGAATCCGTATCAGAGCCACCGCCACAGGCAGCCAGTGTCAAACTCAGGGCAATAGCCGCAACAACGCTACGGCCCAGTACAAGGTACGAGGTCATGAATCACTCCAGATCGGGAAAACAGGGCCGGCACGAACCGGCAGGGACTTGATAGAACGGCAGCCCTTACGGGATGCCGCTACTTAGCTCAGGCGCTGACGCAAGCGGGCCGCTACCTGATCCAACAAAAAAACAGTGATAAAGATCACGACGAGAATGGTCCCGACGTGGGCGTATTGATACATGTCATAGCGTCCTTTCAGCTCTTGCCCAATACCGCCCGCACCGACCAAACCCACCACCGTCGCCATCCGGACGTTACGATCCAGGATATAGAGGGTGTAGCCAGTAAATTTAGGCATTACCTGAGGCAATACGGCATACGCCAAAACCCGCAACTTGCCCGCGCCGATCGCCGTCAGCGCCTCTTGTGGCTTCACATCAGCAGTCTCGATATCCTCGGCATAGAACTTGCCCAAAAACCCCATGGAGTGGATGGCCAATGCCAAGACACCTGCAATCGGGCCAAAGCCATACGCCAGCACCAGAAACAAGGCGGAGATCAGCTCTGGCATGGCTCTAAATAGGCTGACCAAGGCCCGTGCTGTGACATAAAACACGCGATGCGGTGTGTAATTGCGCGCACTCCAATAGGCCAATGGCGCACTCCCCACCATGGCTAACAGGGTGGCCCAAATGGCGATCTCGAAGGTTTCAACCATCTTGACGGCTACCCGCCACACATACCCCAACGGCTCCACCAAGTAGGTCTGCGTATAGACCTCTTCTTCCATCTGCAAGGTATGCGGGTTCAACGATTGCTCGACCACATCAACCGTTTCCACATAGGCAAACAAAGGGAGTTTCTGCGGGTCAAAACCTTCGATACGGCTCACTTGAGTGCGATATGACACCTGCAAGGGAAACATGTTGTCTGCCAAGGCGCTCAGACCCGAAGTCACCTGCGACTGATCCTTAATACCAACCGTCGCCAAGACCCCATCTGCACTCAATGCCGCCATACGATCCATCTCTACCCGCTTGCCGGTATACAACAGCGCAATAAGCACCACGATCGCTATCAAAACGGCCCGCACACCGTAAGGAGGATCCAAATGCCAAGCGGCTGCACTTTCAGGCTTATTCATGACACGCCCTCCACCAACACAGTGCCCGGTCTGACCGTCGAACCGCCTGGCGATGCAGTGGCACGGCCAGGCGTCATGACCGCCCCAGACCATGCCTCCACGGGACTTCCTGGCGTCCCGGCCTGGTACAAGGCTGTGGCTGCGGCCTCATCGAATGCACTGGCTGGCCCATCAAAAACCACAACACCCTGACGCACCGCCACAATCCGATCCGCAAACTCACGGGCCAGCTCTACCTGATGCAAACTGCACAGAACAGTCGCCGCCCGATCACGCGCCTGGCTACGCAACAAACTCAAAATGTCACGGCTGATGCGCGGGTCCAAGCTGGCCACCGGTTCATCAGCCAGCAGCACCGCGGGCTCCAGCATGAATGCACGGGCGATACCAACCCGCTGCTGCTGCCCGCCCGACAGTTCACTGACGCGCCGATGCAAATGCTCCGGCTGTAGTCCGACCTCACGCACCAAGCGGCAAGCCCGCTCGCGTAGTGAGGCTGGAAACTGCATCAAAAACGCTCGCCACGCAGGCAAACCGGGCAAGGCTCCTGACAGCACGTTCGTCGCGACGGTGGCACGCGAGACCAAATTAAAGTGCTGATGCACCATCCCAATTCCCGGTCGCACCGCTTTCAAGCTGCTGCGCTGCACACGCTGGCCATCGACCCAAACTGCCCCCTGCGTAGGAACAGTGAGCCCATTAGCCATACGTAACAAGGTCGACTTGCCTGCTCCAGAGGCCCCCAGCAGCACACAGAACTGTCCTCGAGGCACACTCAAAGACACCGATTTGAGCGCAGTCGTGCCATCGGGATATCGCATCCCCACAGATTCAAAACGCAACATGGCAGCGATCTCGTTCATCACACTCACCGCTGTGCAGCCTTGGCCAGAATCTCGCCTTTGACCTCGTCAGTGAGCAATGACATCTTGGATGCGGGGCCACTGAACTGCTCTTCCGAGAATGCCGTGTCGTAGCGATCCAATTTGGCACCGCCATAGCCACGCACCATGTCTGGAGTCACGCCTGGAGCTTGATGAACCGTCGAGAATGCTTCTTTCAAGGTCTTTTTCAGCCCCTCAGGCAGTTTGGTGTTCATCGCCAGCGGGGGATAAGGAATTGGCTCGCTCTTGAAGATAACCTTGACCGATTGAGGATCAACAGCACCTTGGCGAACAGCTTTGTCAAAAGAGTCAAAAGACAAGGCGGCTGCATCGACCTGCCCTTGCACCAAAGCAGCCAAACTGCTGGCATGGCTACCGGTCAAATGCAACTCGGCCAAATCCTGGGCGGGATTCATGCCATCGTTAATCATAGAAGCCATCTGAAACGTGAAACTGGATGCCGAATTGACATCACCAAATGCGGCACGTTTACCTTTCAGGTCCTTCAAAGAGGTCACAGAGGATTCTTTCGGGGCAAACATGGCGGCGTAATAGGAAGACTGCCCCTTTTGCACACCCACCGCTAACAACTGAGCGCAACCCCGGTCATGTGCCTGCACATAAGAGACAGGTCCCAGAAAGGCAACTTCAGCCAATTGGTTGCACATCCCTTCCACCACAGCTCCATAGGACTGCCCAACCGTCAAATCAAAATGCAGACCCGTGCTGCTTGTGATCGCGTTGAAGATGGGTTGGTAGTCTGCCTTGGTACCGGACTCTGTACCGCCATCAGCAGGGATCAACAACACGCGCAAGGGGTGCTGTTGTGAACCATCCGCCAATGCCTGTGCCTGTGCAGCAGCGAACGGAGTCAGCATGAAAGCCAGGGCCAATGCGGAAAGATGAAAGCGGTGCGTCTTCATTTCGATAATCCTTGTCGTGAAAAGGTGTGCGTCATGACATGGGTACTTGTCTGACATCGAAACGAAGATTAGCTGCCTTATATGACAAAAAAATGAAAATAGCTCAAAACAACAAAAATGATTTTTGAATAATGTTCAGTTAGAATTTGAGCCATTCCAGCGCGCAGAGCCGGCATTGCGGCCAGTTCGACGCGGTCCTTTTTTGACACTCTGTATCTCGTTTATGACCTCCTTGCTCTCTGCTGCGCCACCCAGCTCCCAACCCGATGCTCCATCGGATGCATCATGGCTCTCTCAGTCCCTAGGTTTGATTCTGGATTTAGATGGCACACTCATCCGTGGCGATGAAGTACTACCCGGCGCCAAGGAATTACTACATTACTGGGAGGGTCGGTATATCGTGGTTTCCAACAACTCTACCCATACCGCACAAACGCTGGCCCCCCAACTGCAAGCATTGGGGTTACCAGTGCCACCGGCCAACTTGGTGCTGGCAGGAGAACAAGCCATACATCACATTGCCTGCCGCTACCCACACAACCCGCTTATGCTGTGCGCCTCTCAAGCGCTGCGGGCACTGGCCATGGAGCTGGGTTTGACTCTGGTAGAGCGAAATGCCGACATTGTTCTGCTGACGCGAGATCGCCATTTCAGCTATGACACTTTGCAGCAAGTCATCCGTGAACTCAGCCAAGGCGCCACGCTTCTGGTCAGCAATGCTGACCTGACCCACCCTGGCCCGCAAGGTCTACTCACCCCGGAAACAGGCGCACTATTACAGGCGGTATTAGCCTGCATACCTGGGGCGCAAGCGGAAATTCTGGGTAAACCGCAATCGATGCTATTTAGGGAAGGCTTGCAACGTCTGGGCTTGCACAATGAGCATGTGACCGTTATCGGGGACAATGCCGCCACAGATGCCTTGGGTGCAGTCAGCCTCGGATTAGGCTATCTACTGGTCGGCCCATCCTCACAAGCCGACGCGCCAGACGTAGGCGCCTTGATGCTCCGAAACATCCCCGTGCGACGTCATCTCCACGAAGTCAGCCAAGGTTAATAACGCTTGTTGGATAGCACTTCAAAGGTGCTGCGCAAAGTCTGCACCGATTTATCATAGTCAGCTAAGGCCAGGCAGGCGATCAAGGTATCAATAATAGCCAGTTGAGCCAAACGACTGGTCATCGCCTCGGTGCGAAAATGGGTTTCGCGGGACATGGTGTGCAAGACGACATCGGCATAGCCTTGAATCGGAGACTTGCCAAAATTGGTAATACATATCGTGCTGGCGCCCGCCTCTTTAGCCAGACGAGTGGCCAGTACGGTTTCATGTGTACTGCCCGAATGAGAAATTGTCAGCACAACCACCTGCGGCCCGGTCAGCGAAGCGCTGATAGCCTGTACATGTGAATCCGTGACCGCTGTTGCCTGCAAACCAATACGCAACATCCGGTAGTGGGCATCGTGCGCAATCACCGACGAACTACCAATACCGTAAATTTCAATACGCTGCGCCTGACGGATCAACGCAACCGCCTTGGCCAAGGCAGCCGGATCGAGTACCGACTCTGTCTCTTGCAAGGTTTGAATATTGCTGTGAAAGATCTTGCTCACAACCTGATCGATTGAGTCACCCGACTCCAGATCCTCGTGTATGTACTGGACGGGTTGCACAATTTGCTGGGCCAGCGAGATTTTCAATTGCTGAAAACCTGTTGCACCCAGCAGTTTGCAAAATCCAACTACGCTTCCCTCACTGCATTGCGTGCGCTCAGCCACTTCACTGACCGACATGTGGACCACATCTGCCGGATAGTTAATGACAAATTCACCAATGCGCTGTGAGGCCGCCCCCATGGTCGGTAACAAACTCCGAATGCGCGCCAGCATGGCCTGAGGAGTGCTGCGAGGAGACTCTGCCTCCGGTGAGATACGGCGTGTACGTTTCGTGGTGACCATGACAGGAATTGGATTTCAGACAGGAGAGTTTTACTATGAGTCAAAGACGGCCATACAGGATGATCCTGCCATTTTAACGAGCCGACATGACAATGGGAGCATAGGCCGCATAAACGGCCAATGCTCATCAGGCCCTCGCGACCGGCCCTGTCCCTTCGGTGCGCTGCATTCGATCTGCACAGTCTACTCTGGAGAAAAGCACATGTATCAACATCTGGCCCTCTATATCAATGGCCAATTCCTGGACGGGCAAGGTCGTCAGACCCAAGCCGTCATCAACCCAGCCGATGGCAGTACCTTGGGCCAACTGCCCCTGGCATCCCAGGCAGATCTGGATGCGGCTCTGCATGCCGCTCAAGCCGCGTTCCAAAGCTGGCGTCATAGCTCGCCCATGGATCGCAGCGCGATCTTGCGCAAGGTGGCGGAACTATCCCGCGAACGCGCCCAGGAAATTGGCCGTAACCTGACGCTGGACCAAGGCAAACCGCTGGCCGAGGCCGTGGGTGAAATCATGTCCTGCGCCGATCATGCAGACTGGCACGCCGAAGAATGCCGTCGCATCTATGGTCGCGTTATTCCCGCACGCAACCCCAAAGTGCAACAACTGGTCTTGCGCGAACCCATTGGGGTTTGCGCCGCCTTTACGCCATGGAACTTCCCCTATAACCAAGCCATTCGTAAAATCTGCGCGGCAATTGGTGCAGGTTGCACGATCATTCTCAAAGGCCCCGAGGACTCCCCCAGCGCAGTCATGGCCATTGCTCAAGCCTTCCACGACGCCGGTCTGCCGCCAGGCGTGCTGAATATTGTGTGGGGTGTGCCACACGAGGTCTCGGACTACCTGATCCGTTCGCCCATCGTGCGCAAAGTCTCCTTTACCGGCTCTGTACCAGTAGGCAAACAACTGGCTGCGCTAGCCGGCGCTCATATGAAACGCATCACCATGGAATTGGGCGGTCATTCTCCCGTGCTGGTCCTGCCCGATGCCGATGTAGCCCGCGCCGCCCGTCAATTGGCTCGTTTCAAGATCCGTAACGCGGGACAGGTTTGCATTTCGCCCACGCGCTTTTACATCCACGACGATATTTACACCGCGTTTGTGGATCGCTTCACCCAAGAGCTGGCCAATGTCAAAGTGGGTGATGGACTGGACCCGGATACGCAAATGGGCCCCTTGGCTCACGAGCGCCGCATCCCCATGATGCAAAAGTTTGTCGACAATGCCCGCTCTCTGGGCGGCAAAGTGCTGTTGGGTGGTGAGCAGATCAAGCGCGACGGTTTCTTTTTCTCGCCCACTGTACTGACGGATTTACCAGACGATGCGCTGGTCATGACCGAGGAGCCTTTCGGCCCTATCGCCCCCCTGACTCGCTACAGCGACCTGGACGATGCCATCGCCCGCGCCAACAGCCTGCCTTTTGGTTTGTCGGCCTATGCCTTTACGCAATCCTTGCAAGACGCACATCGACTGGGCACCGAGCTGGAATCCGGTATGGTCAATATCAACCACTTTGGCAGTTCCCTGCCCGAAACGCCGTTTGGTGGCGTCAAGGACAGTGGTATTGGCAGCGAAGGCGGTGCGGAAACCTTTGACGGATATTTAGTCACCAAATTTGTGACTCAAATCTAAAGCTGGCTCCTGGCCCTGCTTTGCAGGGCTAGGGTGAACCCCTACTGTACTAACCGCCTATTCCCGCTACATTATTCAAACACTCGTTTGAAATTAGGAAATAACGGTGAAACGCTCTGATAGGACACAGTCCGCCATTCTCGATGCAGCCGAACATCTGTTCGCGCTGTATGGTCACGAAAATACCTCCATGCGCCAGATTACGGCGCAGGCCAAGGTAAACCTGTCGGCTGTTAATTACCACTTTGGCAGTAAAGACGGACTGACACAGGCCGTATTTCAGCGCCGCTTGAACAGTATCAATCAAGAACGCCTGGAAAAGCTGGCTTTTTATCGCCAACAAGCCGGTGAGGGTCCGTTGAAAGCATCACAGGTAGTAGATGCCTTTTTTGGGCCACTAATCCGCTTGGCGGGTTCTGGCAATGGCACACCACGCTCGTTTATTCCTTTGCCCGGGCAAGACCGCCCGGCACCGCAAGACTTCATCCAATCCATTTGTTGGGACGAGCAAGTCGCCATCTTCCTGCCTTTCAAGCAGGCTTTGCACGAAGCCCTGCCCACCGTGCCCGAAGAAGAAATCATCTGGCGATTTCATTTCATGCTGGGTGCCACCTCTTACGCCTTGATGGGCACCCAATCACTACGTCGGGCCTTGCAATTACCCCTTAGCGACAGCCCCGAAAGTGAGCAACAACTGCAACAGCGTCTGATGAGTTTCCTGCTGGGTGGATTACGAGCGCCTTTACCCGCCAGCACCTGAGCTGAACGGTCCTGACCACCAAGCTACACCAAGGTGAACCACGCCCTTCTTTTAAGGGCAGCAAGCCGAAGGCGCAGCGTGGGGGCATTTTTTTCTTTTCTTAGCTAGTCCGGAGTTGCCATGTTTGTGACCTTGCTATTGATAGTGCTAGTGCTTGGCTGCGTCTACGTTCTCAAAAACCGGAATCTACGCACCAAGTGGATAAGCCGCCCAATCTACCGCGCTTTTTCCAGTGTTTTGCCTGCCATGTCCCAAACAGAGCGCGATGCGCTGGAAGCGGGTACGGTCTGGTGGGAAAGTGAACTGTTTCGCGGCAAACCCAACTGGAATACCCTGAGCTCTTATCCAGCCTACCGGCTGACCGATGAAGAGCGCCAGTTCATGGACAATGAAGTCAATGTGGCTTGCGCCATGATTGACGACTGGCAAGTCAGCCAGGAAGACTTCGACATGCCTGCCGAGGTCTGGAATTACCTGAAAGAAAACCGCTTCTTCAGCCTGATTATTCCCAAGGAATACGGCGGTCGCGGTTTTTCGGCGCAAGCGCACTCGGCAGTCGTGGCAAAGCTCTCCACCCGCAACTCGGCTTTGTCCGTATCGGTGATGGTGCCCAACTCGCTAGGCCCGGCTGAACTGCTGCTGCACTACGGCACCGACGAACAAAAGCAACACTACCTGCCCCGTCTGGCAGATGGCCGTGACATTCCCGCTTTCGCACTGACCAGCCCTTGGGCCGGTTCCGATGCCGCCTCCATTCCTGACGTAGGTATTGTTTGCAAAGGCGAATGGGAAGGTCAGGAAGTGCTGGGCATGCGCGTCACCTGGGACAAGCGCTATATCACGCTGGCTCCGGTGTGCACCTTGCTGGGTCTGGCCTTCCGCCTCTATGACCCGGACGGTTTGCTGGGTGGCGAAAAAGACATTGGCATTACCTGCGCCCTGGTCCCTAGCGACCACCCTGGTGTCGATACCGGTCGCCGTCACTTCCCCTTGAATGCCATGTTCATGAACGGCCCCACCCGTGGCAAAGACGTGTTCATGCCGCTGGAATTCATTATTGGTGGTCCCGACATGGCTGGCCAAGGCTGGCGCATGTTGATGGAATGTCTGGCTGCCGGCCGCTCCATCTCCCTACCCTCCTCCTTTACCGGCATGGCCAAACTGACCAGCCGCGCCGTGGGTGGTTACTCCGCTGTGCGTACCCAGTTCCGCAGCGCCATCAGCAAGTTCGAAGGTGTGGAAGAAGCACTGGCTCGCATTGCTGGCCATACCTATGCCATGGATGCCGCCCGCACCATGACGGCTGCTGCCGTGGACCTGGGCGAGAAACCTTCCGTGGTCTCGGCCATCGTCAAATATCACGTCACCGAACGTGGTCGCATTGTGGTGAACGACGGTATGGACGTGATTGGCGGTAAAGGTATTTGCCTTGGCCCCTCCAACTTTCTGGGCCGTGCTTATCAACAGATCCCCGTCGGTATTACAGTGGAAGGCGCCAATATTCTGACGCGTAGCCTGATCATCTTTGGTCAAGGCGCGATCCGTTGCCATCCTTTCATTCTGGAAGAAATGACAGCCGCGCTGGATCCTGATCGTGAAGCCGGTTTGCGTAAGTTTGATCAGGCGTTTTGGGCACACATTCGCTACACCCTGGCTAACACGGGCCGTTCCTTCTGGTTGGGTTTGGGTGGCTGGCGCTTGCTAAGTGGCCCTACCGGCACCGCCAAGGCCATGCACACCTACTACAGCCAGGCCAGCCGTTACAGCGCCGCCTTCTCCTTGCTGGCCGACGCGTCCATGCTGGTGCTGGGAGGATCCCTGAAAATGCGTGAGCGTCTGTCCTCGCGTCTGGGGGATGTGCTGTCCGAGCTGTACATGCTAAGTGCCGTGCTCAAACGCTATCAGGACGAAGGTCGTCAACAAGAAGATGCTCCTTTGGCTCACTGGGCGGCTCAAGACGCCCTGATGCGCGCTCAACACGCCCTGGACAAGGTGCTGGAAAACTTCCCGAACCGTCCTTTGGCGGCCGTGCTGCGCTTCCTGGTCTTCCCTCTGGGCCAGCGCCGTCTGGGTCCCGATGACAAACTGGATCACACCGTTGCCAAACTGTTGACCAAACCCGGTGCCACTCGTGATCGCCTGACCTACGACACTTACTTGCCTGACGACGATATGGAACCCGTCGGTGCGATTGAAGCCGCCTTGCTGGCGACGCTGAACACTCGTGATATTGACGCCAAAATCCGTCAGTTCGAGAAAAGTGGTCAATTGCAGGACAACCCCAAAGCCAACGTGCGCGATCTGGCCGAAGCCGTCTTCCAGGCCGGTGGCATCACCGCCCAGGAATACGAACAAATCCAGGCTCGCGACATCGTGCGCGACCGGGTTATTGCCGTGGATGATTTCCCCTTCGATCTGCGTCGGGAAAATCCTGCCGCTGAAGCCGCCAGTGGGAGCCAAGTATGAGTTTTCAACCGGTCTATATTATTGACGGCGCACGCAGCCCGTTTCTGAAAGCGCGTAATGCGCCCGGCCCTTTCTCCGCTGGAGATCTGGCCGTGCAAACTGGACGCGAGTTGCTGCTGCGCCAACCCTTTGAGGCCCCGCAACTCAGCGAGGTCATTCTGGGTTGCGCCGCCCCCTCGCCCGATGAAACCAATATCGGCCGGATTCTGGGTCTGCGTCTGGGCACAGGTCACAAAGTGCCCGGCTGGACGGTCATGCGAAACTGCGCCTCGGGCATGCAGGCTCTGGATTCTGGCGTACAGGCCATTCAAACTGGCCGTTCGGATCTGGTGCTGGCCGGTGGCGTTGATGCGCTATCCCATGCCCCCATCTTGTTCAGCGATGACATGGTGCACTGGCTCGCCACCTGGGGCAAAGCCCGTAGTGTCGGCGCCCGCCTGAAAGCCCTACGCAGTTTGCGTCTGTCCTACTTGAAACCTGTCATCGGCCTGCTCAAAGGGCTGACCGACCCCGTGGTTGGGTTGTCCATGGGCCAGACCGCTGAAAATCTGGCGCATGAATTTGGCATTACCCGTCAGGATATGGACGAGTTTGCAGCCCGCAGCCATCGTCTGACGCTACGCGCACAACAAGAAAACGCGTTTGAAGAAATCGTGCCGTTGAGCGACACGCGCGGCAATAACTACCCGCAAGATGATGGCGTGCGCGAAGACTCCACGCCCGAAAAACTAGCCAAGCTGCGCCCGGTCTTTGACCCGCCCTGGGGCAATATCACAGCCGGTAACAGCTCTCAGGTAACTGACGGTGCGGCCTTGTTGATTCTGGCCAGTGAAGCAGCCGTCAAAGAACATCAGCTCAAACCCATTGGCCGCATTGTGGATGCGCAATGGGCTGGGCTGGACCCGGCCACCATGGGCCTGGGCCCTGTTTTTGCTGCGACGCCTATTTTGGAGCGCAACCGCCTGGCCCTAAATGGCCCGGACTTGTGGGAGATCAACGAGGCTTTTGCAGCACAGGTACTGGCATGTCGTGCCGCATGGGACGATCAGCAGTGGTGCCAACAACACCTGGGCCGTGATGCGTTGGGACTGCTGGATATGGACAAGCTCAATGTAGACGGTGGCGCTATTGCAATTGGTCATCCGGTGGGTGCCTCCGGTGCCCGAATTGTGCTGCATTGCTTGAATGCCCTGCGTCGTCGCAACTTGCGTCTGGGCATGGCCGCTATTTGTATTGGCGGCGGTCAAGGCGGCGCCATGCTGATCGAATCGCTGCAAGGAACTGAATCATGATGCCCGTCGCTACCTTGGATTTGCAAAACTTCACGCTGTACACGGACGATCAGCACATTGCCTGGCTGAAAATCAATTGCGTGGGCAGCTCGGTCAACCGGCTCTCGGCAGCCGTCCTGCAGGAACTGAATCAGACGCTGGACTACCTGAACAGCCATCCTCCTAAAGCACTGATTATTTACTCCGGCAAAGCGGCCGGTTTTATTGCCGGTGCCGATATCGATGAGTTCTCCGAACACGGCAACAACCCGGAAAAAGGGCTGGCACTGGTCACACGCGGCTGGACCGTTTTCAACAAACTGGCCAAGCAAAGCTACCCTACGCTGGCCCTGGTACAAGGGCACTGCCTGGGCGGTGGGCTGGAACTGGCCCTGGCCTGCCGCTATTGCCTGACCGTGGATCAAGACGACACACGGCTGGCTCTGCCCGAAGTGATGTTGGGTATTTTCCCCGGCTGGGGTGGCATGTTGCGCCTGCCTGAATATATAGGCCCTGCCGCTGCCATGGACTTGATGCTCAGTGGCAAGAGCGTAGATGCCCGCAAGGCTGCTCGCCTGGGTATGGTCGATGCCTGCGTTCCCGTGCGTCTGGCCAAACAAGCCGCCGTCAAACAAGTACTGAGTGGCAAAAAACCACGTCGTGCCAAAGGTCTGCCACGCCTGATGAACAGCAAGCTGTTGCGCCCCCTGGTGGCGGGCCAAGTACGCAAGCAGCTAGAAAAGCGCGATCCCTATCAGCACTATCAGGCCCCACGTGCCATTTTGGAAATCTGGGAGAAGCACAACGGCAATGCCTTGAAGGCCCCCGAGCTGATCGAGCAAATTACCCGTTCCAACACCGCCGCTAATCTGCTGCGTGTCTTCCATCTGCAAGAACGACTAAAAAGCATAGGCAAACATTCATCGACTCAAGAGATCAGCCATATCCATGTAGTCGGTGCAGGCGTCATGGGAGGCGATATTGCGGCCGTATGTGCACTGAAAGGCATACGTGTGACCTTGCAAGACCAGGACCGCAAACGCATCGCCCAGGCTCAAGGCCGTGCTGCCAAGCTGTTCCAGCGTCGTCTCAAAGACCGCAGGCTGGTACAGGCCGCCCTGGATCGCTTGATTCCAGACCCAGACGGCCACGGCATCCCTTCTGCAGATCTGGTTCTGGAAGCGATCTTTGAGAACGCTGATGCCAAGCGCAGCCTGTACACCCGCATTGAGCCCCTGCTAAAACCCGGTGCTGTGCTGGCAAGCAATACCTCCAGCCTGCCCCTGTCCGAGCTCAGCCTGAATCTGATCAATCCGGAACGGCTGGTAGGGATTCACTTCTTTAACCCGGTATCTCGTATGCCATTGGTTGAAGTGGTGGAAAGTGAACTGCTGGCTCCGGACGTACGCAGCGCCGCCTATGCCTTTGTGAATCAGATTGGCAAACTGCCCTTGCCCGTTAAAGACAGCCCTGGTTTTCTGGTCAATGCCGTCCTGGCTCCCTATATGTTGGAAGCCATGCGCTGCGTGGACGAAGGGCTGGATCCGGCCACCGTGGACAAAGCTATGTTGCAGTTCGGCATGCCGATGGGCCCGCTTGAGTTGGCCGACACCGTAGGCCTGGATATTGCCCGTGATGCCGGTGCCCAACTTAGCCAGCAGGCGGCCATGCCCGCTTGCCTGAAAACCCATTTGGACCGTCAGGAACTGGGTCGAAAAACCGGCCAAGGTTTCTATACCTGGAAAGAGGGTAAAGCACAGAAATCTCCTGCGGGAACGGTTCCAAACGGTCTGGCAGACCGCTTGATCAAACCGCTGGTCGAACAGACCGAACACCAGGTTCGCATTGGTGTTGTGGAGGACGACGATCTGGCCGATGCAGGTGTCATTTTCGGTACGGGCTTTGCCCCATTCAGGGGAGGTCCTCTGCACTACAAAGCAACACAAAAACAACGCAATTAGTTCGAATTGGCACAAACACCTATACGCCGATTGGCCTAGGTCATGCACCATAGAAAACAAACAGGTGTTTTAAAACCTGTCCCAAGCCTCTGTCAGACGTCGCACCTATACCTTGGAGAAGAGACATGAAAAAGACGGTTGTAGCTTTGCGTACCATCCCCGCCTTGCTGATTCCTCTGGGAATGAGCATGGGAATGGGTCAAGCCCAAGCGGCTGGTTTTAACTTGCTAGAACAGAATGCGAGCGGCCTGGGTAATGCCTACGCGGGCTCGGCCGCCATTGGTGACAATGCCAGCACGATCTACTTCAACCCGGCTGGCATGACCTTGTTGCCCGAGACGAACTTCTCGGCAGGTTTTAACGCGATCAAACCTACGTTCAAGTTCACCGATAAAGGCAGTACCGACCCCCTGGCCCTGACGGGTGGCGCCAGCCGTCCCGCCACCGGCGGTTCGGGTGGTGACGCCGGTAAAGTCGCCGCTGTTCCCAATATTTATCTCTCCCACCAGCTCTCGCCCAAATGGTGGGTGGGTTTGGGTATTGGCGTCCCGTTTGGTCTGACGACTGAATACGACGAAGGCTGGGTTGGTCGTTACCACTCCGAAAAGTTCGCCATTGAAACCATCAACGTCAACCCGTCGGTAGCCTACAAGGTCAACGATCAGCTGTCCTTCGGTGTGGGTGTGAACTGGCTGCACATCGACGCAGACTATCGTCTGGCAACACCCGTTGGTTACCATCCCGCACTGGGCCCACTGGACATGAGCACCCGCGTCAAGATGAAAGGCGATGCTTGGGGTTGGAACGCTGGTTTGCTCTATCAAATTACCCCCAGCACTCGACTGGGCGTCTCCTATCGCTCGCAAATCAAGGTCACGGCTGACGGCGATACCAAATTGCGCAATCGCAACATCCCTGCCGGCATTCCCGCTCCCAACATCAACTGGGATGCCGAAGCCACCATCAAGCTACCTGACACCGCCATTGTCAGCTTGGTACACGACTTGAACTCGCGCTGGCAACTGCTGGCCGACGTGTCCTGGACAGGCTGGAGCAGCATTCCACGCCTGACCATTGAAAACAGCGGCCCCGGCGCCAAAGATTCCGGCCTGGAGCTGAAGTTCAAAGACGCTTGGCGTGTCGCCTTCGGTGCCAACTACCACTACAACGAACAATGGACGTTCAAGGGTGGTGTAGCGTGGGACCAATCGCCCGTACGCGACAAGAACTACCGTCCAACCGCCCTGCCTGACAGCGACCGTTACTGGGTTTCCCTGGGTGCCCAATACCGTCCCAGCAAAAACGCCACGTGGGACATCGGCTACACCCACTTGTTCCTGAAAAACACCGATATGAATAACAACACCGATGTCGGCGCTCGTGGTTTGACACGCGGTACCTACAAAAACAGTGGTGACATTCTGGGCGTGCAGTTCAGCTATCGCTTCTAAGGATGCATTATGGCCCGCAGTCGCCGCATGGAGCTGCTCGCACGCCTTCCCCCCGCATGGCGTGCCCGCTTTTTGCAGCTGGGCTTTAACTGGCACCCCGCCTTCCGGGCAACCGGCGGGCGGGTCCACAAAGTTTCAGCGAACTTGCAACACATCGTCGTCCGCCTGCCATTGCGTCGACGCACTCGCAACATCAATGGTTCTTTATTTGGTGGTTCCCTGTTTGCCATCACCGACGGCGTGCACGCCACGATGCTTCTGGCTGGCTTGCAACGTCATGTCATTGTCTGGGACAAGAATGCAGAGATTCAGTATCGCCGTCCAGGCTACCAGACACTGTATGCCAACTTTCAAATCAATCCAGACGAACTGGACGCCATACGAGGACAGCTAGACCAATACCACGAGGCTGAAGCCACATTTACCGTGCAGATCCAGGACCCTGAAGGCCAGATCTACACCACGGTGGAACGCACCATCTATATTGCCGACGCCCACTTCTACCAGCAGAAATCACAATCACGCTAATTTGTCGGAGGATCGCTTCATGTTCACCCCCCGCTGTGCCGCCCTGATTTTAAGTCTGTCCCTAGGGCTAACCGCCGCTCAGGCGGCTACTGTTGCAAATGTCACCGTACCAGACATGGTCACCGTCCAGCAGCAAAGCCTGAAACTGAATGGGGCAGGCCTGCGTAAGAAAGTTGTTTTTAATGTGTACGTTGCCGCCCTATATACCGCGTCTCCTTCCCAGGATGCCGACACCATCATCCAGGCTCCCGGCCCGCATCAAGTACGGATGGTTCTTAAACGCGACCTGGACGCCCAAACCCTGATCGATGCCCTGAAAGACGGCATTCACAGCAACCTGACAGATCCAGAAAAACAGGAATTGGCCCCCGTTATCAAGCAATTTGAAGACTTGATGCGGCAAGTTGGCCAAGCCAAAGAAGGCGACATCATCGTGCTGGACATGAATACCCCCCAGGTCACGATTCTGTTTAACGACAAGGTTTTAGGTCAGCTCTCCCACCCTAATCTGCCCCCTGCTTTGTTGAAAATCTGGTTAGGCAAAAAACCTGCCCAAGAATCGCTCAAAAAGGCCCTGCTGGGATTGTCTTGAACCTACTCGCCCTGGAGCGCTTCATGGATAAAGTCTGGCTGCAGAACTACCCCGCCGGTATTCCTGCCACTATCGAAGATCAGGCCCAGCAGTACTCGTCCTTGCTGGATGTATTTGAACAAAGCTGCACCGAGTTCGCACAGCGCACGGCCTACATCAGTATGGGTAAACGCATGAGCTACCGCGAACTGTCGGCCAATGCCTTGGCCCTGGCCAGTTGGCTGCAAAGCCAAGGCGTGAAAAAAGGCGACCGCATCGCCTTGATGATGCCCAATATGCTGCAATACCCCATCAGCCTGTATGGGGTGTTGCGCAGTGGGGCCACCATCATCAACACCAACCCGCTGTATACCGCCCGTGAGCTGCGTCACCAGTTGCAAGACAGCGGTGCTGAAACCATCATCATTGCGGAAAATTTTGCCCACGTGCTGCAAGAGGTTTTACACGAAACACCTATCAAGCGAATCATTGTGACCAGCGTGGGCGATTGCCTGGGTGGCTTCAAAGGCTGGCTGGTCAATCAGGTGGTGCGCCACATTAAAAAAGGCGTGCCTGCCTGGTCCTTGCCTAACTCCGTCTCGTTCAAGACAGTGCTGGCACAAGGGCGCGGCCGCGCACCTGCTCCCGTCACACTGACCCACGATGACATTGCCTGCCTGCAATACACGGGGGGCACCACGGGCGTGGCCAAAGGGGCCATCCTGACCCACGGCAATCTGGTCTCAAACCTGAGCCAGGCTCTGGCCTGGATTCGCCCCAATCTGAAAGAAGGCCAGATCGACTGCATTGTCACTGCTTTGCCGCTCTACCATATCTTCGCCTTCACCGCGAACCTGCTGGTATTCCTGCGCCTGGGCGCAGAAAACCTGCTGATCATCAATGCTCGCGACATTCCGGCCATGATCAAGGACATGTCCAAAATACGGTTTACCGCCATTACCGGGGTGAACACCTTGTTCAATGCCATGCTGAACAATGCCGAATTCCGTAAGCTGGATTTCTCCTCCCTGCGCTTTACACTGGGCGGCGGCATGGCGGTGCAGGAAGTGGTCGCCCAGCGCTGGCTGGAGGCTACAGGCAAACCTTTGGCCCAGGCGTATGGTCTGACTGAGACCTCCCCCGCTGCCACCATCAATCCGCTGGATAAACAAGAGTTCACCGGCTCCATTGGTCTGCCCATCCCATCGACCGACATACGCATACGCGACGAAGACCAAAACGACTTGCCCCTAGGCGAGACGGGCGAGTTGTGCATTCGTGGTCCGCAAGTCACCCCGGGTTACTGGCAGCGCCCCGATGAAACCGCCAAGGTTTTTGATCGCGATGGCTTTTTACGCACGGGCGATATCGGCTATATGGACGAGCAAGGCTATGTCTTCCTGCTGGATCGCAAAAAGGACATGATTCTGGTCTCGGGCTTTAACGTCTATCCCAATGAAGTCGAAGCCGTGGCCGCCCAGCATCCGGATATTGTCGAGGCCGCTGCCGTCGGTATTCCCGATGAAAAAGCAGGTGAAGTCGTCAAACTGTATGTCATCAGCCGTAATCCTGACCTGACAGAACAAGACGTGATCGCCTTTTGCCGCAAGAACCTGACCGGCTACAAAGCCCCACGCAGTGTCGAATTCCGCGACGAGTTGCCGCGTACCAATGTGGGCAAAATCCTGCGTCGGGAGCTGCGTCCGTAGCACGTCTGGTACACACGCTTAGACCAGGATGAAAGGGGCTTATGCCCCTTTTTCATTAACCGACGTATTCATAAACAAATAAGAATCGGATCGTTCGTCGCCCTGATACCGCTCTTTAGAATGGGACAAACTATTGATATAAGCGAGTGTCAGAATGCACGCCCTGTCCCGCCTCTCGGAGGCCAATCGCACCGCGATTGCCCACATTACCGACGAGCTCGATCCGCTTTCCCTGAACTGGCTATCCGGCTATCTCGCCGGTGTCGCTCAAGTACGCCACACCGGCCTTCCCGCTCAAGCGCCTGTTTCCCCTGAACTGTCTTTGGTGCCCGCCGCCGCTGCGCCCGCCCAACGACCTGCCACCATTGTGTTTGGTAGTCAGACAGGCAATGCCCAACGCGTCGCCGAAGCCTTTGCCCAACGCTGCGAAGCAGCCGGTATCCCCGTGCGCCTGCTGCGCGCCGACCGTTACCCCACGCGCGAGCTGAAAGAAGAGCGTCTGCTGTACGTCATTATCAGCACCCAGGGTGAAGGCGATCCGCCAGACGACTCCATCGCGTTCTTCGAATTCCTGTCCGGTGCCCGTGCTCCCAAACTGCCCGAGCTGAAATTCGGTGTGTTGGGCCTGGGTGATTCCAGCTACCCCCTGTTCTGTGGGATCGCGGAAAAGATTGATCAGCGTCTGCTGGCTCTGGGGGCGGAACGCATTCTGGACGCAGGCCTGGCCGATCTGGATATTGATACCGTTGCCGCCCCCTGGCAAGACAAGGCCTTCGGTTTTCTGGAAACGGATCACCAGGCTCACGCTGCGGCAACAGTTCCTGCCGCCCAGTCCAGCAACGTTACAGTGCTGGAAACCCAGACTCGCAGCACCTTCACTCGCGACAATCCCTTTCAGGCCACCGTACTGCAAAGCCAAAGCATTACGGGCCGTGATAGCACCCGCAATATCTATCACTACGAGTTGTCGCTGGAAGGCAGTGGCCTGAAGTATCAGCCCGGTGATGCACTCGGTGTTTGGCCTACTCAAAATGCCAAGCTGGTCGAAGCGGTCATTCAGACTTTGAAGCTGGACCCGCAAGACACCGTCACCATTCAGGACAAGTCGCATACGCTGCAAGCGTGGCTTAGCCACTACCGTGAGCTGACACAACTGACCAAGCCTTTCCTGGTGGAACTGGCCAAGCGCAACAACGATGCCGTGCTGCAAACCGCTGTAGGCCCGGATGGTTTGAGCACCTTGCAAGAGCTGCTAAAGACCCATCAAGTGCTGGACGTACTGGAACGCTTCCCGGCCACCTGGAGCGCTGCCGAGCTGGTGCAAGCCTTGCGCCCCCTGGCACCCCGCATGTACTCCATCGCCTCCAGCCAATCCGAGGTAGATGAAGAAGTGCATCTGACCGTGGCCAATGTGCACTACCAGTTCAATGAACAAGATCGTTGGGGCGTGGCTTCCGACTATCTGGCCCGCCTGAACGAAGGCGATACCGTGCCGGTGTTTATCGACCCCAACACACGTTTCCGCCTGCCTGAAGACAGCAACCGTGACGTGATCATGATTGGTCCCGGCACCGGCGTGGCCCCCTTCCGTGCCTTTGTACAAGAGCGCAGCGTTCAGGGTGGCGAAGGTCGCAACTGGCTGTTCTTTGGCAACCCGCACTTTCACTCCGACTTCCTCTACCAGACCGAATGGCAACGCGCCTTGCAGGACGGCCAGTTGCAACACCTGGATCTGGCCTTCTCGCGCGATCAGGAAAACAAGGTTTACGTCCAGCACCGCTTGCTGGAAAAAGCAGCCGATGTTTACGCCTGGATTCAGGGCGGCGCCCACATTTATGTATGCGGTGATGCCAATCAAATGGCCAAGGACGTACACCAGACCCTGCAGGAAATCGCCCGCCAGGAAGGTGGATTGGACGCAGACCAGGCACGACGCTGGTTGGAAGAACTCTCGGCGCAGGGCCGCTACGCCCGCGACGTTTACTGAGAAGCAAGAACATGACAACTAAGAAAATCGCCGCTATCGAGCAAGTCAAAATTGATAGCCGCTATCTGCGCGGGGGCATCACCGAAGGTCTGGCCGACCCCATTACCGGCGCCATCAGTGAAGACGACAACAAGCTGCTGAAGTTTCACGGCAGCTATCAGCAAGACGACCGAGACCAACGCGAAGAGCGTCGCAAACAAAAGCTGGAACCGGCGTTCAGCTTCATGATTCGCGCCCGCTTGCCCGGTGGTGTGGTTACGCCCGCCCAGTGGTTGGCCTTTGACCAGATCGCCTGTGACTGGGCCCAGTTTGGCCTGCGCATCACCACCCGTCAGACCTTTCAATGGCACGGCGTGCGCAAGCCCTTTTTAAAACCCACCCTGCAAGCCATTAACAAGGCCATGTCCACGACATTGGCTACCTGCGGCGACGTGAACCGTCAGGTGGTCAGCGCCACCAATCCCTTGCTGTCCGAACAGCACGGTCTGGTTCAAGAGTGGGCTGACAAGATTTCCGAAACCTTCTTGCCCAAAACCCGCGCCTATGCCGAGATCTGGCTGGACGGCAAAAAAGTCGAAGACGCCATTGATGGCGAAGACTTTGAACCGATTTACGGCAAGACTTACCTGCCCCGCAAATTCAAGATCGGCATTGCCGTGCCTCCCTTAAATGATGTGGACGTATTTGCGCAGGACATCGGCCTGATCGCGATTATTGAAAACAACCAGTTGCTGGGCTTTAACGTCGCCATTGGCGGCGGCATGGGTGCCACTCACGGCGACGACACCACCTACCCGCGACTGGGCAGTGTGATCGGCTTTGTGCGCCCCGAGCAACTGCTGGCCGTTTGCGAAGCCGTTATCACCACGCAACGCGACCACGGCAACCGCGACGAACGCCGTCATGCCCGCCTGAAATACACCGTGGATAAGTTGGGTGTGGACTGGTTCCTGGAAGAAGTGCAAAACCGCAGTGGCCAAACGCTGGAGCCTTCGCGCCCCTATCACTTTGACCACAATGGCGACCGCTTCGGCTGGACCCAAGGCAGCAATGGCCGCTGGCACCTGAGCCTGCGTATCGATTCGGGCCGCATCATGGATACCGAAGTCGGTCCCTGGCTGACGGGTATGCGTGAAATTGCCAAGATTCACCAAGGGCAGTTCCGCCTGACCTGCAACCAGAACCTGATCATTGCCGATGTGCCTGAAGAAGATAAGGCCAAGATCGACAAGCTGGTCGCCGATCACAAGCTGGATGTGTACCAGACACAAAGCGGCATACGCAGCAGCACGATTGCCTGTGTTTCTCTGCCAACCTGCGGTCTGGCCATGGCCGAGAGCGAACGCTACGCCCCCATCCTGCTGCCCAAGCTGGAAACCTTGCTGCACAAGTATCAACTGCGTGACGAACGCATTGTGCTGCGTATTTCCGGCTGCCCCAACGGCTGCGCCCGTCCTTACCTGGGTGAAATCGCTCTGGTGGGCCGTGCTCTGGGTCGCTATGACTTGCGTTTGGGGGCGAACTTCAGCGGCGAACGCCTGAACGTCATCTACCGCCAGAATATAGATGAACCTGAGATTCTAAGCATTCTGGACGAGCTGTTTGGCCGCTTTGCGGCCGAGCGTCTGGAAGGTGAACATTTTGGTGATTTCCTGGTTCGCGCTGGCGTCGTTGCCGAGCCTTCAAGCCGCTTGATTCCTTTGGTTTTACAACCGGCCTGATATGAACCTTTTTCCTTTATTCGCCAACTTGAAGCAGCGCGCCGTACTGGTGATCGGCGGTGGAGAAATCGCCGAACGCAAAGTACGTCTGGTTCTGGCTGCCGGTGCCCAGGTGACACTGGTCGCCCCCTATGTAGTGGACAGTCTGCAAGAGCTGGCCAAACAAGGGCGCATCACCCTGATTCGGGAGCGCTATCAGGCCCCACATCTGCAAGGGGCCTGGCTGATTATTGCCGCCACTGACAAGCGAGACGTAAACCAGGTGATTGCCCAGGACGCACAAGAAGCGCGCATTCTGGTCAATGTGGTGGACGACCCCGAATTATCCAGTTTTCAGGTACCTGCCATTGTGGATCGCTCACCGCTGATTATTGCGATTTCCTCAGCGGGATCAGCCCCCATGTTGGCACGGCGAGTACGGGAGCAATTGGAAACCATGTTGGACCACAGCCTGGGTGCGATCAGCCGTCTGGCACAGGAATACCGCAGTGCCATTCGACACGCTCGCCCCGAGCTGGGTGCGCGCCGCCGTTTCTACGACTGGCTGCTGGATGGCCCGGTGGGTGCGGCACTACGCAGCCACCAGAATGAACAGGCACGCCTTAGCCTGGAAAGCGCACTACAACAGCCTGAATCGCCCCGTGCCAGACAAGGCCGTGTGATTCTGGTGGGAGCCGGTCCTGGAGATCCTGGTCTGCTGACGCTGCACGCCTTGCGCGCACTGAATCGTGCCGATGTGATTCTGTACGATAGGCTGGTATCCGATCAGGTGATGGAGCTGGCCCGTCGCGATGCGCACCGCATTTTTGTCGGCAAACAGTTGGGCGAAGACCATCATCAAACTCAGAACCGTATTCATCAGCTGATGATTGAACACGCTCGCGCCGGTCAAACCGTGGTGCGCCTGAAAGGCGGCGATGGCTTTATTTTTGGTCGCGGCGGTGAAGAGCTGGAATATCTGGCTAAGCACGGTATCGCGTTTGAAGTAGTGCCCGGTATCACGGCTGCCATCGCATGCGCGGCTTACAGCGGCATTCCCCTGACACACCGCGATCACGCCCAGTCCGTGCAGTTCGTGACAGCACACCGCAAAAGCGGTCACGGTATCGACGATTGGAACCCGCTGCTCGATACCAGCCAGACAGTGGCTGTGTACATGGGTTTGCAGCAAATCCTGGGCTTTAGCCATGAGCTGGTGCAGCGTGGCCGTAGTGCCACTACGCCCTGCGCCTTGATTGAAAATGGCTCGCGCCCTGAACAACGCACCTTGCTGTCCACACTGGAAAGTATTGCCCAGGATGCACAGCAGCATCAGTTTGCCAGCCCCTGCATTTTGGTAATTGGCCAGGTCGCCACCTTGGGCACGACTTTGTCCTGGTATGGCGAGTTGATTGATCAGCTCAGTCCACGTGCCGCGATTGAACAGGATGCGGATAGTACGCTAGTCGCTGCCTGAACCCGCCGTCCCTAGAGTAATAGCTGCACCAAGATGAACATGAAAAGGCCCTCAACATGTCTTGTTGAGGGCCTTTCTATTCGGTATTCCGGTGCTTCTGCAACAGCCGCCAGACACGCACACCAACGTTAACGAGCGATGCAGCAAAAGTGTGAAAGGGCGGGTTCCGTGGTCATTTTCGCTACCCTGCACTTCTTGAAAGCACTGAGCAATCAACTGCCTCACCCTCCATGAAGTCGAAGGGCAAGCCTATGTTTTTAACGCTGTCCCAAAGCCGCAAACAAGGCTCGCAAAGCACTATCCAGCAGATAGCCAATCAGACCAATCAAGACAATCACGGCCATCAATTCGGAATACGCCATGCGATCACGCGTATCCAGAATCAGGTAACCCAAACCGGCTGATACGCCCAGCATTTCACAAGGCACCAGCACAATCCATAAGACACCAATCGCCAGTCGGCTACCTGTCAGCACCGAGCCAACAATGCCGGGCAGAATCAAATACAAAAGCGTTTCCAACTTGGTGGCTGCCAGACTGCGACCCAGCATCAGCCAGCGCGGATTCAAATGACGTACACCCGAAGCCGTATTCAGCAAGACAGGCCAGACACCGGCCACACCCAGCAGAAAATAAATCGGTGCATCCCCAATCCCGAAGGCCATGACGGCAATGGGCATCCATGACAGGGGCGAGATCATGCGCAAGAACTGGAACAAGGGAGTTAAAGCAGCATGAGCCCGATTAGACAGGCCCAGCAGCAAGCCAGCGGGCACGCCGACACCCAAAGAGATCGCCAAGCCTACAAAAATACGCTGCAAGCTGGCACCGACGTGCAACCAGGTCTCCGACCAGCCCAGTATTTCCAGCAGGCTATGAAACGCGGCTGCAGGCCCAAACTGTTGCATCAAGGGGCTGCTTGACCAGACTGTGGCCAAGTACCACAGCACGACTCCCGCCAACAAACCGCCCAAACCCCACAGGGTGCTGGCAATCCAGGCATTCATTTTGGGGCGTCGCAAAGACGCAGCCGATCGCGACTCGGACTGCGTCACAGGCGTCGCACGGGAAGAAGTAGCAGACGCGCTCAAACTCATACAACAATGCTCTCGTTGCGGGTGTACTGCTCGGACAAGCCAAACTGCGCCAGGCCACCCTGCTTTTCCAAAGCGGCACGCACAAAACGATCATCCACCAGATCACTGGCTACGTGTTCAGGAGACAATCCTTCCAGAAAACCACGCTCGCCCTGGATCAAGGTCCCTTGCAGCATTTTCACCAAAGACTCGGTGTAGCTGGGGAAGGGATAGGGTTGAAAATCAATGCGCTGGTCGTCCCAGTCCGGGTGACGAATCACACCAGACTTCACGTATTGAGCGCGATCAGCCGGGTCCGGGGATAGCACTTTCAAAAGATTTTCCTGAGTGTGCGGGGTATAACGGTTGCCTCCTTCACGCGACAGGATTTGAGCCGCCTCGGCACGGTTGCTCCGTATCCAGATCTGCGCCTTGACCAGACCCTCCACCACACCTTGCGACCATTGGGGGCGAGTCTGCAAATCCTGCTCGTGCATGAAGGCCACGCAACAGGCGTGATCGCGCCAAACGTCACCGGTAAAACGCAAAATGCGGCCCATTCCCTGGGTTTCTGCCAAGGCATTGAAGGGTTCAGCTACGGTGAAACCGGCAATCCGCCCCGACGCCAAAGCCGGGGGCATATCGGCAGGAGCCATCACCACCAGATTGACCTCATTGGGTGCCAGCGCACCGGCGTTTTTCACGACCGGCGTCAGGCCATGTGCTTTGAGCACATGCTGCAAGACCACGTTATGAATGGAATACCAGAAAGGAATGGCCACCGTCTGCCCACCCAATTGTTCGGCCGAGCTGATGTTCTGCGCCACCGTGATGGCAGAGCCACTCATGTGATTCCAGGCCACCACTTTGGCAGGCACTTTGCTGCCGTAGCGCGCCCACACCGTCATGGGCGAGAGCAAGTGCACCAGATTGACCTGCCCGGAGATAAAGGCCTCGATCAGTTGGGCCCAGCTACGCACCATCACGGGTTTCTCAACCGCAATGCCTGCTTGTTCAAAGTATCCATTGTGATGTGCCACCAACATGGCGGTAGCATCAGTAATCGGCAAATAGCCGATACGCAAAGGCGCATTCGACTCGCTTTGTGCACGGGCAGCGCCTTGAGCTAGCAAGGGCGCGGCTCCCGCTACCGTCAGCAAGGACGCCAGTTTCAGCAAGTCGCGACGGGCACGAGACGTAGGAGATTCAATCATAAAGAGCACCTTACGAAACAGAGGCGTGAACCGCCTGGGAGAGGCTTTGCTCCAGATTGGCCACAATTTCCAGGCGTATGGTCTGAAGCCAGTTGTCCAGATGAGATCGGGGATGGGCCGGGCAGCTCCATTCCCGCTGCAAACTGGCAGGACGGCCCCCTAAAAGCAGGGCACGGTCTGCCAGCAAGAGCGCCTCATCAATATCGTGAGTGACCAGCACAATGGCGCAGCCGGTCTGATCGCGTATCGACAGAATCAGCTCTTGCATCTGACGGCGGGTCACCTCGTCCAGCGCACCAAAAGGCTCATCCATCAACAAGACTTGCGGACGTCGAGCCAGACAACGCGCAATGGCAACACGCTGTGCCATCCCGCCCGACAAGGCACCGGGACGCTGGTGGCGGCTTTCATATAAACCGACCTGACGCAGCGCCTGTTCAACGCGCTGGCGGCGCTCTGCGGCGGATACGCAAGGCTGACGAGCAAAGCCCAGGCCAAAGCCGGTATTGGCCTGCACATTCAGCCACGGCAAGAGAATGGCTTCTTGAAACGCCATCGCCAAAGCAGGATGAACTCCGCGCACAGCTTGCCCCAGAAAAGAAACCTCACCCAGTGTGGGAGTCTGCAAACCGGCCAGGACTCGCAACAAGGAGGACTTGCCGACTCCACTAGGCCCCAGCAACGCCACGATCTCACCCGCAGCCACATTCAAGTCCAGGTTCTGCAAGATAGTCTGGCCACCGTAGGCCAGGCTGATCCCCCGGGCGGACAAAAGCCCGGCCTCTTCAGAATCGGTATGCAGGGGGGCGGCGGAACTCATACAGCATCCTGCCCAAGTTCAGCTTTCAGTTGCGCCACGGTGGGCGAAATCAAAGGCACCAGCATGGCTTCCCGATAACGGCGCAGCAGTTGGGGATGCTTGCCTTGCATATAGGTGGCCCCACCAATGGCGGAGCTTTCCAAAGCCACGGCCTGCGACGCCAGACTGCTTAGCTCGATACGGACGTTGAACAGATCAGGCGGCGTAGCCGAGCCGGGTTTACGTACGGCATCAACCAGCACATCCGACAATTCCTGCACACGATCCAGCAAGCGGCGGGCGGGCTGTTCCTGTACCCATTGGCAGCGTGGCGCCGCCAGCACTTGCTTCAAGGAACGACGTGCCAGCCCCATGGCCATGCCGCATTGCAGTGCCATGAAACGAGGGCGCACCGAGCGCACAAAGTGACCCGCATCGGGATGCAGCAAACGCTCCTGTCCCAGACGCACGGTATTGAACGTCAAGGCTGCGGTATTGCTGCCACGCAGTCCGACCAGATCCAGATCCGCCGAACGCTCCAATCCTGGATCGCCCAGCTCTGCCACCCAAATGCCGGCCTGATCCTCGGGCATGGCGGCCACAATGGCGACCAGGCAATGATCGGGGCGCAGATTAGTAATCCAGGGCAAGCGGCCTTCAAACTGCCATTGCCCTTGTTCGGGCTGGGCACGCACTTGCAGCTCTTCAATACCACCCAAAAACTTGATGGCATTGGACAGGCCCGTCGCACCGGCAATACTGCCGTCCAGCAAACCCGGCAAATAGCGCTCACGCATGGCAGGGTCCTGAACGTCGCGCAGGTATTCAATGAACGTACGCTGGCTCCACAGGACAAAACCCGCTGTCAGCGAATGCTCGGCCACTTCCACGATAGATTGAACGGCATCACCGAAGTCAGAAAAGTCTGCTTTCAGGCCCAGACCCAACAAACCGTCTTGTGCCAGGCGAGGCAGCAAGGCCTGTGCCTGGGACGCATCGCTGTCCAGTGACAGGGCATGCTCTTCCAGCCACTGTGCCAAGCCGCGCGACAAAACAGGACGCTCTGAGGCCAGCGCAGGCTGCTCAGCACGCTTTAGGGCGTTTCCCATGCGTAGGCCTCCAGCTGGCTATTGAGCGGCGTACGGGCCAGATTATTGGCAAAGTTGCAGATCGTCGCCAAACCAATGCCGGTAATCACTTCCAACGCCTGCTGGTCGCCATAACCGGCTGCGCGGAAATCGGCCAGAGCCTGATCCGACACCTGACCACGGGTATCAATCACCGCACGGCTAAACAAAGCCAGAGCCTGCAGGCGCTCGTCGTTGATCTGGTCAAAGCCACGCGCACGCAAGGCAGCCAGGATTTCCGGGTCCAGCTTGGCTTTATTGGTCGCAATGGCGGTGTGACCGGCCACGCAGAAGCGGCAACCATGAGTGGTGCCAGCGACCAGTTGCACCACCTCGCGCTCGACCAGCGACAGGCTGGCGGTGGCGTTCAGGGCGGACATATCCTGATAGGCTTGCAGGGCAACGGGCGCATTGGCCAAAATAGCCAGCAGATTGGACAAAAAGCCGCTACCACGTACCGCTTTTTCAAGGGCTGGTTTGACCACCTCTGGTGCGGAGTCCACAGTATGCAAGGTTAAGCGGGTCATGATGGCGACAATTCCTTAGTTAATCCGAGAAGGTTTCATTGTCGATTGCCTGACGCCTTATCTCCATGTGCGAACATAGCGGTATTCATATTAAAAATATCCACGAAAAGAAATAAGCATATTTTCTGCATGAGCCACTCTGCCTTTCCTGACAGCCATTGCGCCGTTGATTCCAAAGACACCGGACACCCTGTGGAGGATCTGCTCTTGTCCGGGCTGGAGATCTCCGCCAGCCTGTTTCACTTGGGGCAATACTGCAATCAATGGGAAAGCAGCTTGCACGGTCATCAACGGGCAGGCTTTCATGTGGTCTTGCATGGACCGTGCTGGCTACATATTCAGCATCAGGAAGCCTTGGCCTTGCAGGCGGGTGATGCGGTGTTCTTCTTGCGTGATGTGCCCCATCGCCTGAGCTCTTCACCCACGCCGCCGAACTGGAATGTGGCCATACAGCGGCAAGCCATGCAGAATCTGGAGCCACAAGTGCCACAGAGCACGGGCTTGCTCTGTGGCTTCCTGGATCTAGGCCGTGGTTTGAGCGAGTTGCTACTGGCAACGGTGCCGGATGTCTTGCTGATTGATGGTTCGCAGGCGGATGCGGATTCGGGGCGTCCCTTGCTGGATTTGATTCAGGCCGAGATGCGACGTCAGCCACAAGCTAATTCCAGCCTGCTGGAGAAGCTGGTGGAGCTGTTGTTGTTCTATACCTTGCGTCAGCAAATCGGGCAGGCACCCGCCCACGGAGCCCTGCCTGCCGGCTTGATTCATCTGGCTAGCGATCCTGCGTTTGGTGGCTTGATCGAGCAACTACTGCGTGAGCCTGCCAAAGCCTGGTCGGTGGACGATATGGCCGCCTACCTGAATATGTCACGCGCGGCCTTTCACCGGCGCTTTACCCTGCTCTGCGGGATGGCACCGGCCCAGGTTCTGTTGCAGCTACGCATGCAGTTGGCCAAACGCCAGTTGGAGCAAGGGCTGACCATGGAGCAGATTGCCGAACGTATCGGCTACAGCTCTGCAGCAGCCTTTAGCGCTGCATTCAGACGCAGTGTCGGTGTCAGCCCGGCACAATGGCGCAAACAGGAACCACGTGGCTAAGTCTCGAGTACGACTTACGGCGGCAACTAGCCTCTGTTTTCAGCCCAATCATCCACGCGGGTAAATGGCTCGAACCAGAGGGTCGAGTCAATGTCCTGCGCAAGATGCCCTGCTGCCCAGGCAGGAGTGAAACCCACGGGCACTCAAAAACACATGCTAGTTCCAGCCTTCATGCCAGCACCACGCACACCATACGGCCACCCTGCTCTTCCAGCACCCGTCGGCAAACAGCCGGGCATAAAAAAACCCCAATCTGTAAACAGATCGGGGTTTTTTGACTTACCAGAGCCAGACCGGAGCCTGGCATCTGAGCAAGCGTTTAGATCACGCGGGCTGCTTCGATCAAACGCACAACAGTCCAGGACTTGCTGCGGCTGATAGGACGACCTTCGGTAATCTCAACGGTATCGCCTTCGTTGCACTGGTTGGTCTCGTCATGCGCTTTGTACTTATTGGAGCGCACGATGATCTTGCCATACAAAGGATGTTTAACGCGGCGTTCAACCAGAACGACGACAGTTTTGTCCATCTTGTTGCTGACAACTTGACCAATCAGGGTACGTTGACGTTTTTCGGTAGTTTGAGTTTCGCTCATCTTACTTTCCTGCGGTCTCAGCCATGACAGTACGGACGCGAGCGATGTCGCGACGTACTTTGCCCAATTGGCTGGTGTTGGAAAGCTGTTGAGTAGCACGCTGCATGCGCAGGTTAAATTGTGCTTTCAACAGGCTCTCGAGCTCTTTCTGGAGCTCGGCGGCATCTTTAGTACGGAGTTCGCTGGCTTTCATGACGTCTCCTTAAGCACCGATCTGACGCGTTACGAACGTCGTCGAGATAGGCAGCTTGGCAGCGGCCAGACGGAATGCCTCGCGTGCCAGCTCTTCGCTAACACCTTCCATTTCGTACAGGACCTTGCCTGGTTGAATCTCAGCGACCCAGAACTCTGGATTACCCTTACCGTTACCCATACGAACTTCGGCAGGTTTCTGCGAAATTGGCTTATCGGGGAAGATACGGATCCAGATGCGGCCACCACGTTTGATGTGACGGTTAATTGCACGACGTGCTGCTTCGATCTGGCGAGCAGTCAGACGGCCACGGTCAGTGGCTTTCAGACCAAATTCGCCAAACGAAACTTGCGCACCGCGAGTTGCCAGACCGGTATTACGGCCTTTGTGCTCTTTGCGGTACTTTCTGCGAGAAGGTTGCAGCATGTTTTATTCTCCTTCGGACGCAGCAGGAGCAGCGTCTTTACGAGGACCGCGGCCACGACCACCTGGACGGCGGTTTTCAGGGCGGTCACCACGTGGACGACGTGGGCGGCGCTCTTCAGGGGCTACGGTGTCAACAGGCATTTCGCCGTTAGGCAGCATGTCGCCCTTGTAGACCCAGACCTTGATACCGATAATCCCGTACGTCGTGTGCGCTTCGGAAGTGCCGTAATCGATGTTAGCGCGCAGGGTGTGCAGAGGCACACGGCCTTCGCGGTACCATTCAGTACGAGCGATTTCGATGCCGTTCAAGCGACCCGAGCTCATGATCTTGATGCCTTGGGCACCCAGACGCATGGCGTTTTGCATGGAACGCTTCATCGCACGACGGAACATGATGCGCTTTTCCAGTTGCTGAGCAATGGAGTCGGCGATCAGTTGAGCGTCGGTTTCAGGTTTGCGAATTTCTTCGATGTTAACGTGCACGGGCACGCCCAACAGTCGCTGCAGGTCAGCCTTCAGGCTTTCGATGTCCTCGCCGCGCTTGCCGATCACTACACCAGGACGAGCCGAGTAAATAGTGATGCGAGCATTTTTGGCAGGACGCTCGATGACCACACGGCCAACGGACGCGCTTTTCAGCTTGCGTTTCAGGTATTCGCGCACACGGATGTCATCAGCCAACATCGTACCGAACTCAGCACCGTCAGCGTACCAACGCGAGCTCCAGTTACGGTTAACAGCCAGGCGGAACCCAATTGGGTGGATTTTCTGTCCCATTGTGACTCCTTAAGCGCCGACTTTGACCACAATGTGGCAAGTCTGCTTCTCAATACGGTTACCGCGGCCTTTGGCTCGTGCAGAAAAACGCTTCAACGACTGAGCCTTGTCCACGTAAATGGAGGTGACTTTCAGTTCGTCGATATCGGCGCCGTCATTGTGCTCAGCGTTGGCAATAGCCGATTCCAGAGCTTTCTTGATGATGCCAGCGGCTTTCTTAGGAGTGAAAGTCAGCGTATTCAGAGCGTGAGCGACGGACTTGCCGCGGACCATGTCCGCAACCAGACGTGCTTTTTGCGCCGAAATATGGACTCCACGAATAATTGCTGTAGTTTCCATCACTTATCTCCGGGCCTTTTTGTCCGCAGCGTGACCCTTGAACGTACGGGTCAAAGCGAACTCGCCGAGCTTGTGGCCAACCATGTTCTCGTTGATGTAAACGGGAATGTGTTGACGGCCATTGTGAACGGCAATCGTCAGCCCAATGAACTCGGGCAGGATGGTAGAGCGGCGCGACCAGGTTTTGATTGGTCGCTTGTCGTTACCCACAACGGCTGCGTCAACCTTTTTGATCAGGTGAGCATCAACGAATGGGCCTTTTTTAATCGAACGTGACATAGTGTTCGCCCCTTACTTGCGCTTACGGCGCGAAACAATCATGTTGTCTGTGCGCTTGTTACGACGGGTGCGGTAGCCCTTGGCAGGCGTACCCCATGGGCTGACTGGCTCACGGCCTTCACCCGTACGACCTTCACCACCACCGTGCGGGTGATCGACTGGGTTCATCGCCACACCGCGAACGGTAGGACGAATACCACGCCAGCGAACAGCACCGGCTTTACCGATTTGACGCAGGCTGTGATCGTGGTTGCTAACTTCGCCAATCGTGGCGCGGCAGTCGATGTGGATGCGGCGAACTTCACCGGAACGCAGACGTACTTGAGCGTACGTGCCTTCACGAGCCAGCAACACAGCGGAACCACCAGCGGAACGAGCGATTTGAGCACCCTTACCAGGCAGCATCTCGATGCAGTGAATGGTTTGACCCACAGGAATGTTGCGGATAGGCAAAGTGTTGCCGGAACGGATAGGAGCTTCCGCGCCAGAGACAACCGTTGCACCCACTGCCAGACCACGAGGGGCGATGATGTAACGACGCTCGCCGTCTGCGTAGCACACCAATGCGATGTGAGCGCTGCGGTTAGGGTCGTATTCCAGACGTTCTACTTTCGCAGGAATACCGTCTTTGTTGCGACGGAAGTCGACAATACGGTAGTGCTGCTTGTGACCGCCGCCACGGTGACGAACCGTGATGTGGCCGTTGTTGTTACGGCCAGCACTGCTGGATTTCTTTTCCAGCAAAGCCGCGTAAGGAGCGCCTTTGTGCAGTTCAGGGTGAACTACTTTGATCATGCCACGGCGACCTGGCGACGTTGGTTTTACTTTTACCAATGCCATATTAGTTCACCTCAGAAAAGTCGAGTTCCTGACCGGGCTTGAGCGAGACATATGCCTTGCGCACACTGCGGCGGCGACCCATGAAACGGCCAAAGCGCTTTTCTTTGCCCTTCTGATTGAGCACCTGCACCGACTCAACTTCTACCTTGAACAGCAGTTCAATAGCAGCTTTGATTTCAGGCTTGGTAGCATCAGGAGCGACGCGGAAAGCGATTTGCTGATTTTTTTCGGCAACGTACGTGGCTTTTTCAGTCACGACAGGAGCCAGAATGACTTGCAATAGACGTTCGGCGTTCATCCCAACATCTCCTCAAACTGAGCGACAGCCGCTTTGGTGACCAACACTTTTTTGTAGTGGATCAGGGACAGCGGGTCAGCGTAGCGTGGCTCAACCACAGCAACGTGAGGCAGGTTACGCGTAGCCAAGTACACGTTCTCGTCCAGCGCGTCGGTGATGATCAGCACGGATTCCAGGCCCAGGTCTTTCAGCTTGTTGGCTGCCAGACGAGTCTTGGGTGCTTCCAGAGTGAAGGAATCAACAACCAACAGACGCTCGTCACGGACCAACTGAGACAGAATCGCGCTGATACCGGCGCGGTACATCTTCTTGTTGACCTTGTGCGTGTAGTTTTCTTCACCGGTGTTGGGGAATGCACGACCGCCTCCACGCCACACGGGCGAGGATGTCATACCAGCACGAGCACGGCCAGTGCCTTTTTGGCGCCATGGCTTTTTGGTGCTGTGGTTGACTTCGGCACGAGTCAATTGCTTGCTGTTACCGCTGCGAGCATTGGACTGGTATGCAACAACGATCTGGTGAACCAGAGCTTCGTTGAATTCACGACCGAAAACGGTTTCGTTGGCCTGCAATGTGGATGCAGCTTGGCCTTGTTCGTTCAGGAGCTTCAGTTCCATGGATTAGGCTCCTTTCACAGCAGGGCGCACAACGATATTGGCATTCTTGTGACCTGGGACAGCGCCCCGGACCAACAACAAGCCACGCTCGGCGTCGACGCGGATCACGTCAAGATTCTGAACCGTACGGGTAACATCACCCATATGGCCCGACATTTTTTTACCTTTGAACACACGGCCTGGATCCTGGGCTTGACCAATGGAACCGGGTACGCGGTGCGAGCGCGAGTTACCGTGGCTGTTACGCTGGCCGCCAAAATTGTGGCGTTTGATGGTACCGGCAAAGCCTTTACCGATCGTGGTGCCCGTAACGTCAACCTTCTGACCCGCTTCGAAAATGCTTTCCACAGCAACTACGGAACCGGCGGAAAGCTCGGCGATAGCAGCAGGGTCGAGGCGGAATTCTTTCAGGATGCTGCCAGCTTCAACGCCAGCTTTTGCATAGTGCCCTGCCTGGGGCTTGGTAACGCGTGTTGCACGGCGGGTGCCAAAGGCAACCTGTACAGCGGCGTAACCGTCAACTGCGGGCGTCTTGACCTGGGTGATGCGGTTGTTGGACACGTCCAGCACGGTCACAGGGATGGACTCGCCTTCCTCTGTAAACACACGGGTCATGCCAACTTTACGCCCAACAAGGCCCAGCCGCCACGCGGCAGGCGTAGGTGTCGAGTTCGACATCGTTTTCTCCATTCCTGACTACGATTGGTCAGGGCTAACTGAGAGTACACGCAATGATTTGCGCGACGACCATAGCCAAAACTTTTTGGCTAAGCTAGTAAATATAGCACGCGGCTGTAAAGCCAAGCAAGATTTACTGCAAAAATCTGCCCTAAACTGCTTGATTGACAACAGTTTTTTCGGATTTGGCCGTCGTGGCTATGCGATCACGATCAGAAAAATTGATTCATGATCAATTTTCTATTGATGTGCCTTATTCACAAAACGGGCGACGTATTCGTTCACTGGTTCATCACGAATTTGAGCCGGAGTACCGCTTTGTTCCACCCTGCCCTCGCGCAACACCACAATATGCTGACCCAAGCGCAATGCCTCATCAATATCATGCGTAATAAAGATGATGGTTTTGTTCAGGCTGCTTTGCAGGCGTAACAGCTCGTCCTGCATCTCGTAGCGAATCAAGGGGTCCAGCGCCGAGAAGGCCTCGTCCATCAGCAGGATGTCGGCATCCACAGCCAAGGCACGTGCCAGACCGACCCGTTGCTGCATCCCCCCTGACAATTCATCGGGGTAGTTATCGGCATAGTCGTGCAAACCCACACGCTCCAACCATTGCCGAGCCTGCTCCCTGGCTTGCGAGCGTTTGTCGCCCCGTACCTCAAGGCCGAAAGCAACGTTCTCCACCACTGTTAAATGGGGCAGCAAACCAAAGGCCTGAAAGACCATGCTGATTCCATAGCGGCGAAATTGCCGCAAGCGGGCCAAGTCCAGCTGCAATATGTCCTGCCCGTCTACCAACACCTGCCCGGCGCTTGGATCGATCAGGCGGTTAATGTGACGCACCAGGGTGGATTTACCTGAACCGGATAAGCCCATCACGCAGGAAATCTGCTGCGCAGGAAAACAGGCATCCACACCTGCCAGCCCCACAATGCAATCCGTCTGCTTTTGTACGGCCTGTTTGTCGGCCCCCTGCTTTAACAACGCCACCGCTTCCGTCGCCCGGCTGCCAAAGACTTTATAGACATCTCGCAACTCTATCTTGCAGGTCTGCTCGCCCGAGGGGGTAGGTATGGTATTCATGCTTGCCTCCTGACCTTGCGACGATGACGCTGGGAGCGACCAAAGGATTGAGAGATTCGGTCAATAACAATAGCCAGGATCACGATCGCTACTCCCGCCTGCAAGCCACGCCCTATATCCAGGGTCTGAATGCCGGCCAGTACGTCTTCACCCAAACCTTGGGCACCAATCATGGAAGCGACCACCACCATGGACAGTGCCATCATCGTAGTTTGATTAATGCCCGCCATAATGCTGGGACGTGCCAGAGGCAGAGTCACTTTGATCAGCATTTGCCAACGCGTAACCCCATAGGCTTGTGCCGCCTCCATCACATGCTTGTCCACCTGTTGCAAACCCAAACTGGTCAGGCGAATCAAGGGAGGAACGGCATACACAACAGTGGCAAGAACCGCAGGTACTTTACCCAGGCCAAACAACATCAGCACCGGAATCAGATACACGAAGCTGGGCATGGTCTGCATGACATCCAGCACAGGCGTCAGCACTTTTCTAAGCAGACGGCTGCGGGCACTCAGAATACCCACCGGGACACCGATCAGGACAGAGAAAACAGTTGCCACCAAAACCAGGGTGAAAGTTTGCATCAGCTTGTCCCACAGGCCCATGGCGCCTATCAAGTACAAGCCCCCCACATACAGCAGAACGGGCAGAAAGCGACGCTGTCCCCACCAGGCCAACAAGCCGGTCAAAGCCAGAATCGCCCAGGCAGGCACATGTTGCAAAACGCGTTCTACCGGCAAGATGGCATATGTCAGAATCCACGAACTGATCTGGCGAAAGCCTGTCCCCCAATCTTGCACGGCAACCAACAACTGACGGTTCACCCAATCTGCGGCTGACCACTCCGGGAAGAAGCGGGACTGAGCTGTGGCTATGGGCTTTGTTGCCGGAATATCCAAGGCCGCCTGCAAGCGATCTGCCTGAGCCACCGGCATCCACTGACGCCATTGCTCTGCATTCTCTTTCAGGAATTTCTGGACCTGCGTACTAGCATTTTGCCCACCTTCCGTCATGCCCAAAATGATCTGGTTCATCTGTTCGGGCTCCAGCTGGATCTTTTCAAACAAGGCCACCAGCTCGGGGTGAGACTCCACGAAAGGGGTGGAAACCGCAACCCCTATATTGGCCAAGATGAAATCCGTAGGACAAATCTCGCCCTTGCCTGAGACAGCCGCCTTCCAGCAGGTTTCATTGAAAGGCGCACTGGCTAACTTCTTGAAGGAGTATTTCGCCATCAGGCCCGCAGGCTGCCAGTAATAGAACAGGATTGGCTCACGTCTGTCATAGGCGGCACTGATTGCCGCATCCAGCGCCGCACCCGTACCGGGTCGGAAATTCTGATAGTGTTCGCCCAGGCCATAAAGATCAAATAGGCGGCTATTGAACGTTTCACACACCCAGCCGGACGGACAGTTATAGAAGCGGCCCTTGTCAGGTTGCTCTGGATCACTAAAGACGGCGGCGTAGCGTCCCAAATCCTCAACTTTCTGCAGATCAGGAGCCACTGGCTTGATTCCCTTGGCAGAGTCGCCATCGACTACATAGTCTGGCACATACCAGCCCTGCTCAGCCCCGCCTTTTAAGGTATTGCCCAGCACCTGAACCTGACCGGCTTCAATGGCTTTTTCAATGATCTCTGTGCGTCCGGACCAGATCTCGCCAATCACCTGAATATCATTCTGAGCTAAGGCACTTTCCAGAGCCGCCGAAGAACCCGGCACCCGTTCCGTCTTGCAGCCGTAGGCCTTCTCCAGAATCTGCTGATACAGCTCAGTGCTAAACGCTGCGCTTTCCCAGCTCAGATCAGCCAGCCGTATGGGTTTGTCGTCCGCACACACTTGCGCTGATGCACTGCTTGCCCACAGACATAGCCAGAGTGCCAGGAAATACCACCAGGCCAGGAACGGCTTTCGTCTCCGATTTATCATTCTTGTCCTCCTTAAAGCCTGCACATCGTCGCATTTGTTTCCGGGTCAAAGTGTGTCCGGTCGTAAAAAATATACCAAAACCCCCTTTATCCAATAGCAATGCTGTGATGAATGCGCCACGAAGAGGCAAAGAGCAAGGCTATCGTCCTTTTTAGGGGAATCGAGCAATCGCGGCATCCGCTTCTACATCAGAAACAAATCTACAGACGAAAAAAAACGCCATGCAGTTGCATGGCGTTTCTTTCGATGTATCTCGAACAGCTAGGCAGAATTACTGCAGAGCGATTTCGACGTCAACACCGGCTGGCAAATCCAGACGCATCAGAGCGTCAACGGTCTTGTCGGTAGGATCGACAATGTCCATCAAGCGCTGGTGGGTACGCATTTCAAACTGATCGCGCGATGTCTTGTTGACGTGCGGCGAACGCAGAATGTCGTAGCGACGGATACGTGTTGGCAGTGGTACTGGACCACGAACAACAGCGCCGGTGCGCTTGGCGGTTTCTACGATCTCAGCAGCAGACTGATCGATCAACTTGTAATCGTAAGCCTTCAGACGGATGCGGATTTTCTGGTTTTTCATGGGTAATCCTAAAGAACGATATAAGTGGGGGCTTTGTGACTGGGCTTATCGATTACTCGAAAAGCCCTGAGCAAAAAGCACCCCTTTTGGGGGTAGCAAAGACGCGGCGGGAAGGTTTGCACCTTCACACCGCGATCAAGGCTGATTACTTGATGATTTTTGCCACCACGCCAGCGCCAACGGTACGGCCGCCTTCGCGAATAGCGAAGCGCAGACCTTCTTCCATGGCGATAGGAGCGATCAGGGACACTTTCATCGAAATGTTGTCGCCTGGCAGAACCATTTCTTTGTCTTCTGGCAGCTCGATGGTGCCGGTCACGTCAGTCGTACGGAAGTAGAACTGAGGACGGTAGCCCTTGAAGAAAGGCGTGTGACGACCACCTTCTTCTTTGGACAGAATGTACACCTCGGCGTCAAAGTCCGTGTGTGGCTTGATCGAGCCTGGCTTGGCCAGAACCTGACCACGTTCCACGTCTTCACGCTTGGTACCGCGCAGCAGCAAACCAACGTTATCGCCAGCTTCGCCTTGGTCCAGCAATTTGCGGAACATTTCAACGCCGGTACAAATGGTCTTGACCGTGTCTTTGATACCCACGATTTCGATTTCTTCGCCGACTTTGATGATGCCGCGCTCAATACGACCGGTCACAACCGTACCACGGCCGGAGATCGAGAACACGTCTTCAACAGGCATCAAGAAAGTACCGTCAACGGCACGCTCTGGCGTAGGAATGTAGTTGTCCAGCGCATCGGCCAGAGCCAGAACGGCTTGGCTGCCCAATGGGCCTTCGTCGCCTTCCAGAGCCAGTTTGGCCGAACCCTTGATGATCGGGGTGTCGTCGCCTGGGAAGTCGTACTTGGACAACAGCTCGCGAACTTCCATTTCAACCAGTTCGATCAGCTCTTCGTCATCAACCATGTCGGCCTTGTTCAGGAACACGATGATGTAAGGAACGCCAACCTGACGGCTCAGCAGGATGTGCTCGCGAGTCTGGGGCATTGGGCCGTCAGCGGCCGAGCAAACCAAGATCGCGCCGTCCATCTGGGCAGCACCCGTAATCATGTTCTTGACGTAGTCAGCGTGGCCGGGGCAGTCAACGTGTGCGTAGTGACGGTTAGGCGTCTCGTACTCAACGTGCGAGGTGCTGATGGTGATACCACGTGCTTTTTCTTCAGGGGCGTTGTCGATCTGCGAGTAATCGCGTGCTTCGCCGCCGTATGCCTTGGACAGAACCGTGCAGATTGCAGCGGTCAGAGTGGTTTTACCGTGGTCAACGTGACCGATAGTACCGACGTTGACGTGCGGTTTAGTCCGTTCAAACTTACCTTTTGCCATGATTTATCCCAATTATGTTTTACAGGAAAACAAAAAAATTGTTGAGCAGCCCGCCATAAGGCGGGCTGATATTGCTATTACTTACCGCGAGCGCTGATCACTTCGTCAGCCACGTTCTTTGGAGCTTCAGCATATTGCTTGAATTCCATCGTGTACGTAGCACGACCTTGTGTTTGCGAACGCAGGCTGGTCGAGTAACCGAACATCTCGGCCAGAGGAACCTCGGCCTTGATGACCTTGCCACCACCAACCATATCGTCCATACCCTGCACCATACCGCGACGGGAAGACAAGTCACCCATCACTGTACCGGCGTATTCCTCAGGAGTCTCAACCTCAACAGCCATGGTTGGCTCCAGCAGAACTGGGGAAGCCTTGCGCATACCATCCTTGAAGGCCATCGAAGCGGCCATACGGAAGGCGTTTTCGTTCGAGTCCACATCGTGGTACGAACCGAAGAACAGCGTAGCTTTGACATCCACCACTGGGTAACCGGCAACCACACCCGAAGACAGCGTTTCGCGGATACCTTTTTCAACAGCAGGAATGAATTCGCGAGGAACCACACCGCCCTTGATGGCGTCAACGAACTCAAAGCCGCCGCCTGCTTCCAGGGGCTCCAGCTTGAGGACAACGTGACCGTACTGACCACGACCACCGGACTGTTTGACGAATTTACCTTCAATTTCGTCGCAAGTCTTGCGGATGGTTTCGCGGTAAGCCACTTGTGGTTTGCCCACGTTGGCTTCCACGCCGAATTCACGGCGCATGCGGTCTACCAGAACTTCCAGGTGCAGCTCGCCCATACCGGAAATAATGGTCTGGCCGGATTCTTCGTCGCTGCTGACGCGGAAAGAAGGATCTTCCTGAGCCAGACGGGACAAGGCCACGCCCATTTTTTCCTGGTCGGACTTGGTTTTTGGTTCCACTGCCTGCGAAATCACGGGCTCCGGGAACTCCATGCGCTCCAGAATGATGTGCTGGCTGGCGTCACACAGGGTTTCACCTGTGGTCACGTCTTTCAGGCCCACCACGGAAGCGATGTCACCGGCAACCAGCTCTTTCAGTTCGGCACGGTTGTTTGCGTGCATCTGCAAAATACGGCCGATACGTTCTTTTTTGCCCTTGATAGGGTTGTAGACCGTGTCGCCCGAACGCAGAATGCCCGAGTAAACGCGCACGAAGGTCAATTGACCAACAAAGGGGTCAGTCATCAGCTTGAACGCCAGAGCAGACATAGGCTCTTCGTCGTTGGCTTTACGATGAATAACGTTACCGTCGTCATCCGAACCTTCGACAGGTGGAATATCCACTGGCGATGGCAGGTAGTCGATCACGGCGTCCAGCATGCGCTGTACACCTTTGTTCTTGAACGCGGTACCGCACAGCATTGGCTGAATTTCGCAGGCAATGGTACGTGTACGCAGACCCAGGTTGATGTCCTCTTCGGAGAGGTCACCATTTTCCAGGTACTTGTTCATCAGGTCTTCGCTGGCTTCAGCAGCCGACTCGAGCATTTTTTCGCGCCATTCTTCAGCCGAAGCTTGCAGCTCGGCAGGAATGTCGGTGTAGTCAAACTTCACACCGTTGCTGGCTTGATCCCAGATGATTGCTTTCATCTTGATCAGGTCAACCACGCCCTGGAAGCCGTCTTCAGCACCGATCGGGATAACGACAGGCACGGGGTGAGCTTTCAGACGCAGCTTGAGCTGGTCGTAAACCTTGAAGAAGTTAGCGCCAGTACGGTCCATCTTGTTGATGAAAGCCAGACGAGGCACGCCGTATTTGTTGGCTTGACGCCATACGGTTTCCGACTGAGGCTGAACACCACCCACCGCGCAGTACACCATGCAAGCGCCGTCCAGCACGCGCATGGAACGCTCAACTTCAATGGTGAAGTCAACGTGACCGGGGGTATCAATGATGTTGATACGGTGTTCTGGGTAATTGCCCGCCATACCACGCCAGAAAGCAGTGGTAGCAGCCGAGGTAATGGTGATCCCGCGCTCTTGCTCTTGCTCCATCCAGTCCATGGTGGCCGAACCTTCGTGGGTTTCGCCCAGCTTGTGGTTCACACCGGTGTAGAACAGGATGCGCTCGGTAGTGGTCGTTTTCCCGGCGTCGATGTGAGCCGAGATACCGATATTGCGGTAGCGCTGAATGGGGGTTTTGCGGGCCATGGTTATATGTCCTCAGATTACCAACGGAAATGGCTGAATGCTTTGTTAGCATCGGCCATCTTGTGCGTGTCTTCACGCTTTTTCATTGCACCGCCACGGCCTTCAGCCGCATCGGACAATTCGCCGGCCAGGCGCAAGTCCATCGATTTTTCACCGCGCTTCTTGGCGGATTCACGCACCCAGCGCATGGCCAGAGCCAGACGACGGACAGGGCGTACTTCGACAGGTACCTGGTAGTTAGCACCACCAACACGGCGGCTCTTAACTTCAACAACAGGTTTTACATTATTGATGGCAGCATTAAACACTTCGAGCGGATCTTTGCCGGTTTTCTGCGCAATTTGGTCCAGCGCGCCATAAACAATACGTTCGGCAACAGCTTTCTTGCCGGACAGCATGACCACGTTCATGAATTTGGCCAGCTCAACGCTGCCAAATTTTGGGTCAGGTAGGATTTCACGTTTGGGTACTTCGCGACGGCGAGGCATTTTAATTTCCTTGTGACTATTCAGTTGAACCGCTTTTCGCGGTCTCGGCCATTCATGACAAATGACCACTTACCTACCATGGCGCAAAGGCCACGGTTGCACGGATCCAGATCAGTGAACTGATCGATGGATACATGGATTACTTGGGACGCTTGGCGCCGTACTTGGAGCGGGACTGTTTACGGTCCTTGACGCCTTGCAGGTCAAGAGCACCGCGAACGATGTGGTAACGCACACCTGGCAAGTCTTTGACACGACCACCACGGACGAGAACGACCGAGTGCTCTTGCAGGTTGTGGCCTTCACCACCGATGTAAGAAATAACTTCGAAGCCGTTGGTCAGACGCACTTTGGCGACTTTACGCAGAGCGGAGTTAGGCTTCTTGGGGGTCGTGGTGTATACACGGGTGCAAACACCGCGGCGCTGTGGGCAGTTCTCGAGCGCAGGGCTCTTGCTGCTAACGCGGCTGACTTCGCGCGGTTTACGCACGAGCTGGCTAATGGTTGGCATGACCTTTACGTATCCTATAACGTACTTTACGTACTGGTTGACGTATGTGTTTTGAAAAACGCCGTCCAGTTGGCGGGTTTTGAAACCCTGTACCGGAAGCGGCATTGCGCAATACCACTCCCCATAAAACACGAAAAAGAGCGGTCTTGCACATGGCTTGGGCTTGATTTCAAGCACTCAAAAAGTGCCCGCAGCCCCTAAATTCAGGGCTGCCATCAAATTACTGCAAGGTGTACCGGCAAAGGATCCTTAAAGTAAGCTCTAAAATTTACCACAGTAAACCCTTATAGGTCAACGATTTGGACACCAATCCGGCGGTTTCCCGTTGTCACGGCACACGCATGGAAGCACTTGGTCACTCGCTATCTACATATCGTTATACTGCAGGGCTATTGCACTTCTGCGACAAGGACAATGCCCATGATCATCGCTTCCCTGGAAGACGACCTCGTCCAGGCTGAACTGATTGCCCGGATCTTGACCGAGGCTGGCTATGAGTGTCGCTCCTTTCATCAAGGAAAAGACCTGCTGGCTGCTCTGGCCAAGCCACATGATTTCGGCTTATTGCTACTGGATTGGGAACTGCCCGATGTCAGCGGCCTGGATGTGTTGCGTTGGGTTCGCACCACACTAGGTCATGCTCTGCCGGTTCTATTCTTGACCAGCCGTACCCAGGAAGAGGATCTGGTCACGGGTTTGCAGGCCGGAGCCGACGACTATATTAGTAAGCCCGTACGCAAGGGAGAGCTGGTTGCGCGCGTCAATGCCGCTGTCCGGCGTATGGATTTGAACACTTCGGCCATTCAGGACAGCCGCTTCTCGTTTGCCGGCTATGATATTTTTCCTGAACAAGGTCATATTGTGCTGGATGGTGAAACCGTCACTCTGGCGCCCAAAGAGTTTGAACTAGCCCTTTTGCTGTTTCGTAACCCCGGCCGCCTGTTCTCACGCGATGTTTTAAGCTCCGCAGTGTGGAACCGGGAAATTCCGGCCACGTCCCGTACGCTGGATACTCATCTGTCCAACATACGACGTAAACTTCAACTGCGCCCCGAAAACGGGGTACGCCTGACAGCGTCCTACGCCCTTGGCTATCGCCTTGAACTTTTGACCGACCCTTGCTAGCTCACTTCCTATGATTACTTTGCGTATCGCCGCTCCTCTTGTTTGCGGCCTGCTTTGGGGCGGCGTCGTGTCAGCCCAACCTTCCGGAGCACGTGGCGAGAACTTTGTCTACAAAGTGATGTCCGGTGACACTTTGCTTGATATTTCCCAGACATACACACGCCAAAGCCGGAACTGGTCCGAAATCCAGCGTTTGAATGCGGTGGATGACCCTTATCGTCTGCCCATTGGCAAAGAGCTGCACATCCCGTTTCGCATGATTCCGGAAGTGGCCGCCCCCGCCCGGATTACACACCAAGCCGGCCAGATTCTGGTTAACGGTCAAACACTGGGCGCAGGAACCACTCATTTGCAAGAGGGGGATCTGATCCGCACAGGCAGTAATGGTTACTTGACGCTGGAGCTACAGGACGGCAGCCAACTGAGTGTGCCCGCCCAGGCCTCCTTGAGCGTGACCCGGATGCGTGCCTTTGAGGGTACAGGTCTGACCGACTCGATCATCGCCCTGGATGATGGCGATGTGGAATCGCGCGTATCCCCGGAAAAGACCGGCGTAGGTCGCTTTGAGGTTCGCACTCCCGTCAGCATTACCGGCGTAAGGGGTACAGAGTTGCGTGTGCGTACACAGCAAGGCATGGCACACAGCGAAGTGCTGGACGGCCGCGCAGAGTTAGGAACGCAGCAACGCAGCACCCCCACCGCCCTGAAACAGAACCAAGGTGCCGCTGTGGGAACAGACGGCAATATCCTGGCACTGGCGTCTTTGTTGCCTGCTCCGCAGATCTCCACGCCCGAGCGTCGCGGCGGCCAATGGAGCAGCACGATTCAGGCTGTGCCCGGTGCCCAAGCCTATCTGGTTCAGACCTCCACCGACCCCCAAGGTGCCAAGCTGTTGTCGCGGGCCATCACAACCGAGACCGATATCCAATTCAGTGCTTCGCGTCCCGGCACCTACTACGTCACCGTACGTGCCATTGACCGCCACGGCCTGATGGGTCCGGACACGATCGAAAGCTTTGAAGGCGCTGCCAGCCTGACCAGCTCGGACGGCCAGGCCGTAGCCAACAATTTTGGCGACCCCATCTTGCTGTCTCAGTTCTAAAGCCTGAACGGCGTACGCCATGAACAGCCCGGCCCCCAGAAACAGTAAGCTACTGTCTGACCGAATTCGGAAGGAATGGCATCTGGTTTCGGGCTTGCTGGTGCTGCTGACCTTGTTGTTCAGCTCCCTGCGTGATGACTTCGCGCTGGGCAAGCTGAACAACCTGATTTACGACTTCACCATGGCGGCAGCAATTCCACAGGCCGCCCCCCCGGACATTGTCATCGTCGCCATTGACGACTACAGCATTGCCAATCTGGGTTTTTGGCCCTGGCGACGTATCAGCCATGCACAACTGCTGGGCCGCCTTGAGCAAGCACGCGCGGTGGGCATAGACCTGGTCTTTCAGGAACCCAATCCCGCCTACCCAGATGATGACCTTGCCCTTTCCGAGGCCATTCGCCATCATGGGCGCGTTGTCCTGCCGCTTATCTACGACGTTCAGCGTGATGCTGTGCATACCGCCATTCCCCTGCTCAGCAAGGCGGCCAAGGCATCGGGCTACATCAATATCGAACCTGATCCGGATGGCGTCGTACGTCGTGTCGCCTTGCAACGAATTACCCCCTCGGACCGAGTGCTGCCACACTTTACGATTGCGATGTTGCTGGCCGGTGACGACACGGATTTGGCCTTGCAAGCCCTGAGCGCCAGCAAGACGGACACTCCTCACATTCCCTTTTTGGGTCGCAGCGGTCATTTCCAGATCGTGCCTTACTTCAATGTCCTTAACGGCGATATTCCGCCCTCCTTCTTCAAGGACAAATATGTGCTGGTCGGCTCCTGGGGCAGTGGACTGGGCGATACCTTCCCTACCCCATTGTCCAAAGCCGGTATGAGCAGCATGTCTGGCGTCGAAATTCTGGCCAATACCCTGCAAGCAGTACGCAGTAATGAATGGATACGCACGCCACCAGCCTGGTTGATTGCCTTGGCAAGCTGCCTGCCAGTATTGCTGGCTTGTCAGGTTCTGATCTACCTGTCTCCACGTGCGACCTTGCTAAGCTTGATTGGGCTGGTCATTGCGATTTTGCTGGTGAACTGGATCGCCATGCATGGCTTCAATCTGTGGATTCCGCCGCTGGCCAGTCTGATAACCATACTGCTGGCCTATCCACTTTGGCATTGGCGCAGTCAGGAAGCCGCCTTGAATCAAGTCACTGAGGAACTGAACAAGCTGCAGCTGGAATACCCCGATGTCAGAACCGCATTGAACGAACGCTTGTCTGGCTTAAATGCACGTAACCTGCCCCATCGCCTGACCCAGCTACACACATCCATCGATCTGCTGCGCCAGGCTCAAACCAAGCGTGAAGAGACCTTGCGCTTTATTTCGCATGATATGCGGGCTCCCCAGAACTCCATCCTGGCGCTGACCAGCTTGCAACGCCAGGATGACAGCAAGCTGGCGCCCGATCAGTTCCTGCATAAGATGGAAGGCTATGCCGAACAAACACTGGAACTGGTGGATAACTTCATCAGTCTGGCACGGGCTGAGGCGATGGAGATGGTACTCAGTCCCCTGGCCCTGTCCGATCTGCTGGCAGACTGTGTAGACGATGCCTGGGCCAGTGCCAGCAAACGCTCCATCAGCCTGAATCTGAATGACTCAGAGCTGGTCTGGGTGAACGGTAACGCCCCCATGCTGCGCCGTGCCTTTACCAACCTGATTCAAAATGCCATCAAGTATGGGCCGGACGGCAATCAGATTGATATAAACCTGGTTCTGGATAAAAAAACAGTGCAGGTGTTGGTCAAGGACCAGGGCTGGGGTATTCCGGCAGAAAATCAGGCCACTATTTTCGAGCCCTATCACCGCGCCCATGAGAACGCCGCTGGCGCGCCTTCGGGCAGTGGGCTGGGTTTGGCCTTTGTAAAAACCGTCATCAACAAACACGGTGGGGATATTGTGCTGGACAGCACCAACGAGCAGGGCTGTACCTTTATCGTCTCCCTGGCCACGATTGATGTCTGCGATGAAGACTGAATTCTGGCGCAACAAGGCCCTTCCCTATGTAGAAAGCCGACGCGCCTGTGACAGCCGTACATGCTACCTGGAGCACAGCCACCCCACCTACTCGATTGGTGCTGTTGACAGCGGCAGCAGTATCTTTACAGGCGCACCCGATGGCCCCATTGAGCTTACGCCAGGCTCTCTTGTTCTTGTACCCGCGCACCGCAGCCACGCGTGCAATCCCCTGCCGGATCAATCCTGGAGCTACCAAATGCTGCATCTGGACGCGATATGGCTGGAGCAGCTTTGGCAAGAAAGTACGGGACTCAGTCTCAAGGCCCAGGAACCTATTCGTGTTAGCCACGAACCGCTGCTTTATGCGGCCTACTGTGAGTTGAACGCCCTTTTGTTTTCAGCCGCTCCCGTACTAAACAAAGAAGCAGCGCTGATCGAATTTTTGCTCCACCATTGGCCAGCTCACGGCCAGCTCTTGGCACCGGCTCCACCACCTAGCCCTGTTTTGCAAAAAAGCCTGGATCGCTGGATTGACGGTCAACTAAGCACTATTCCCCTGCACGAGCTGGCTCAGGAAACAGGCTTCAGCCGCTACCAACTGATCCGCGCCTTTCGTCGCCATACCGGCCTGACTCCGCAACGCTGGCAACTGAATCAACGCGTCAATCTGGCTCGGGACGCCTTGAAACAAGGTGAGGAGCTGGCTGATATTGCTTATCGCCTCGGTTTTTCGGATCAAAGCCACTTTCAACGCGTATTCAAGCACTACACCGGCGTTACCCCAGGTCAATACCGAGGCTAGAACACGCCCGGCGCCCTGACCGTTTGCGTGCGCACTTTTATTCAATACGACTCCCAACCTTCTGGTCACACTGCCGTTTTGTCCAGGAGCTACTGCTGTGTCTTTGTTCTTGCTGATTGCCGGCACCCATTTCTTGGCCTTGCTCTCCCCCGGCCCAGACTTCTTCCTGATTGCGCGCAGCACCTTGGCCCATGGCCGGCGGGTGGCAAGTGGCGTTTGCGCTGGTGTGGCCTTGGCCAATGGCATTTACATCAGCTTGGCGCTAACAGGCTTTGCCCGGATGAGTAGCAGCAGCCCCCTCTTTCTATTGCTTCAGGGTGCCGGGGGGCTATATCTGCTGTATTTAGGCATGAAATTCCTGCAGACGGCCCGTCACAACAACCAGCAACAGATCAGTGCATCTGGCGCTTGTGCAGGCGGCTGGTGGCACCATGCCCTGCTGGGACTGCTCTCCGGGCTGCTCAATCCCAAGAACGCGCTGTTTTACGCCAGCCTGGCCTCGGTACTGGCCAGCAGTCGCGCCAGTACAGGTCTACAGATACTGCTGGGCCTATGGATGTTTTTTATTGTTTTGCTCTGGGATTTGTTCATTACTGTTCTGATCGGGCATCCTCGCTGGCAGCAAGGCATAAAAAAGTATTTGCCCCGTATCGAACAGCTTTGTGGACTACTGCTGTGTCTGCTTGCGGTGGCCGCACTGTTGAACGTTCTCCAGCATCTGAATGGGGGCTAATATGCCGAAAAGCGATACCTAGTCTGCGCTGTCGTCAAGCCGCCCGAAGGCGATCGAGTGAGGCTGTTAGAGCCACATCAAACGATGAGAAAACAAATCATTCGCGGGTTCGGACGGGGCGCTATAAGCCGTTAAAATAGTCCGGGTCTATGTTTTGTTAAGCACCTTTAGTGCGCTACAGTCTATGCTGTAAGACCGGAACAACACCCTCGTGTCCCGTTCCTTTTTTTGTCAGTTTTCAAGGAGTTATTAGAATGTTTGCCAAACTTGCTTTCACAGCCGTTCTTGGATTGGCCAGCGTGCCTGCTTTTGCTGCTTGCGACGTTACCATCGAAGGCAATGACTCCATGCAGTTCAACACCAAGAGCATCGTTGTTGACAAGACATGCAAGGAATTCACGATCAATCTGAAACACACCGGCAAGTTGCCCAAAGCAGCCATGGGCCACAACGTCGTGATCTCGAAAAAATCCGATGAAAGCGCAGTTGCTACCGATGGCATGAAAGCCGGTCTGGACAACAACTACGTTAAAGCCGGTGACGAGCGCGTTATCGCCCACACTGACGTGATCGGTGGTGGCGAAAGCACCTCCGTGACCTTTGATGTATCCAAGCTGAAAGCCGGCGAAGACTACGCCTTCTTTTGCTCCTTCCCAGGTCACTGGAGCATCATGACTGGCGAAATCAAGCTGGGTAGCTAAGCGCATCCGCTTGTAGCCGCCAGACGGCCATAAAAAAACCCCACGTGGCATAGCCATGTGGGGTTTTTTGTCGCCTGGATCATCTGGTTTTATCCGAATACCTGAAGGTATCGGCCCACCCTGAATAAACAGGATGGGGAACCACACGATTTAGCTTATTCCTGATCGCCCTCTGGGGCTTCAGGTTGCGCCTGCTCGGACTCAGAGGCACCCGACACAAAGACGGGGTCTTCCGAAGGCTCAGGAGCCGATGCGAACGGATTTTCCAGTTCACGGGCTGCTTTGCGCTCTGCCACTTCAAAGGCTTCTTTTTCCTTGCGGGCAGCATGGAAAGCCATACCGGTACCAGCAGGAATCAGACGGCCCACGATCACGTTTTCTTTCAGACCACGCAGATCGTCGGTTTTGCCCATGATGGCCGCTTCGGTCAACACGCGGGTGGTTTCCTGGAAGGAAGCCGCCGAGATGAAGGAGTCGGTCGACAGCGAGGCCTTGGTAATACCCAGCAGCACGTTTTCGTACGTAGCAGGAATACCGTTTTCAGCCAGGACGCGATCGTTCTCGTTCAGCAGTTCGGAGCGTTCAACCTGTTCACCCGTGATGAAGCTGGTATCACCGGCATCCACAATGTTCACGCGGCGCAGCATCTGACGAACAATCACTTCAATGTGCTTGTCGTTGATCTTCACACCTTGCAGACGGTAAACGTCCTGCACTTCGTTAACAATGTAGTTGGCCAGTTTCTCGATACCCTTCAAGCGCAGGATGTCGTGCGGATCGGCCGGGCCGTCCACAATCATCTCGCCCTTGTTCACCACTTGACCGTCGTGAGCCAGAACCTGTTTTTCCTTCGGAATCAGGAATTCGTGGCTGACGCCGTCCAGGTCAGTAATGACCAGACGCTGTTTGCCCTTGGTGTCTTTACCGAAGGAAACCGTACCCGTGACTTCGGCCAACAGACCGGCATCCTTGGGCGAACGGGCTTCGAACAGTTCGGCCACACGTGGCAGACCACCAGTAATATCCCGAGTCTTTTGCGATTCCTGAGGAATACGCGCCAGAATCTCACCCACGGACACTTGCTGACCGTCACGAACGGTAATCAGGGCGCCCACTGGGAAGGAGATATTGACCATGTGATCGGTACCCGCGATCTTGATCTCCTGACCCTGTTCGTTCAGCAGCTTGATCTGAGGACGCATGGTGATCTTGCCACCACGTGTCTTGGGTGTGATCACAACCAGAGTCGACAGGCCGGTCACTTCGTCCACCTGACGAGCCACGGTTACGCCCTCTTCGATATTCTCGAAGCGAACCGTACCGGTGTACTCGGACACGATAGGACGGGTCAGCGGATCCCAGCTTGCCAGACGCTGGCCAGCCTTGATCGCATCACCATCACCGACCGTAATGGTGGCACCGTAAGGCACTTTGTGACGTTCGCGCTCGCGACGATTGTCGTCAAAAATGACAATTTCGCCGGAACGGGAGATCGCAACACGTTCGCCCTTGGCGTTGGTCACATAACGCAGACCGATTTCAAAACCGACCGTACCTGCCGTCTTGGTTTCGACCGAACTTGCCAGTGCAGCAGGCGAAGCGGCACCACCAATGTGGAACGTACGCATGGTCAACTGGGTACCCGGTTCACCGATGGACTGAGCCGCGATAACACCGATAGCTTCACCACGATTGACCAGCGTACCGCGGCCCAGATCACGACCGTAGCAGCTTGCGCACAAGCCATGACGGGTTTCGCAAGTCAGCGGAGTACGGATCTTGACTTCATCAATGCCCAGGTTGTCAATCAACTCGACCAGATCCTCGTTCAGCAAGGTGCCGGCGGGGATAACCAGTTCCTGGTTGTCAGGGTTGACGATGTCGGTCGAGGCCACACGACCCAGAATCAGATCGCGCAGGGGCTCGATAACCTCACCACCATCCAGGATGGCTTTCATGGTGTAGCCGCCCTTGGTACCGCAATCGTCTTCGGTAATGACCAGATCTTGAGTCACGTCGACCAGACGACGAGTCAGGTAACCGGAGTTAGCCGTCTTCAAGGCCGTATCAGCCAGACCCTTACGAGCACCGTGAGTCGAAATAAAGTACTGCAGTACGTTCAGACCTTCACGGAAGTTCGCGGTAATAGGCGTTTCAATAATGGAGCCATCTGGCTTGGCCATCAGACCACGCATACCAGCCAGCTGACGAATCTGTGCAGCCGAACCACGAGCACCGGAGTCCGCCATCATGTAGATGGAGTTGAAGGACTCTTGGCGTACTTCTTCACCAAAACGGTTGGTCACTGGCTCGGAAGCCAGTTGCTCCATCATGGCCTTACCCACGCGGTCACCGGCTTTGCCCCAGATGTCCACCACGTTGTTGTAGCGTTCCTGAGCCGTCACCAGACCGGAGGAGTACTGCTTGTCGATTTCTTTAACTTCATTGCTTGCCTGGGCCAGGATGCTTTCCTTGACGGCAGGCACAACCATGTCGTTCATGGCGATGGAAATACCACCACGTGTTGCCAGACGGAAACCGGACTGCATCAATTTGTCCGCAAAAATCACGGTGGCACGCAGGCCACAGCGACGGAAGGACTGGTTGATCAGACGCGAAATTTCTTTCTTTTTCAACGCACGGTTCAGTGCGGTGAAAGGCATGCCCTTGGGCAGAATTTCGGACAACAAGGCACGGCCAGCCGTCGTTTCGTAACGCTTGATGGTCTTGACCCACTCACCGTCTTCGCCCTTCTCGAATTCTTCGATACGGACGGTCAGACGAGTTTGCAGCTCGACTTCCTTGTTGTCGTAGGCGCGCTGGACTTCGGCCACATCGGCCATGAACAGACCTTCGCCCTTGCCATTTACCAGTTCGCGGGTCGCATAGTACAGACCCAACACGATATCCTGGGAAGGAACGATGGATGGTTCGCCGTTGGCGGGGAACAGCACGTTGTTCGAGGCCAGCATCAGGGTGCGCGCTTCCAGCTGGGCTTCCAGCGACAGCGGCACGTGAACGGCCATCTGGTCACCGTCAAAGTCAGCGTTAAAGGCGGCACACACCAAGGGGTGCAGCTGAATCGCTTTACCTTCGATCAGGACCGGTTCAAAAGCCTGAATACCCAAACGGTGCAGCGTCGGTGCACGGTTCAGCATGACCGGATGCTCGCGGATCACCTCTTCGAGGATGTCCCACACCACCGGTTCCTGGCTTTCCACCAACTTCTTGGCCGCTTTGATGGTCGTAGCCAGACCCATCAATTCCAGACGGTTGAAGATGAAGGGCTTGAACAGTTCCAGCGCCATCAGCTTGGGCAGACCACACTGGTGCAGCTTCAACTGAGGACCCACCACAATCACGGAACGACCAGAGTAGTCCACGCGCTTGCCCAGCAGGTTCTGACGGAAACGACCGCTCTTGCCCTTGATCATGTCGGCCAAGGACTTCAGTTGACGCTTGTTGGCGCCGGTCATAGCTTTACCGCGACGACCGTTATCCAGCAAGGAGTCCACGGACTCTTGCAGCATACGTTTTTCGTTGCGCAAGATGATGTCCGGAGCCTTCAGTTCCAGCAGACGCTTCAAACGGTTATTACGGTTGATCACGCGGCGGTACAGATCGTTCAGGTCGGAAGTCGCAAAGCGGCCGCCGTCCAGTGGCACCAACGGACGCAAGTCCGGTGGCAGCACGGGCAGCACTTCCATGATCATCCAGTCTGCCTTGATGCCGGATTTCTGGAAGCCTTCCAGTACTTTCAGACGCTTGGAGATCTTCTTGATCTTGGCATCCGAGCCAGTGGCTTTCAGTTCGGCGCGCAGGCGCTCGACTTCGCGATCGATGTCGATCGTACGCAGCAATTCGCGCACCGCTTCCGCGCCCATCAGAGCGTGGAAGTCATCACCGTATTCTTCGGTCTTGGCCAGGAAATCGTCATCGGACATGATCTGACCGCGCTTGAGCGGGGTCATACCAGGTTCGATCACGCACCAGGCTTCAAAGTACAGTACGCGCTCGATGTCACGCAGGGTCATGTCCAGCACCATGCCCAGACGGGATGGCAGGCTCTTCAGGAACCAGATGTGAGCAACCGGGCAGGCCAGTTCAATGTGACCCATGCGCTCGCGACGCACCTTGGAGACGGTGACTTCAACACCACACTTCTCGCAGATGACGCCACGATGTTTCAGGCGCTTGTATTTGCCACACAAGCATTCGTAGTCCTTGATGGGACCAAAAATCTTGGCGCAAAACAGACCATCGCGTTCGGGTTTGAACGTGCGATAGTTGATGGTCTCTGGCTTGCGGACTTCACCGAAAGACCAGGACCGGATTTTCTCGGGCGAGGCGATGCCGATCTTGATGGCATCGAACTGCTCGTCCTGAGTGACTTGTTTAAAGAGATCGAGTAGCGCTTTCATTATTTACGCTCCAAATCCATGTCCAGGGACAAGGAACGGATTTCCTTGACCAGAACGTTAAAGGACTCCGGCATACCGGCGTCGATCACGTGGTCACCCTTGACAATGTTCTCGTAGACCTTGGTACGGCCGGCGATGTCGTCGGATTTAACCGTGAGCATTTCCTGCAGGGTATAGGCGGCGCCATACGCTTCCAGCGCCCAGACTTCCATCTCCCCGAAACGCTGACCACCGAACTGTGCCTTACCACCCAGCGGCTGCTGAGTAACCAGCGAGTATGGGCCGGTGGAACGAGCGTGCATCTTGTCATCGACCAAGTGATGCAGCTTCAGGTAGTGCATGTAGCCTACAGTGACCATACGCTCAAAGGCTTCGCCGGTACGACCGTCAAACAGGCGAACCTGGGTGCGATGCGGTGCCAGTTGCAAGTTCTCAGCGATATCGTCCGGATAGGCCAGACGCAGCATCTTGTCAATTTCCTGCTCGGTTGCCCCATCGAACACGGGGGTAGCCAATGGCAGACCTTTTTGCAAGTTGGTGGCCAGGTTCATCACTTCGTCGTCAGTCAACTCGTTGATACGAGTTTTCTTGCCGGTCGTGTTGTAAACCTTGTCCAGGAACGCGCGCAGTTCGGAAACCTGCACGTTCTTTTCCTCTTGCATCATGTCGTTGATGCGGTGGCCAATACCCTTGGCAGCCCAACCCAGGTGAACTTCCAGAACCTGACCCACGTTCATCCGCGAAGGCACGCCCAGCGGGTTCAGAACGATGTCCACAGGGGTACCGTCAGCCATGTGCGGCATGTCTTCCACGGGAACGATGCGGGAAACCACACCCTTGTTACCGTGACGACCAGCCATCTTGTCACCAGGCTGCAGACGACGCTTAACAGCCAGGTAAACCTTGACCATCTTCAGCACGCCAGGAGGCAGCTCGTCGCCTTGGGTGAGCTTCTTGCGCTTTTCTTCAAAAGCCAGATCGAACTGGTGACGCTTTTGCTCCAAGGATTCCTTGGTGTGCTCCAGCACCAGTGCGTGTTGCTCATCAGCCAGACGAATGTCGAACCACTGCCAGCGATCCAGATCGTTCAGGTAGTCAGCGGTCAGCTCGGTGCCCTTGGGCAGCTTGCGTGGACCACCGTTGACGGTTTTGCCGACCAGGAACTTCAAGGCACGGTCAAAGGCGTCGTCTTCAACGATTTGCAGCTGATCGTTCAGGTCCTGGCGGTAGCGACGCAGTTCATCATCAATGATGGACTGGGCGCGCTTGTCACGCTCGATACCTTCACGGGTAAAGACTTGAACGTCGATCACCGTACCGACCATGCCCGAAGGCACGCGCAGGGAGGTGTCTTTAACGTCAGAGGCTTTCTCACCAAAAATGGCGCGCAGCAGTTTTTCTTCCGGTGTCAGCTGAGTTTCACCCTTGGGTGTCACTTTACCGACCAGCACGTCGTCGGCACGCACTTCGGCGCCGATGTACACAATGCCGGAATCGTCCAGACGGTTCAGCTGAATTTCGGACAGGTTGCTGATATCGCGGGTGATATCCTCAGGTCCCAGCTTCGTGTCACGGGCAACCACCGTCAGCTCTTCGATATGAACCGACGTGTAGCGATCGTCCGCCACAACCTTCTCGGAGATCAGAATCGAGTCCTCGAAGTTGTAGCCGTTCCAAGGCATAAAGGCGATCAGCATGTTCTGACCCAGAGCCAATTCGCCCAGGTCAGTCGATGCACCGTCAGCCAGCACGTCACCACGAGCCACGATATCGCCACGTTTGACGATAGGACGCTGGTTGATGTTGGTGTTCTGGTTGGAACGGGTGTACTTGGTCATGTTGTAGATATCTACACCGACCTCGCCAGCCACGTTCTCGTCATCGTGCACGCGAATAACCACGCGCTGTGCGTCAACGTCTACCACCACACCGCCACGACGGGCTTGTACGGTCGTACCCGAGTCAACAGCAACAGTACGTTCAATACCGGTACCGACCAAAGGCTTCTCAGGGCGCAGGCAAGGAACCGCCTGGCGCTGCATGTTGGCGCCCATCAGTGCTCGGTTGGCGTCATCGTGTTCCAGGAACGGAATCAGCGAAGCAGCCACAGACACGATCTGCGAAGGAGCCACGTCCATGTAATGGATGTTCTCGGGCGCAGTCATCATGGTTTCGCCCGCTTCACGGCAAGCAACCAGATCGTTCGCAAAGGCACCGTCTTCGGTCAATTCGGCGTTAGCCTGAGCGATGACGTAATTGCTTTCTTCAATAGCCGACAGGTAATCGATCTGTTCACTGACCTTGCCGTCAACAATCTTGCGGTAAGGCGTTTCCAGGAAACCGTACTCGTTCAGACGAGCGTACAGCGCCATGGAGTTGATCAGACCAATGTTTGGACCTTCAGGCGTTTCAATCGGGCACACGCGACCGTAGTGGGTTGGGTGCACGTCGCGCACCTCAAAGCCTGCACGTTCACGCGTCAGACCACCAGGGCCCAGTGCCGAAACACGACGCTTGTGCGTGATTTCGGACAGCGGGTTGGTTTGGTCCATAAACTGCGACAGCTGGCTGGAACCGAAGAACTCTTTAACAGCCGCAGAGATGGGCTTGGAGTTGATCAGATCGTGCGGCATCAGGTTTTCGGTCTCGGCCTGGCCCAGACGTTCCTTGACAGCACGTTCCACACGCACCAGACCGGCGCGGAATTGGTTTTCGGCCAGTTCGCCTACGCAACGAACACGACGGTTACCCAGGTGATCGATATCGTCGATCTGACCGCGGCCGTTACGCAGACTCACCAGCACCTGAATGGTGTCCAGAATGTCTTCGTCGGTCAGGGTCATGGGACCTTCGATACTGTCACCACGGCCCAGACGGCTGTTGACCTTCATGCGACCTACGCGCGACAAGTCGTAGGACTCTTCGCTGTAGAACAGACGGTTGAACAGGGCCTCAACCGCTTCTTCGGTTGGTGGCTCGCCGGGACGCATCATGCGATAGATCGCGATACGGGCAGCATTGGAATCCGCTGTTTCGTCAGTGCGCAGGGTCAGGGAGATAAAGCCGCCCTGGTCCAGTTCATTGATGTACAGGGTCTCGAAATCACGCACATTGGCTGCGCGCATTTCGGCCAGAATGGATTCGGTGATTTCGTCGTTGGCGTTGGCAATCACTTCGCCGGTTTCGGCGTTGATGATGTTCTTGGCCAGCACACGACCCAGAAGGAAATCTTCCGGGATGGAAATGTATTCGATCTTGGCTGCTTGCAGGTCGCGCAAATGCTTGGCATTGATACGCTTGTCCTTTTCAACCAGTACGCGACCGTCGCGGTCGGTAATGTCGAAACGGGCAACCTCGCCCTTCCAGTGTTCTGGAACGAATTGCAGCTTGCCACCTTCCTGGTGCAGTTCGATGTGGTCGAACTCGAAGAAGTGGGCCAGGATCTGCTCTGGCGTCAGGCCAATGGCCTTCAGCAAGATAGTCACAGGCATCTTGCGACGACGGTCGATACGGAAGAACAGAATGTCCTTAGGATCGAACTCGAAGTCCAGCCAGGAACCACGGTAAGGAATCACGCGCGCCGAGAACAGCAACTTGCCCGAGCTGTGCGTTTTACCGCGGTCGTGTTCAAAGAACACGCCGGGCGAACGGTGCAGCTGGGAAACGATGACTCGTTCGGTACCGTTAATCACAAAAGAGCCGTTATCGGTCATCAGGGGCATTTCGCCCATGTAGACTTCTTGCTCTTTTACTTCCTTGACGGTAGGCTTGCTCACCTCGCGGTCCATGAGGACCAGACGAACCTTCGCCCGCAAGGGGGAGGCATAGGTCAAACCACGAAGTTGACACTCTTTGACGTCGAACACCGGCTCGCCGAGCGTATAGCTCACGAACTCTAGCCGCGCCATTTGGTTATGGCTTACTATTGGAAATATGGAACTGAAAGCTTCCTGCAAGCCTTCAACCTTACGCTGAGAAGGCAGCGTGTCCTTCTGCAAGAAGGTTCTGAAAGAATGCAGCTGGGTAGCCAACAGGTAAGGAACCTGCTGTACGTCTTCACGTTTGGCGAAGCTCTTGCGTATGCGCTTTTTTTCGGTGTACGAATAAGGCATGAGCACTCCGACTCAAGGGTTACACGGACCGTCAACCACGGCCCTGGTTTACGACTCTAAAAAACCCGACTTTCTACAATACTAATTAAAAATCGTGGGTTTTCTGGAAACGCAAAAGCCCGGGAAGGCTTGAAACGCATTCCCGGGCATCTATCGATACTCTTACTTGAGCTCGATCTTGGCGCCAGCTTCTTCCAGCTTCTTCTGAGCGTCTTCAGCATCAGCTTTGGACAGGCCTTCTTTAACAGCCTTAGGAGCACCGTCAACCAGATCTTTGGCTTCTTTCAGGCCCAGACCGGTGATTTCGCGCACGACTTTAATGACGCTAACTTTGTTTGCGCCAACGTCAGCCAGGAACACGGTGAATTCGGTTTGCTCTTCAGCGGCAGCAGCAGCGCCACCAGCAGCAGGAGCTGCAACAGCAACAGCGGCGGCAGCAGCCGACACACCGAATTTTTCTTCCATTTCTTTGATCAGCTCGGACAGTTCGAGCACGGACATTGCGCCGATGGCGTCAAGGATTTCAGCTTTAGTAGCCATTTTTAAGAACTCCAGATATTAGGTAAATGCCAGGTTTGGTTGTCGTTCGCAACGACGAAGTTTCCTGAAGGAAAACTGCTTACGCAGCTTCTTTCTGATCGCGCACAGCCGCCAGGCCGCGAACAAACTTGGTGGGAACTTCGTTAAGCGTACGCACAAAAGTAGCGATAGGTGCTTGCATGGTGCCCAGCAGTTTCGCCAGCAGTTCGTCGCGCGAGGGCATTGTGGCCAGAGCCTTAACACCATCAGCATTCAGAACGCTATTGGGCAGCGCACCGCCCATAATGACCAATTTGTCATTGGTCTTGGCAAAATCTGCAACGACTTTCGCCGCAGCCACGGGATCTTCACTGATGGCGTACATCAGAGGACCCACGAGCTGGCTGGAGATACCGTCAAACGAGGTACCTTCCAACGAACGACGAACCAGCGTGTTTTTCATAACACGCAGGTAGACGCCAGACTCACGCGCTTTTTTGCGCAATACGGTAGCAGAAGCGACGTCCAGACCACGGTACTCGGCGATAATGATCGATTGGGCCTTTGCCAGTTCGGCAGTGACTTCTTCGATGACTACCGCTTTCTCTTCACGATTGAGACTCACGGTTGAACACTCCTTCAAACGATGTCGGGAAGGCTTCCCAACATCAACCGAATGCGGCGCACCTGGACGAGTTCTATTACGAATTCTTCCACGGGCGCCGTCTACGTTGGATGGAGCGTTTTGCCCCGATTAAGCATTTAGGTGACTAGTCAGCCCAACTGCTCCAACGGTCTTTGACAGCAGTGATCCTGTAAACAGGATCGCAGCCCAAAGTTCTTTTTTCTAACTGTTGATTAAACAGTCAGAGATGCAATTTCAACACGTGCACCGCCACCCATGGTGGAGGACACGGCAACCTTGCGCAGGTAAACACCCTTGGCAGCAGCTGGACGAGCCTTGTTCAAGGCGTCAACCAGGGCGACCAGGTTGGTTTGCAGCTGTTCAACGTCGAACGAAGCGCGACCAATGGTGCTGTGAATGATACCGGCCTTATCGGTACGGTATTGAACTTGACCAGCCTTGGCGTTTTTAACAGCCGTAGCAACGTCAGGAGTCACAGTACCGACCTTGGGGTTTGGCATCAGGCCACGTGGACCCAGAACCTGACCCAGGGTACCGACAACACGCATGGTGTCGGGCGAAGCGATCACAACGTCAAAGTCCATTTGACCGGCTTTGATTTGCTCAGCCAGATCGTCCAGACCAACGATGTCAGCACCCGCTTCGCGAGCGGCGTCGGCTTTTTCGCCTTGAGCGAAAACGGCAACACGCACGGATTTACCGGTACCAGCAGGCAGAACCACCGAGCCACGGACCAGTTGGTCGGACTTACGGGGATCGATGCCCAGCTGAACGGCGATATCGATGGATTCGTCGAACTTGGCAGTGGCAGTGTCTTTCACCAGGGCCAAAGCTTCGGCCACAGGGTAGAACTTGTTGCGGTCGATCTTGGCAGCAATAGCGGCTGCGCGTTTGCTTACTTTAGCCATGACTTACACCACCCCTTCAACGTTGATGCCCATGCTGCGAGCGCTACCAGCGATGGTACGCACAGCGGCGTCCAGATCGGCGGCGGTCAGGTCGGGTTGTTTGGTCTTGGCGATTTCTTCAGCCTGAGCGCGAGTCAGGGTACCGACTTTGTCCGCGTTAGGACGTGCAGAACCGGATTTGATACCAGCAGCCTTTTTGATCAGGATGGTTGCTGGAGGAGTCTTCATGATGAACGTGAAGCTCTTGTCAGCAAAAGCGGTGATCACCACAGGAATTGGCAGACCGGGTTCCAGACCCTGTGTCTGGGCGTTGAACGCCTTGCAGAATTCCATGATGTTCAGACCGCGCTGACCCAGCGCTGGACCGATTGGAGGGGATGGGTTTGCCTTACCAGCTGGGACTTGCAGCTTGATAAAGCCGACGATTTTCTTCGCCATGCTTAGCTCCTTGCGGGTGATGACGCCTGACACAGACTGCGCCAGGCTTCCCGGGGGTTGTAATTAATCAGGTCTTTTCGACTTGATCGAAATCGAGTTCGACAGGGGTAGCGCGGCCGAAAATAGTAACGGTGACACGAACCTTGTTTTTCTCGTAGTTAACTTCTTCGACGTTACCGTTGAAATCTGCGAACGGGCCGTCCTTGACGCGCACCAGTTCACCCACTTCAAACAACACTTTGTGCCGTGGCTTTTCAACGCCCTCTTCCATTTGCGACAGGATTTTTTCCACTTCGCGCTCGGAGATGGGAGCAGGACGGTTACCGGAACCGCCCAAAAAGCCGGTGACGCGCGGCGTACTTTTTACCAAATGCCAGGTTTCGTCGGTCAAAGCCATCTCGACCAAAACGTAACCGGGGTAAATACGTCGCTCTGTAATTGATTTCTTGCCGTTTTTTACTTCAACGACTTCTTCCGATGGAACCAGAATGCGACCAAACGCTTCTTGGAGTTCAGCGCGTTCAATGCGCTCCACCAGAGCTTTGTGCACGCTTTTTTCCATGCCGGAATAAACGTGAACCACATACCAGCGTTTGCTCATGTGTGCCCTTTATTTCCAGCCCAGCAACAGGCCATAAATGATCCAGCCGAGCCCTTTGTCAATCAGCCACAACAAGATGGCCATAACGGCAACAAACACAAAGACAATACCTGTCATTTGTGTTGCTTCTTTACGGGATGGCCAGTGAACGCGACGCACTTCCGTATAAGCATCACGAGAAAAAGCGACCAGGCGACGGCCTGTATCGCTAAACCAGACGATTAATACGGCGACGATTAAGCTGGCAACAAATACCCCAGCGCGAACCAGTGAATTTTGACCATCCAGAACGGAATAGCCAACAATACCGGCGGCGACGACTAGGACCGCTAGGCCCAGCTTGATGCGCTCGGAACCTCGGTTAACGGTTTCTACGTTGGTATTCGACATATTCCGACGAGTGACGCCACGCGAGGTGGTGGCGAGTGACTGTGGTGGCAGGGGCAGAAGGAATCGAACCCTCAACCTTCGGTTTTGGAGACCGACGCTCTGCCAATTGAGCTATACCCCTATACCGCGACAAACCATAGCGCGCTAAATGCTATGTTTGGCTTTTAGGCAAAAGAGGATATTAACCTCTTTCGCCTAAAATTACTACTCTTTTTTTTACTTGATGATTTTTGCCACCACGCCAGCGCCAACGGTACGGCCGCCTTCGCGAATAGCGAAGCGCAGACCTTCTTCCATGGCGATAGGAGCGATCAGGGACACTTTCATCGAAATGTTGTCGCCTGGCAGAACCATTTCTTTGTCTTCTGGCAGCTCGATGGTGCCGGTCACGTCAGTCGTACGGAAGTAGAACTGAGGACGGTAGCCCTTGAAGAAAGGCGTGTGACGACCACCTTCTTCTTTGGACAGAATGTACACCTCGGCGTCAAAGTCCGTGTGTGGCTTGATCGAGCCTGGCTTGGCCAGAACCTGACCACGTTCCACGTCTTCACGCTTGGTACCGCGCAGCAGCAAACCAACGTTATCGCCAGCTTCGCCTTGGTCCAGCAATTTGCGGAACATTTCAACGCCGGTACAAATGGTCTTGACCGTGTCTTTGATACCCACGATTTCGATTTCTTCGCCGACTTTGATGATGCCGCGCTCAATACGACCGGTCACAACCGTACCACGGCCGGAGATCGAGAACACGTCTTCAACAGGCATCAAGAAAGTACCGTCAACGGCACGCTCTGGCGTAGGAATGTAGTTGTCCAGCGCATCGGCCAGAGCCAGAACGGCTTGGCTGCCCAATGGGCCTTCGTCGCCTTCCAGAGCCAGTTTGGCCGAACCCTTGATGATCGGGGTGTCGTCGCCTGGGAAGTCGTACTTGGACAACAGCTCGCGAACTTCCATTTCAACCAGTTCGATCAGCTCTTCGTCATCAACCATGTCGGCCTTGTTCAGGAACACGATGATGTAAGGAACGCCAACCTGACGGCTCAGCAGGATGTGCTCGCGAGTCTGGGGCATTGGGCCGTCAGCGGCCGAGCAAACCAAGATCGCGCCGTCCATCTGGGCAGCACCCGTAATCATGTTCTTGACGTAGTCAGCGTGGCCGGGGCAGTCAACGTGTGCGTAGTGACGGTTAGGCGTCTCGTACTCAACGTGCGAGGTGCTGATGGTGATACCACGTGCTTTTTCTTCAGGGGCGTTGTCGATCTGCGAGTAATCGCGTGCTTCGCCGCCGTATGCCTTGGACAGAACCGTGCAGATTGCAGCGGTCAGAGTGGTTTTACCGTGGTCAACGTGACCGATAGTACCGACGTTGACGTGCGGTTTAGTCCGTTCAAACTTGCCTTTAGCCATGGCAGACTCCTGAAGGGATAGAACGATAGAGAGAAGAGAGATGTGGTGCCCATGACGCGGATCGAACGCGTGACCTCTCCCTTACCAAGGGAGTGCTCTACCACTGAGCCACATGGGCATTCAACTTCAGCCCAGAATGGCCAAAGATTTTAAACCTGGAGCGGGTGAAGGGGATCGAACCCTCGTCTTAAGCTTGGAAGGCTTCTGCTCTACCATTGAGCTACACCCGCAGACTTTTCTTCACCCTCTCCTAAAGCCGCCTTGCTGGCTGACTTTAGAAAAGTGCTGGTGGTGGGAGTTGGATTCGAACCAACGTAGGCGCAGGGCCAACAGATTTACAGTCTGCCTCCTTTAACCACTCGGACATCCCACCCGAAGCGAAAATCGAATTATGGGCATGTTTTGCGAAGTCGTCAAGTCTTTTACGAATAAAACCGAATAATTCGATGAAAATCTAAAAAAAAACTGATTTTGACCGGTTTCCTTACTGGTTTTGCCACTGTCTTGGGGCGCCGGGGATACCATTTTTGAGCGCATTCAAAACCAGACAAACAGGACGGAATGCGGGTAAACACATAGATTTTTTCTTGTTTTCAGGGCTTATTTTTGTAAGCAAAAGATACGAAATCAGGTTTTCTGCTTTTAATCCGGCTTTCAGGCATCTTCCCTACTCTTTCCTTCTCCTCCTTAAGGTCCTTATCTTGCTGTTTTCTACTGGCTGGAGCACAAGCAAGCAATCTGAATAATCATGTAACCATGAGCAGTCCCGCAAACAAGGTTGAATTGTCCAACAGCTTTAGGAAGGGGAAATCCATCATTTCAGAAGTTTTTCTAATCCATCTCCTTCTTGCCGCTTCTTTTTTACAGGAAGCTGCGGACCATTAACAAAACGCGGCTTACAACAACGAAAAAGCCGACCTGTGGTCGGCTCTTTCAATGGCAATCGCATTGTTTGTAGCTTAATGCGGGCCTGGCTTAATCGTTCGTTTGCTCCAGCAGGGATGACAAGCCCTGCTTTTCCAACAAGGCGTTCAGATGCTCCCAGCCATGAAACGCGATCTGCAGCTGACCTTTATCCTTGGCCCCCACCTTCAAGGTCACTTTAGTCCCCAAGTGGTCAGACAACACTTTTTCAAAGCGCTGTACGTCCCCATTGCGACTGGCCTTGTTCTGAGCCTGTTTGTTGGCAGGTTCGTCATCCTCATGCAGGGCACGGGCAACCAGTTTCTCGGTTTCTCGTACCGACAGACGGCGGGCAATCACTTCGTTGGCCAGCATGATCTGACGAGCAGCGTCCATAGCCAGCAAGGCACGGGCGTGCCCCATATCGATGTCCCCGGCCAGCAGCATAATCTGCACAGGCTCTGCCAGGTTAATCAGACGCAGCAGGTTGCTGGTGGTCGAGCGCGAACGGCCAATAGCCTGAGCAGCCTGCTCGTGGGTCAGCCCGAACTCGTCCAGCAGACGTTTGACGCCTTGTGCCTCTTCCAGCGGATTCAGATCTTCACGCTGAATGTTCTCAATCAAAGCCATGATGGCGGCGTTTTCGTCGCCAACTTCGCGCACCAGGACGGGGACTTCTTCCAGACCTGCAATTTGCGACGCGCGGAAACGACGCTCACCAGCGATGATCTCGTACTTGCCTTTATCCTTACCCGACAAGGGACGCACCAAAATTGGCTGCATCACACCTTGGGCGCGAATGGACTCGGCCAGCTCATTCAAGGCTCCCTCGTCCATTCGAGTGCGCGGCTGATATACCCCTGCCTTCAGCAGCTTAACGGGCAGGTTGGAAGGCGGGCCATCGCTTACCGCCGCTTCGCCCTTTTTCCCTATAGTTGCGATAGCGCCTGTGTCTGCGCCGAGCAAGGCATCCAAGCCTCGACCTAGACCTTTTGGTTTTCGTGTAGCCATGCTTACATTCCTATTGATTCTTGTGTGCCTTATGCCTTATCGCTGCGGGAGTCTTTCTTCAAGCGCTTGATCAGCTCTTTGCCAAAGTCCATATAGGCCTTGGCACCCCGGGAGTTCTTGTCATAGACAATACCTGGCATACCGTGACTTGGCGCTTCAGCCAAACGCACATTACGTGGCACCACCGTCTTGAATACCTTATCGCCAAAATGGGTCTCGATCTGATTGGAGACTTGCTGCTGCAAGGTGACACGACCATCAAACATCACCCGCAGCAAACCAATCAACTGCAGATCCGGATTGATATTGCGATAGACCCGTTTAACCGTATTGACCAGATCCGAGAGCCCTTCCAGAGCAAAGTACTCGCACTGCATGGGGATGATGACCCCATGCGCGCTAGCCAGGCCATTGAGCGTTAACAGCGACAAGGTAGGTGGGCAGTCGATCAGCACAAAATCGTAATCGTCCAGCACCTGTGCCAGAGCCTGTTTAAGTTGTTGCTCGCGCTCTTGCATCTGGATCAGGTCGATTTCCGCGCCCGACAACTCCCTATTGGAAGGCAAGACGTCATAACCACCTGTTTCTGAATGTATCTTTACATTAGCAATGCTTTCATCGCCAATCAGTACTTGGTACAAATTGCCAGACAGGTTGTTCTTATCAATACCGCTACCCATAGTGGCATTGCCCTGGGGATCCAGATCAATCAACAAAACTTTTTTCTTCAGTACCGCAAGTGCAGCGGCCAAATTGATCGCGGTGGTTGTCTTGCCTACCCCACCCTTTTGGTTCGCAATACAGAACACATAGGCACGGGGAGATTTTTCGTCGTTTTTACTCATGATTATCCTTGCTGCACCAACCACACTAGACAACGCTGTGCCTCTAGCTCCGGTACGGTTAATGATTCTATTCGTTCGACTTGCCAGTTACTTTCCGATTGCAATGCGGCTATTTCCAAGTCAGGCTCTTTACCCTTCATAGCTGCAATGCGCCCACCTGGTCGAACATGCCTGCCTGCCAAATTCACGAAATCAAGCAGCGAAGAAAAAGCTCGGGAAACCACAATATCTGCCTGCATGGGTTCCTGCTGCTCTACACGCACATGCATTGCCGACAAATTAGGCAAGGCCAAAGCCCCCACCATTTGTTGAACAAATGCCATTTTTTTCTCAACAGCATCAATGCAAGTAATGTTCCACGTGGAACATGCTGCTGCCAAAACAACACCCGGCAAACCAGCCCCTGACCCTACATCCACAATCCGAACCGATTCTTGAGCCGATTGATTGTGGCCGGCCAGGTAATTATGAAACGGGCGCACAATAGACAGGCTATCAAAAATATGTTGCACCAGCATTTGATCTGGGTCACGCAGGGCAGTCAGATTATAGGTACGGTTCCAGCGCTGCAACTGATTAATATAATCCAGTAGCTTGCGCACCAAGGCAGGATCCTGATCCAGACCCAAATCCAGCAGGGCCTGATTCAGGCGTTTTGAAAAAATGTCGCTCATACCGTTTGTTTGTTTTTTTGCTTGCGCTTCAGGTGAACCAGCAATAAAGACACCGCCGCAGGTGTCACACCCTGAACACGTCCGGCCTGGCCAATGGTCAAAGGCTTTGCAGCCTTCAAACGCTGCCGCACTTCAATCGACAATCCCTTGATATCGTCGTAATCCAAATCTTCCGGAATGCCCTGCTCTTCCAGCGCTGCCTGACGAGTCACCTCGTCCTGTTGACGCGCCACATAGCCTGCATACTTCACTTGGATTTCAACCTGTTCAACATACACCGGATCGTCCAGACCGGGGCCTGCTACGGGGGCACCTTGATCATTGAGTACAGCCATTAGCTTTGCATAGTCCACTTCGGGACGCTTGAGCAAATCGAAGAAAGAGTATTCCCGTTCGATATTTTTGCCTAACAGTGCATTGGCCTGATCAGCGGGCAAGCTACGAGGGTTCACCCAGGTGCCCTTCAAGCGCTCAATTTCACGTGCGACAGCATCGCGCTTACGGTTGAATTGATCCCAGCGGACATCATCCACCAGCCCCAATTCGCGACCCATTTCCGTCAGTCGCTGGTCGGCATTATCTTCCCGCAGGCTTAAACGATACTCCGCGCGAGAGGTAAACATGCGGTACGGCTCGGTCACCCCACGGGTAATCAAATCGTCTACCAACACACCCAGGTAAGCCTCGTTACGGCGTGGGTACCACTGTTCTTTATCTTGCGCCAAACGGGCGGCATTCACCCCAGCCAACAAGCCCTGTGCGGCTGCTTCTTCGTAACCCGTCGTGCCATTAATCTGGCCGGCAAAGAACAAGCCACGAATTTGTTTGGTTTCCAAAGTGGGATACAGAGATCGGGGATCGAAATAATCGTACTCAATCGCGTAGCCGGGGCGCATGATACGGGCATTTTCCAAGCCAGGCAGACTGCGCACCATTGCTAATTGGATATCGAAAGGCAAACTGGTGGAGACACCATTAGGGTAAATCTCAGTCGTGCTCAAGCCTTCAGGCTCCAGAAACACCTGGTGGCTGCTCTTGTCTGCAAAGCGATGAATCTTGTCTTCAATCGATGGGCAGTAACGTGGGCCAATACCCTCGATGGTGCCCTGGTCGCTATACATGGGCGAGCGATCCAGGCCCGAGCGAATAATATCGTGGGTACGCTCATTGGTGTGCGTAATCCAGCAAGGCATCTGCTGGGGATGCATGGAAACATCACCCATATAGGAAAACACCGGAATCGGATCACTATCGCCTGGCTGACCTTCCAGACGAGAAAAATCGATTGTGTTGGCATCAATGCGTGGAGGGGTCCCTGTCTTCAATCGCCCTTGTGGCAATTGCAGTTCCCGCAGGCGGTGGGCCAAACTGATGGAGGGGGGATCCCCGGCCCGGCCTGCCGAGTAATTATTCAGACCTACGTGGACCAAGCCATTCAAAAAGGTACCTGCCGTCAGAACCACGGATTTGGCTTTGAACTCCAAACCAATCTTGGTGACAGCCCCTACCACCCGATCACCTTCCACAATCAGGTCTTCGACCGACTGCTGGAACACCATCAAGTTGGGCTGATTCTGCAGAACCTCGCGGATAGCTTTGCGATACAAAGAGCGGTCTGCCTGTGCACGCGTTGCACGCACGGCTGGCCCTTTGGAGCTATTCAGGGTGCGGAATTGAATACCAGCATGGTCGGTGGCCAAAGCCATCGCCCCGCCCAGCGCATCCACTTCTTTAACCAAATGCCCCTTGCCAATCCCCCCAATAGAAGGGTTGCAGGACATTTGTCCCAAGGTATCCATATTATGGGTTAACAATAAGGTAGACACACCGGTTCGAGCTGCCGCTAAAGCCGCTTCGGTACCAGCATGTCCGCCGCCTATGACAATAACGTCAAACTCTTCGGGATAAATCATGTCAGAACAGCTAAAAAATAAAAATCAATTATACGATTACCAGCACTGGATGTTCCACGTGAAACACATGAAACCAATATCTGTTCCACGTGGAACACAGTTTTTTGCGTAAATACCACTGTGGATAACTTTGTGGAGAAACAGACCGTTTTTTATCCCCAGGCCCGACTACGGCGCGTGGGTTATGCTTTCAAAGGTTTTTTTTGACCATAACACGCCCAGGAGCGAAGCTATAAAAGGCGCGCTTATCACCCTTAAACCCCATAAAAGTAGCTATCTAAGCGGCTACCCTCCAGCAAGTGGGTAAAGGCAATCCAAGTAGAGAGCAAAATTGTGGATAACAGAACAATCAAAAAAACACTGCCAGATAAATAGGAGCACAGCGCAACAGTCAGGTGACAAGGGAATTTGCGCTGAGAAGGAGAAGGGATAGCTCCCAATTTGCCAATCTGACTACTTTGTCTGCAGACAAAATCAATTAACAAAAAGAGATCCTTCAGACAAGACCAGGCTTGTGAGCGAGACCAGGCAGTGCTTTAAAAAATGCCGTTTTATCTCCGGTCTGTCTGAGAATATGAAGCTTGATTAGACGCTCAGGTTTAAGACACAGGTCTATCAGAAAAATTCCTGCAGTCACAACGGGGCTGCCAGACACACCAGAAAAACAAAGTTCGGACTGTATATAGGGAACAGCTATATCGATGTAAGAAACTGTCCTGAACCCAGGGTTCCACGATCAACGGAAAAGCGTGGAATCTATGGTATTTTCGTCAAGAATTTATCTGATACTACGCCGCCCAACTTTTGCTCAAATCTGAAGCACGGGTGCATTTTTATTATTCCTATCCGTTGACCCATGCAGATCACATCCAAGCTCCCTTCTGTGGGCACCACTATCTTTACTACCATGAGCCAATTGGCCCTGGAGTACAAAGCGATCAACCTCGGACAAGGCTTTCCAGACTTCAATCCAGATCCGGCTCTGATTGAGGCCGTACACCAAGCCATGCTCGATGGTATTAACCAATATCCCGCCATGGCTGGCTACCCTGCCCTGCGGGCAGCTATTGCCAACAAGACACTCGCTCGGTATGGCCACTGTTATAACGTGGATACGGAGATTACCGTTACCAGTGGCGCGACCGAGGCCTTGATGGCCAGTTTTCAAGCCTTTGTGCATGCAGGCGATGAAGTCATTGTCATCGAGCCCTTCTATGACTTGTATATCCCCGCCATCGAGCTAGCAGGAGGTATTCCTGTTACCGTGCCCATGACAGCGCCTAGCGAGTCTGTACCTTACTACCGCGTGGATTGGGAGCGTGTGGAAAAAGCCATCACCAACAAGACTCGCATGCTGGTGATTAACTTTCCGCACAATCCGACCTGTACCCTATTGCAGCCCCAGGACCTGGATGCGTTGGAACAGATTGTAGAAAAGCATCCTTTGATCATCTTGTCCGATGAAGTCTATGAACATCTGACCTTCGATCAGAAAGAACATTTAAGTCTGGCTACCCGTCCCCGTCTGGCGGAACGAGCAGTGATCGTTTCTTCCTTTGGCAAGACCTTCCACGCTACAGGTTGGAAAGTAGGCTATTGCTGTGCTCCAGCCATTCTCAGCACGGAAATCCGTAAGGTCCATCAATACACTGTCTTTACCGTTCCCAGCCCTTTACAGGCCGGTTTGGCCGCTTATATGCAGGATCCTGCTACCTGGGAGCGCCTACCTGCTTTCTACCAGGAAAAGCGCGATCATTTGCACCAAGGTCTGCAAAACACCCGCTTCACACCTATGCCCAGTGAAGGGACTTTTTTCCTATTGGCCAGCTATGAAAATATTTCGGAGCTGTCCGAGTTGGATTTTGCCAAGTACCTGAACCAGAACTACGGAGTAGGCGCGATTCCTGTCTCAGCCTTTTATCTGGAACCCAATTCTGCACAGGCTAACCATCGTTTACTGCGTTTTTGCTTTGCCAAGCAGCACAACACCTTAGATCAGGCTATTGAACGCTTAAAAAAGGTCTAGAGCCTCTCTTCATCTTGTTTTTCAAACCGCCGATAGGCGGTTTTTTTTGCCGCCGGGCCGCCCCAAGGCAAAAAGCTCCCCTTGGGGGGCAGCAAGCGCGAAGGCGCAGCGTGGGGTTTTTTTGTTCCCGATTTTTGTGGACAAGTACGACAGCGCTAATCTGTCCTTTCGCAGCCAGAAAAGACGGATCGCTGCACTGCAAAACATCGCAAGCGTTTTGAGACCCAAAACATGGAACACGAACCACAAAACCCGTGTTTTGCACCCCACAAAGCGTCAAAGGTGAAACAAGCAATTCAGTCTTCAAGAGTCATCCTGTTGATAACTTTGGGGGTAAACCTGATTTTTTGCCCAGTTATCACTTCTTTTCTTTTGATAAAAACAAGCACAAGCCAACGCTACAGCTTCTGCGTTTCAGTCCCCACCATCAGCAAAGAAAACGACTTCAACATTAAAATAAAGAAAAATATAGATATAAAACAAGGACTTATTACAAAACCACGTACTTTTCACTTACTGTCTATCTGTGAAAATACACAGTTCATCAAGCCCTTTCCAACAACGTAAGACGAGTGTGAGCATCAACACACGCCTTACCCACAAAATGTGGATAAGTCAAAAATTCAAACAAGATTGGCCTAGTACAAGCTCCAGGCGCAGCAATCCCTGAAACCATAGTCAATACTTGGCCAAACAAGTCTTCCAGATAGAACTCCCCTCTTTTGCTATCAGACCCTTTATTTGAGTTTTTCTCATACTGACGAAACCCCCCAGTGACTTGATAGCAAAGTCGACCTTGCTTGATGCTGAAAATGAATTTTCAACTTCTGCGGTTCAAATTCCTGCATGCAAAAGTCGCATAAGCCAGCTTCGAGCAAGATCGTGATTTTTGTTCATGGACTGCATCTTAGTCGAGAACTTTTGGCTTGCAAAGGGTTGGGGCCTGGCCTGCAAGGAGTTGAACTTATCTTATATAACAAGCACTTAAATCTTTTATTAGAATTAATGGATGGAGGCCTGTTGATAAGTCGAACAAGTGTCTTTAACAACGATAAAACAAGAACTTAGACCTTTTTTTTCCGGGGATAGATCTAACGCTTACCGGTGGATGGTTTAGGTACAACTTTTAGACTTCACAAAGAAGCACCTACTTATGCCTTATGTATCCACACCCTGTTCACAATGCCCTTCCTAGAGCTTATCCACAGAAAAGAAAATTGTAACAGCGAGCAGAAAAGTGAATTTAGCGGGTTGGATACGTAAAACCGGTGTCCGTCATGATGATTTTCTCAGGCCAACGCAAAGCGGCCAGGTGAAAGGCGGAGTCTTCGGGCTCCTGATCTTTACGGCGATCACGCCAGCGAGCCCCAACGGAAAAATCCACGCAAAATGTGTTTTTCTTCGCTCCGTGCCAGGAAAAAGGATCTATATCCTTGAATAACAAGGAGTATTTAGACATTTTCGCTGTCGGCTGAGGAAAAAGCTGGCGCCAATAATGACCAAAAATCACCGGAATATCGTCCTGATAACTGTCCCACCAAGGGGTACGGTCGGAAAAACGCCATCGGTTACCCGCAAAAAAGGGACGATTTGCCGGTCCTTCAGTCCCGGAAGTGAGCAAACGGATGGGGTTGAAGTCATTTTTGATCAAATCGTAGTCAATGTAGGCCTGCAATAACGGCACCAACGCCTCTGGATCTTCGATTTTTTCTTTCCATTCCTGTTTTGCAGCTAGATATTTATCCAGAATTCCTTCTTTTTCTGCATAATTATCTGCTTTACGCTCGCATTCGAAGAAAAAATCAAGAAAATTTTCGCTTTTAACCGATCGAATAGCATCAATTGCTGAATTATTCCAGGCGGCATGCACAATTCTGAGGTCGTTTCTTTCTAATACGATAGGTAATGAGCTTAAAAATTTTTTAATTTCATCTTTATTCTTTGGTTTTACACGCGTAAATGGCGAGTAATTTTTTAAATCTGACTGATATCGTTGGTCAAAATACCAACCTGATCCATCTTTTGCATCGTCTATCAGCAGATTGATTTCATGATTACCTAATATTCCTTTTGCTTTATTTTTATTTATCAAGAACTTAAGGTATTCAATGACTGCCGGACTGTTTGGACCTCGATCACAATAATCTCCCACGAATATCAGACTACGTTGCTCTGGATGAGAGCCATTTTCTTGGTAGCCCAAATTTTGGATCAGTTGTTGCAAGGCCTGAAGTTCTCCATGTACATCGCCGATGATGTCTAAAGAACCTGAAGGTAAGGGCTGTACAAGAAAGTTGGGCATGGGTGAAGATATCTTTATTTAATAATAACTATATATATAACTGGTAATGGATAATGGGTGTCTGTGGATAAGTCGCATAGATGAAAATTTACCTTTAATTTCAGTGACTTATTGAACATTTTTGCCTGTGTACCACCTTGATGGAGTCGGTGGACCAAAACTGGACAAATTTTGAGGTCTACAAAGATAGGTGACTTATCCCCCTTTCATCCACAGCACGTCCACAACAGGCCTTCTTGGAGCTTATCCACAGGGCTTCAAGGCTAGTCGTGGCCTTAAATATAGCTTTTTTGCCCAATCCTTGACTGATTTTCTGGCTGGATCCCCCCTTCAGGGAGCGTCTGGGTGAGCTGAGGTCGGTGTTTGTACCCGTACCCTGTTTGAGCAAGAATTAAGCCTTTATAATATCCACAAACTATTCACTTTCTTATTAACGGTTATTTTTAATAGATTCCATATTTTCATTTTTGGCTTAATCTATTTTGTTAATAAAATTGTGGATTTCTTTGTTATGCAAGCCTGTGGATAAGTTGGCCTATCACGACCGTTATTAGTTTCTCTGGTCCAAACAAACTCCTATCTTTGTGATTCAATATATTGGTTTTGTTTTTCACCCTAGTTTTTATTTTTATCTACAGGAAATAAAAAATTAGCAGTCCGATTTATTGTTTTTAATTGTTAGTTGGATTGTTTTCTTGCTATTCGTCTTTCCTTTATATAGACAGTTTTTTTGTTGATTAATATTTTTTTAAAAAAAGAAATTAATCAATAATTTGAATCTGTTTATCCCTGTCCTCCAGCTATTTTCTTTGATTATCAGTTGATTTCTTTCTTCGCTTTGTAGATAAATAAAAGAATGGCTTGGAGCAGAGCAATAAACATTGAATGATCAGGTTTAACTGTGGAACCTATCTGCCGACCCGACCCGACCCGACCCGACCCGACCCGACCCGACCCGACCCGACCCGACCCGACCCGGCGTGCTGTGGCCATGTAGATCTGGATGTTTTCTCTGTATTGGATATAAACCCAGATTCTGTCTCGGCCTGCTTCAGCTTCTTTAGCCTGGGCATGCTTGATCGACCGTTCTCAGCCTGGATGCCGAGCGTGGCTTTTTGGCGATAGCGGGTAATTTGTTTAGTCAGCTATCTGCTTTGATAGGACAATTTGCTCACCGTGGAACTTCCAGGGCATTGGGGCGACAAAGCCTTGAGTTTGAAGCACAGATCGCCGCCACAGTCAGGCAAAACAGGGGCTTGCTTGAGTGCATAGACACTATGCTGCTGTCGTGGCGGGTGGTATCACCCACTTATCTTTAAGGGGTATGTTTTTTCCTTGGCAATAGCAAGGGTATTCTCCAGCTAGCCTGTGGCTTGTATCGCTATAAGAAATAGCGCGAAACCTCCCCTCATGTAACAATTGCCGCCAAGGCTGTATAATCCTTAAGTATCGTCTCGCTACTCACCCCGTACTTCATGTCTCAACCGAATATCGAAGAAGCCGCTCAGGATTGGCATGGCTTGCTCCAGAAAGTGCCCCTGGCAGTCCGTGCTCATGTGCTGACTATCACTCAAGATAACCAGGACGAGCTTGCGACCCACTTTTATACGCATATGCTCAAGCATCCTGCTGCGCAGGTGTATCTGTCACATGAACAGGTGCACAAGCGTTTGCATCGTTCCTTGCGCAGTTGGTTGGTTCAGCTGTTTTCGGTAGATGAGCACAGTGATATGCAGGACCAGGTCAGGCTGCAAAATCAGGTTGGCGAGGTCCACGCACGGGTGGGGGTACCTGTTCATCTGGTGCTGCGCGGCGCACGCTTGCTCAAGGGGCGTTATGCCCGCTTTTTGTTTGAGTCCTCGACTGTCAGCTCTGAGCAAGCGTGGGAGTGCTTTCGTTACGTTCAGAGCTTTATTGACTTGGCGATGGAGCTGATGAGCCATGCCTATGCCAATTCTCGTGAGCGTAAATCCCGTGCTGAAGAGTCTTATCGCCTGTTTGCCATTGTGCAGAACGCGGCGGCCGAGCGTGGGCGACAGCGTGCCGCACTGCTGGATTGGGAAAATCTCTTTATGTTTGCGATGGCGGTCAACAATGGCGTGACGCCTGCCCCGCGAATTGGAGATTCGGACTTCGGTATTTGGTTCAAACATAAGGGCGCTCATGCGTTTCAGGGCACGGTAGAGAGCCGTGAGATCCTGGATCTGATGAACCTGATTGATACCGAGTTGATGCCCGCGTTCGAACAAGGGGACACGAAAGGACAGATTTCGCGCTTGCATGAGCTGCGTGATCGAACCCGGGCGATTGGTTTGCACCTGGATCACTTGTTTGAGCAGCAAAACGAGCTGGAGTCTGGCCGGGACGTGTTGACCCGCCTGTTAAGCCGCAAATACCTACCTGTAGTGCTTAGCCGTGAAGTGGGCTATGCCCAGCAGCGGGGGTCGCGTTTTGCGCTGCTGGCCGTGGATATAGACTTTTTCAAACGTGTCAATGATACCTACGGACATGATGCGGGCGACCGCATCTTGCGTCAGTTTGCCGAGCTGCTCAGCAATAGTGCTCGTGCCGGTGATTATGTATTCCGTCTTGGCGGCGAGGAGTTCCTCCTGGTATTGGTCGATGTGGATGGGGATGGAGCGGTGCGTGCTGCCCGCAACTTGCGTCTTCGCATTCATGCGGAAACCTTCCGGGTTGTGGATGGGGAGAGCATGAATATCACTGCCAGTATTGGCGTGGCCCTGTACGATGGCCACCCGGATTACGAGCGTACGTTGCGCCGGGTTGACCGCGCCTTGTATCAAGCCAAAGAAGAAGGCCGCGATCGGGTTGTGTACATTTGACCGGGCACGCTTGCCCACCCTTTTATGTCGTATGGCAGCAACCTGTGCTACAAGTGCGTATTGTTCTGTTCTTGCCAGTGTTTGCCGCCTGATTTCTGACTGTGTGTGGCCTGTGAAGTGCTTGTCCCGGGCCGGATGTGGTGCGATAAACACAATTACATTGAATGGCATCAATGCTTTGGCCTCAGGTTGAAGCAGGATTTGTTTGCGAGCTGATTTTATGCATCCCCGTTTGGCTGTTCTACCCCAGTATCTCCTTCCTAAACAGGCTCTGACCGAGTTTCTAGGCGGCTTGGCCTCTAAGCCCTTGGGCGGGCGTACGACCTGGGCTATCAAGCGCTTTATTGACCGTTACCAGGTCGATATGAGTGAAGCGGAAAACTCCGATCCAGCCAGCTACACTACGTTTAACGAGTTCTTTGGCCGCGCCTTGCGCCCGGGCGCCCGCCCTATCGCGGATACGGCACTGGTCAGCCCTGTCGATGGTGCTATTAGCCAACTGGGGCCTATTCAGGGCGCCGAGGTGTTCCAGGCGAAAGGCCATAGCTATTCAACCATCGCTTTGGTGGGTGGTGACGCCAAGGAGGCTGCTCGCTATCAGGATGGGGTGTTCGCAACCCTGTATTTGAGTCCTAGCGACTATCACCGGGTGCATATGCCTTGCGCGGGTGTTCTCAAGCGCATGATTCATGTGCCTGGTGACTTGTTCTCGGTCAATCCTACGACAGCGCGTGGTGTCCCTGGCCTGTTTGCGCGTAACGAACGTGTAGTCTGCTTTTTTGACTCCGAGCAAGGCCCTTTTGTACTGGTGCTGGTGGGGGCGACGGTGGTGGGCAGTATGGTCACGGTTTGGCACGGTGTGGTGAATGCCTCGCGTGATGGCAAGATTCACGAATGGAATTATGACGGCCAGGGTATCGCCTTGGAAAAGGGGCAGGAAATGGGTCGATTCTTGCTGGGCTCTACTGTTGTGATGCTGTTTCCTAAAGAAAGCGGATACCGCTTTGATCCTGGCTGGCAGCCGCAAGGCGTCATTCGTCAAGGTCAGGCGATGGGCTATCAGGGCTAAACCCTGTTTTCTAATGAGTAAAACCTGTGTTCAAGTGGACACAGGTTTTTTTTTGTCGTCGGGCTGCCCCAAGGCTCGGCGCCCTCGGCAAAAAACTCCCCCTGAGGGGCAGCAAGCCGAAGGCGTAGCGTGGGGGCATGGTTGACGGTTCAGCGCTTAAAAATCAATTTGTATTTAAGGTGTAGGTGGAGTAGGTATGAAAAGGTGGGGGGCGATGGTGATCAAGATTTTGGTCTTGTTATTGGTCTTGGTAGTAGCGGTCTGGGGGACGCTTGCACTGCAATTTCAGCTTTCGGCAAGCCTTGGGCGCTGGCTGGCACTGGCCGGCTGGGTCGCGGTGGCTGTACTGAGTCTGTACGCCTTGGGTAAGGGCAAGAACTGGCTCTTTGTGCCTCAGGCGCTGGGCTTTTTGGTGCTGGTGGGCTGGTGGAGCAGTATTGTGCCTAGTAATGACCGGGAATGGGCTCCTGATGTCGCCAGAATAAGCGATGGACAGGTCAATGGTTCGATTGTGACTTTGCACAATGTGCGTGACTTTACCTGGCGCAGTGAGACCGATTTTGACGAGCATTGGATAAGCCAGGACTATGATTTGCAGACACTCAAATCGGTAGATATGTTTCTTTCGTACTGGATGGGGCCAGTGATTGCCCATACCCTGGTGTCTTTCGGGTTTGAAGATGGCCGTCATGTGGTGTTTTCGGTAGAGATACGCAAGGAAAAGCATGAGGCTTTTTCTGCAATAGGCGGTTTTTTCAAAGACTTTGAGTTAAGTCTTGTCGCGGCAACAGAGCAGGATATTGTGCGTACTCGCAGTAATATTCGCGGTGAAGATGTATACATGTACAGCGTGGATTTAGCTAAACCCGCTATGCAGGCCTTGTTCTTGTCGTATGTAAAGCAAGGCCAGCAATTGCAGACTACTCCCCGTTTCTACAACACGTTGACGGCTAACTGCACCACCATTGTTTATGACATGGTCTCCAGGATCGTGGATGGCGTACCGTGGGACTGGCGTGTGCTGGCGTCGGGCTATCTGGACGAGTATGTGTATGGTTTGAATGCTTTGGCACCCGACCATAGTTTTCAGGAACTGAAGCAACTGGGTTACATCAATCCAAGAGCCTTGTCACAGCGGGAAGGGCAGGATTTCTCAGCCCTAATTCGACAGGGTTTGCCTCTCGTAAAGCCCTTTTAAGGCTGTTTTAGGTGCTTTTGTTCCACGTGAAACATATGTTTTTCTTTTTATGATCTAATAATTAGATCGTTTCAAAAACAAAGAAGTAAATAAAACCCCATCATTTAAAAAAACATATGATGGGGTTTTTTATTTCAAATCTCCGGCTTAAGGAATAAGCTTGGCTTGAAAAAAATAAATCTTACTGCGTGAGATCTTTTTCCTGGGGCGGCTTAAGGAGTTGCCCGCCACTGCACTAGTTGCTCTAGCGTCATGGTGTTGCCACCACATACAACAACCAGAATATTTTTGTAAGGGGCTAAGGCCTCGTGATCTAGATACAAGGTCGATAACGCTGCGCCGCATGCGGGTTCCACCAGAACACGATGGTCGGTCAGAAAACGTAAACAAGCGCTGACGGCCTGGGCATCACTGACCTGAATGCAGGTGGTGGGATGGGACTGGCTAACGGCATATGCCTGATCGCAAACACGAGGAGCTGCCAGCGAGGTGGCAACCCCGCTGACCTGGCTTAGTGTGATGTGCCGGCGTTGCCGCACTGATTCGCCCAGGCTGGCTGTGCCCTCGGTTTCGACAGCAATAATGGTGGTCTTGTCCCAACCCTGCTCTCGCAGACCTTGGGCGACGCCGCTTAGCAAGCCTCCTCCCCCTACCGCCAGCAAGACGGCATCGGGCTGCACGCCCATTTGGGCTACTTCAGCAATCAGGCTGGCATGGCCTTCCCAAAGCAAAGGGTCGTCAAAGGGATGGATCAAGGCATCATCTTCTTGAACCAGGGTCAGCGCATATTCATGGGCTTCCTGCCAGTTCTTGCCGACCACGTGTAGCTCGGCTTTTTCCCGTTGAATCAGGCGTCTGGCGTGTTCGCTGGTGCTTTCGGGAACGACGACAAGGGTGGGTATGGTGAGCCGGCGCCCGGCGTAAGCGACAGCAATCCCTGCATTGCCACCCGAGGAAATGATAAAGCGTTTCTTGTTTTGTTCAGCGTGATGCTGGCATAGGTGCCCAATACCGCGAATTTTGAATGATCCACTAGGCTGCAATGCATCCATTTTCAACCAGATTTGTTTGCCTAGTGGTTCGCTCAAGGCATGTGAGTAAATAAGTGGTGTCTCAAGGTGAAGAATCATTTCTTATCGTTCCAGATTTTATAGTGATCTGTGGGGCATGATAAGTGCTCAAGGCCCTGTTCACCCCATTTTATCGGTCTGAAACATATGTGGCTGAAAATATTGAGCAGTGTCTGGTGGCGGTCAGGTCAAGCGTGCGGGAAACGATTTGGTAAGGATGTTTATAGCAAAGAGCCTGGGTTCGGTAACTGCCCTCGTTCTTTGCACCCAGTCTCTTTATTAGCGTTTAATGTGAGGCAGCTTACTATCTGTCTGATAGTCTGCACCTTCTTACAATTTAGCTTCTTCGGAACCGTAGTGTCCAAGCTAAATCAAGGGCTTATCTGATAAAATGCTAGCCAAACTGCCCGACTCAAGACCTCTTTCTACATAGGATGCAGGCCCGGTCTCAAGCGTTTAATTTTAGATGCGTGATACGCACAAAAAACCATTCCAATCACTCCGGCCATAAAGCAGGGTTGTTTTTTGCTTTGCCTGATCGGAATAAAAACAATAATAACCAGAACTTATTTCTAGAAAAGGCGCTGTTGTAGCGGCTCTTAAAGGAATAAAGATTTTGTTATGAAAACTGCTACCAGACCTGCTGATATATATATGCGTTTTTTGCAGCTCGCCGATTCGCTGCATACCCTGCCTTGCTTGCCCTGCCTGGACCCTCTTGAAGAGCGTATCTTGGTGCTGGTTGCCAAGGCGTCAAAAGATTGTTTGCGTTTGTCGGTACGCGATGTCATGGCCGTAGAGCGGCTGGGATCGCCAGCGACCATACACACCCGGCTCAAGTCCATGCGCGAGAAAGGCTGGATCGTTCTCAGTGATACGGAGGACACGCGCCGCAAACAAGTTGATTTGAGCCAAGCGGCCTTGTTGCATTTTGACCGTCTTTCTGCCTGCCTGTTAGAAGCGGCCAATGTCTGATTGCACCAATAATGCGGTGATGCATGGTGTGTAATTCCAGTATCTGTAGACAATAAGCTTTTGGCTTGAAGCTAATGCGTTGGACGCGTTCGGGTCCAGGCAATGGAATGCAAACACGCATTTATCCAACGAGTCCGCATGCCCAGCACAAAAAAGAAGGGATAAAAACAAGACGCTTGCTCCAAGATTTACCTGCCTGTAAAGAGTCTATTTTTCTATACTCAGGGTTCATATTGAATTTCCAGGCTTGGAGGCAGAATGCGCTTACCCATCTATCAGGTCGATGCCTTTACTGACACCTTGTTTGCAGGCAACCCTGCTGCCGTGGTGTTGTTGTCCGAGTTCCCTGACGATGCCTTGATGCAGTCGATTGCGGGAGAGAACAATCTGGCGGAAACCGCCTTTCTGGTACCACAAGGCCAGGACTTTGGTCTGCGCTGGTTCACCCCTACGGTAGAAGTGCCCTTGTGCGGTCACGCCACCTTGGCCAGTGCGGCAGTCGTACTGCAGCATGTGCGTCCCCAGGATAGCCAGGTGGTATTTCATACCCTGAGTGGTGCGTTGACGGTGCGTCGTGACCAGGGGGCTTATGTCATGGACTTGCCTGTGCGCCCTGTTATCCGTGTGGATGATAATCCGTTGCTGGAAAAAGCCTTGGGTACCAAGGTTGCGCAGTTGTGGCGTAATGACTTCACCCATTTGGCCGTGTTGGAGACGGAAGCGCAGGTACGAGAGCTGCAGGTGGATACGGCGGCCATGCTGGCCAGCGGTTGTGAAGGGTGTATTGTGACTGCGCCAGGCTCGGGCCAGTTTGATATCGTCAGCCGCTTTTTTGCGCCTGGTCACGGTGTTGAGGAAGACCCTGTTACGGGTTCGGCGCACTGTGCTTTGCTGCCTTATTGGGCCCCTATTCTGGGGAAAAACCATTTGCTGGCGTTTCAGGCTTCTTCTCGAGGCGGGGTGCTCGATTGCTCTTTAGAGGGTGATCGCGTGTTTCTGAAGGGGCAGGCCGTCATGTATATGGAAGGCCATATCCAGGTCGGTTAAGACGGCCTAAGGCGTTATAAGCAGGCCTGGCATTGCTGTTCCCCTGTATGTAACGCCCTTTCCTTGCAGCAGTACCGTGCTATCAGCACAGCCGTTAGAAAGACAAGCCAGCGTATTTTGGTTCGGTTTTCTTTATGACGGCTTTTTATGTTTTTTTGATCTCTTATGATTCCTGTTGCGCCCTTCTCCTCGATACTTTTGCTGATTCTTACGCTTGGCCCGATCGCACTGTTTTTTCTGTTGGTCTGGGCGGTTTCGCTTTTAGTGCAGCCACGACGCCGGGCAAACTTTAAGAAAAACCCCTGGCCGCGAATCCTGTTTTTGCTCCCCTTGTTGGTATTGGCGGCTTACTACAGCGTTTTTCAATGGGAGAGCTATCGGTTTGAAAAAAAGCAGCAACAGGAGCTGGCTAGCCGGCAACATGTTTTAAAAGAGCCGGGCCGCTTTGCCGGGGTGGATATGCCAAGCGGAACAGAGCTGGAATTGAGTGTGTGGGGCGACCCAGACAGCGTGTCCTGGGCCCGTTTTCCAGAGGCTGTGAAGATAGGCAACGCTCTTGTATTGTCATTTGAGCGCCCCCGGCCCGATCTGCCAAACTCCAGTTGGAAACTGCATCTGGCAGGCGATGCAACGCTGGAGGGTTGGCAGTGTGATGGCAATCAAGTGCTTGAAATGGAACAAGATCCTATGGAAATGAACGGCTTTCGTTTTGTCAGCTGTTTTTTGGCCAAAGGCAATCAAATTACAGGCTGGAGTCCTTATGCGGCGGCCGCCAATATGAGTACGGCTCCAGACTTCGTTCTGGAGCTACCTGCGGGTACTTTGGTGCAGTCCAGACCCGCTGGGACCTTGTATACGAATGGAGAGCGGGATCAGGATCGCTGGATGGTGCGCGTTGAGGCAGAGGGCTTGCAGGTCCGTGCCTGGAACTTGCCGTTGGAGCGCGCTTATTTCTCGGTCGATAAGAATAAAGACCTGCTTTATCTCTCCCAAGCGCGATTGGCCCAGGAAATTCAATTCGGTGGATTGACCTATTTGGCCGGTACGCGTGTGTCTACACCCAACTATCGTTTTTACCCGCAGTGGCCTCTTTTATTGAAAATGGTATTGCCGGCGGGTGAGGGTTCGGATCACAGTAAAGAACAATTCCACGAGCTGCTCAGCGGCCAAATTTTGGACGATTTTCACTAGTTAACGGCCTGATTTTGGCTTTTTTTACCTGCAATCTGCATTTTTTTTGTGGTGAGTGTAATTAAATAAGGCGAATTTGTTTTGATTAGCTCAATTTGAGTTAATGTAAGCATTTGAAGCGTTTGTATAAAATAAAAACGTAACGTTTTCAAACGTTGACAGCTAGACAGCTAAAAAGTTGGTGGCTACTGGTTTCCTTTCCTGAGGTTTTGGGCTCGAGCGGCAGGGACTTGCCGCCACGCTGAAACCACCCTATTGCTGGCGTAACTGAACAAGGTTAGATGCCGCTATGACGACATATCAAGGGGAGCTGCTGGAGCATACGCAGGCTCACGCACAAGCTGCTTATTGGTTTACTCGCTTGAACTCCGGCGAGGCGACTGCAGCCGAATTACGAGAGTTTGAGGATTGGCGTCGTGACAATCCAGAAAATGAACGTTCATATCGATACATTTGCTATTTTTGTGACGCCAGTCTGGATGCGCCCGAGCATGAAATCCGCCGTTTATTGGCCAGTTCGGGTGAGAAGGCGGCGTTGCTCAAGCCTTATCACCGAGGTCTGCTGGCCGGTTTGTTTGTTTTGGCCTTGGCGCTGACGGTGTTTTTCTTTTGGCCGGAGCGGGTACTACGACAAGAGCATCTGATTTCGGGGGCACAAACGCTGGAGCAGCGGTTTGTGGATGGCGCGGTGGTGCAATTGGGCCCCGACTCCGCTCTCGAAATCCGCGAGTACGAGGACAGGCTGAATCTGCAACTATTACGCGGTCAGGTCACTTTGCTGCTGGCTGACCCCACACCAAAGAGCGTGACGGTCTTTTCCAGCTTTGCGCAGGCGCGCAGCAACAAGGGGCAGTTTTCGGCCTTTTTGAACAGCGATCAAATGACGTTTGCGGTGGATACAGGTTCGATCGAAGTCTCCAGTGGAACATGGTGGCGCCGACAGATTCGGGTCTTGATTCCGGGTCAGTATCTTGATGTTGACCGGTGGTCTGGCATGAAACGGGTTCAACCCGCTCCTGTATCTCCCAATGAGGCCGACTAAAAGTCGGCCTCTTACATTCCAGCGCGTTTAGAACGTCCAGTTCAGGAACAATTTACCGTTTATATCGGCCCGGCTATCCCCAAGTAAACGGGTATTGGCCGACAGCCCTAAACGCAGGCGCTCGGATTGTTGCAAGCTGATGCTGGTTCCCAGCGATAAAGCATGACGATCCACTCGCGCATAACGCCCTTCAAAACCCACAGACTGGGCACTGGCAAAAGCCACTTCCTGAGTCTGATGACGGCTTAGCAAAGCCTGCTCCCAAGCGATGGAGAAGGCTGTTTGCAATTGGCGATCCTGGCTTAAATTCCAGTTTTGACGCAGGGCCAGGCCAAGCGAAGCCTGTAAGGCATGTTGACGGCTGGAATCCAAACGCAGGCGGCTGGCGGCATCGCCACTTTCTTCCAGCCCTGGGCGACGGTAATGGAGATAATCCAGAGCCAGAACCGGGCCGATGCTGCCGTTTTCACCTAGCGCCCAGTTGTAGCCAGTCTGTACCCCCAGCGAGAAGGTATGGCCTGTCCAATCTGAAGCAGGACGCGCTTGATAGCCCGCAAAGCTGATAGTGCGGTTCATCTTGCCTTGTTCAATACCCACACGTAGCTGAGCCAGACCGTTCCAGCCTTCCTGGCTGTAGGCACGATAGCGGGCATGGACACCCAGGCCCAAGCCTGTCAGCTTGCTTTTGGCCTGGAAGGGGGCGTCTACATTGACGCGTTGTTCGTTGGCATTGCCGTGTACGCCCAGACTCCAGTCACTGCCCTGAGCGCGATGTTCTGCCCCCAGCATCACCCCATAGGTTTGGCTGCGGTGGTCAACATCGTTGCTGCCCAACTGCCAGTGGTAGCGGCCACCATAGGTTTGGATGAAGCTTTGCCAGCCGCTCTTATCGATACCGTCGGTTTGACGCAGTTGTTCGGACACCAACTGTTCGCGGCGCAAGGAAGCGGCGGTTTGGGCGGCGTAGGCACCTGCACTTAGCTGATCCAGGGCTAGACCAATATCGCTGCCATCTGCACGCGAGAAGTCCATGGCTTGATACACGGCTGCCAGGGACTGATTACCCGAGGAAGCCTGCGCCAGGCTGGTACCGACAGCGGCGGCATTGGGCGATGCAGCGTATTGGGCATACGCATTCTGATGACGGCTGACAGTCCAGCCATCACCGGTACTTTCCACATTCAGGGTGGGGGATGCCAACGTGGCGCTGAGCACCGCAAACTGCCCTTGTGTCTGGCTGGCAGTGAACACCTTGTCCTGATTCAAGGTCCAGCCGTTTTGATACCAGTCTGGCTGCAGGTCCACGTTCAACTCGCCATCGAGCTGAGCCAGGCCCTGCACATCAATATGATCATTCTGGGTGGTCGAGGCTTCCACCAGAATCCGGCCATTGGCGCCTTGGACAAAATTGCCCTTGATCGTCATGTTCCCGTAGGAGTTTCCGGGGCTGAGTGTGCCGTTATTGGTGAAGTTGTATTCAGGGTTGAGGGTGAATTCGCTATTGCCATACAGGGTCGCGCCCTGATCCACGCGCAAGCCGTACAGCTCATGCTGGCCATTCAAGGACGTTGCGCCCCCGGCAATGACGACTGCCAGACTGTTCAGGCCCTTGATATTGCCGTCATAACGCATCTGGAAGCTGGAGTCGGCAGCGCTGGTCGCGCGCCCATTCTCATCGGCTTTTTGACCAAAGCTGATGCGGGTCGGCAGCGGTTGCTGGTCGGAGTCGCGGCGCTTGTAATCCGAGGTAATGTCACCTGTGATTTGTGCACCCTGCAAAATATTGATGTTCTGTACCCAGGCATTGTCCGCGATATGGATGGCCGCCTTCTGACCCGATAAGGTGCCGGACAAATCGTAATTACTGATCAAGGCACCTTGCAATATCTCCGGTACAGCGCGTAGCTGACCTTTAGCCATGAGCATCCAGGAGCCGTGATATTCATCGTCGCTGCCCATGGCGTTCTGGCCAAAATCGAATAAGGCTCCGACGCCATCCTGGCCATCTGCCCGGACCTCTCCTTGCTGGACAATATGGTGATGGCGGCCATAGCTGAACTGCAGGCCACGACCATACCAGCCCTGGGCATGAATACGCGTCGCCTCGGGAATGATGAGCGTGTTTTCGCTACCATCCACACGTACACCGACCCCGCCTGGCCCGGCTGTCAGTAGATCCGCCGCTTGGGTAATGGTATTGCGTTCGCCATAAATGTGCAGACCCAAGCCTTGTGTGGCCATGTTGTACTGACCGGGCAAGTAGGCTGTGCCGTCTTCATTGCGCGCAAAGTAGCCATTGGTATTGTTCAAGGTGACGTCGTCGCCATAGACCGAATAGCCAAAGAAGTTGCGGCGATCAATGCTCAGCCCGATGTCTTGCAAGGCGGCAATTTCAGCTTCCATCAGATTCACGTAGTTGCGATAGGTCTGATGGCTCATCAGGCTGTTGCGCAGCTCGGTGTGGCTCATGTAGTTGCGGTCCACTCCATACTGTGGCTGGTCGTGGAAGTTCAGGATACTGACGGGAATGCCCGGCATGGCGCCATTCAGGACTTCCTGTACGTGATCGCCGGTGAAGTAGCCCTTGTCCTGGCGCAGATCAAAAGCGTCTGGGTCATACGGATTGGTGCAAACTGAACACAGGATTTTCTGCCCAGGGCTGGGGGCTCGACCCTGATCATCGCGCAAACCCAAGGCCCAGGGGCTGAGGTCATTTTGGAAGAAGGGGTCGGGTGGATCGAAACTGTCTGCAGGCAGGTTGTCCGTGACCGTGTTGCTGATGCCCAAGGCATGGGCCAGCTCGTGGAAAATCACTGCGTTGTAGTCAGCCTTGCCAGTTAAGGGCAGTTGGCTTGGGTTGACCGGAGCCGTATCCAGATCAAGCTTGCCGACGCTGATAACGGCATCGGGGTTATTCGGATCGCCCTGGAATATTCCCTGCAAGCGCGCTTGCAAGGCCGAGATGGTGAAGTTGGGATGGTCAGGGTTGTAGAGTGAAGCACCGTAGGCATTGGCGTTCTGGTCATTCATGGTGCCCAGATTGATCACAGCCGGTGTGTACCCTACGGGCAAATTAATGATTTCGGCCCAGCGCTCCAGCGCGGCACGAATTTTCAGTCGACCATTCTCGTCAATATTCCAAGGGGAAACGCGTGGATCGGATTGATCCGACGTATCGTAGCCCCCATCATCAGGTCCATAGATCCGCAATTCAAAGGCCTGCTGGCCTTGTTTGTTCATAATGGATTCTGTCTGGTAAGCATGGGCGCTGCTGGCCCAGCTCAAGGCCAGCAGGGTGTGGCCTAGTAGCGCTTTGATTTTGAAGTCCATGTGATTCAGATAATGTGAAGACAATGGTTAGGGGGCATTTTTTATATAAAAGTAAATAAAAGTGTCTTTTCTTGCTACTTATTTCTGAGCTGTGCCGAACATCTGAGTAAAAGGCGCAACACCGGGTGCACACATCACGGTAAAGAACGAGCGGGTTGCAGCCGTAACCTCTAAGGAATAATGTGTACAAGAGAGGAAAGTATGACCATAGAGATCAGTGGACAGGGTTTAATACATAGACAAACTATGCCTGTGGCCGAGCCATTAAACGCGACGGCCATGACGCCCCCTGTGGTGCCCGAGCAAGAAGAGTCTGGCTCCATAGACTCATCGGGACGTATCAAGGTGCACCTGTCTCCCATGGGAAAAGATCTGTCATTGACCAGTCAGCAAGCTCAGAAAAAGGGTCGTGACAAGGATATTGATAGCAGTTCTTTGCCCGATGGCATCAAGGACATACTTAAACGTATTCGTGATCTGAAAGAGCAGATTCAACAGAAACTGATGGAGCTGCAGCGTATCCAGGCCAGCAACAAAAGCAGCGAAGCGGAAAAAAAGCAGGAATTGGATCGTGTGCAAAGCGAGCTCAATAGCTTGAACGGTGCTTTATCCAGTGCGCATGCCATGTTGAACAAGGTCATGGACGACATTGAGTTGGACGGTGATGCCCGTATGGAAGTTGGGGATTTATTGATGGCGTAAAAAAAAACCGTTCAACTGGTTTTGGGAGCCCTTGGGGGCGCAGGCGGGTGTGCCTAGGCGGTAGGCCTGCATGGACATGGGCTGCGCCCCTTTTTTACTTTAAGCAGCCAGGGGCTGCTTTTGCTGACGCTCAAGGCTGGTTTGCCACCGTCAAAGCTCGCGTAATTTTGCAGTTGAGCTGATGCGGAGACATCAAATTGGCGGTGACTTGTGCCTTGGTGCGAATGATGTAGGCGGTCGAGGGGTTCAAATCAATGCAGTACACCACCAGCGAGCCGCCCCCCAAGGGAGCCGAGCCAATATAGACGCCTAACTGATCGCTGGCTGTGGAGTCATTGTGCTGCTGGAAGCCCTCTCGCGCTGCTGTCTGCTGAACCGTATTGAGGCACTGGGCCACGCTGAGACGGGAGACGGAACGCTGTTCTGCCTCCAGCTCCAGAGGTATCAGTTCTTGAGCCTGTACTACCCCAGCGCCATGAATCAAAGCCGCCATCAAAACCCACTTGTTGAGTGTGCGCATGATGCCCTCCCGCAGGAGACAATGGAGTGTTCAGCATAGTCCTGATTGATCAGGGCAGGCTTTGATAGTGCTTAATTCAGGGACGAATGTCGGGTTTTTACTGAGGTGGGGGCAAGCCGTGTGGGAGTGATCAGCTTAGTGATCAGCTTCCGAATTTGAGGAGCCTAGTTCTTTTATTGCTTTATCAAAGTCACTCTCAAACAAGCGATCTTGTATGACGCGATATTTCTCGAACTCGCTTTCAGCATGAGTCTGGGCCAGCTTGGCAGAAATCTTGCCGCTATCTTGCAGAATTTCCCGGTCATCGAATTCCAGAAACATATCCAGGCGTTTGGCCCAGTCTTCCATGGTCATGGGGATTTTGCGGCGGGCACGGTTTTCAGCCAGCTCCAGATAGGCATTGACGATGCGCCCCAAGGCATCCAGCTCGTTTTGTTTCAGGTAGTTCTTGACAATACTGATGTCTGTTTTCAGTATTTTTCCATTGGGAGCATTGGCCCAGGAGGTAAGTCCCATATGGGCTTGGCTGCTGTCGGCACGCTGATGAACAAGCTCCGCTGCAGTTTGGCCGTGAATGGCGTAATGCAGCTTGTTCTGCACCTTGGCAAAGAAGGATTTACTGGTCGGGGCATTCTTGTTGTAGTCCACGCTGGTTGCGTAGATATCGGTGATCTTCTGGTAGAAGCGCCGTTCGCTTAGGCGTATTTCGCGGATTTCTGCCAGCAACTGCTCAAAGTAGTCTTCGTTTAGAAAACTGCCGTTCTCCATGCGCTGACGATCAATCAGGTATCCCTTGATCGCAAATTCGCGCAGGATGTGGGTGGCCCATTGGCGGAATTGGGTGGCACGGATGGAGTTGACCCGGTAGCCAACGGAAATAATGGCGTCGAGGTTATAGAAGTCCACCAGACGCTTTACGTCCCGATTACCTTCTTGCTGAACTATCCGGAATTTCCGGATAGTTGCCTCGGAAGCCAGTTCATTGCTGGCAAAGATATTTTTTAAGTGCTCATTGACCGTGCGTACATCAACGCCAAAAAGCTCCGCCATCAGCTTCTGAGACAACCAGACCGTCTCGTCTTCGTAGCGAGCTTCGATGCTTTGTTCACCAGCCTGACCAGTAAAGATCAGAAATTCAGTGGTGCTATTTCGAATCAGCTTCTTGCCGCTCATGCCTAGTTCCTCTGCACATCAATGGCTCAGTCTTTTGATGAGGTCACTTCCCAATACAAAAACTGGAGAAAATCTCCCCCAGCAAATCATCGCTGCTGAACTCGCCGGTAATTGAGCATAAATCCAGATGTGCCAAGCGCAGTTCTTCGGCAAACAGGTCCAGCACTTGATCGCTGTGCGTAGCGTGCTCTGCGGCCAGGCCCAGGTGGTATTCTGCGCGCTCCAAGGCGCGCAGGTGTCGTTCCCGCGCCAGCCAGGGGGATTCACTGCCGGGGTTCCAGCCGGCGATATCCAGCAAGGTGCGGCGCAGTGTGTCCAGACCTATATCCTTACGGGCAGAAATCGGTAGCACGGTGGCGCCGCTTTCCTGTGCAGGCAAGGCTGCCTGTTGTTCTGCTGTCAGCAAGTCTATCTTGTTATAGACGCGCAGCACGGGTACATGTGATGGCAGGCGAGTGGTAATGGCACTGTCCAGCTCGTCTTGCGGGTTGCGAGCATCGAGCAGGTGCACGATCACGTTGGCTTTGGCGATTTCGTCCCAGGTACGGGCGATACCGATGCGCTCGACGGTGTCCTCGGTGTCACGCAAACCGGCGGTATCCACGATGTGTAGCGGGATGCCGTCAATGTGGATCAGCTGCATGACACGGTCGCGGGTGGTGCCGGCAATATCGGTCACGATAGCCACGTCCTCACCGGCCAGTGCGTTAAGCAGGCTGGATTTGCCCACATTGGGCTGACCGGCCAGTACAACGTGCAGGCCCTCGCGCAGAATCGCCCCCTGACGCGAATGCTGCAGGATGCGTTCCAGCTCGTCCTGTATGCCTTGCAGGGTGGCCGCCGCCTGGTATTTTTCCAGGAAGTCGATTTCTTCTTCGGGAAAGTCCAGCGTGGCTTCCACCAGCATGCGCAGGTGAATGATGCGGTCAGCCAGGGTGTTGACCTTATTGGAAAACACGCCCGACAGGGAGGCGACGGCACTGCGGGCAGCGGCCTCCGAGGAGGCGTCAATCAAGTCGGCCACGGCCTCGGCCTGAGCCAGGTCCAGCCTGTCATTCAAGAAGGCGCGTTGGGTGAATTCTCCCGGTTCAGCCAGTCGCAGACCCTGATCTTTACCTGCTTCCAGGCAGCGATCCAGCAGGCGGCGCAGAACAGCCGGGCCGCCGTGGCCTTGCAGTTCCAGCACGTCTTCGCCGGTATAGGAGTGCGGGCCTTTAAAGAACAGTGCAATGCCCTCGTCGATTGCCTCGCCTTGTGCATCCTTGAAGGGCAAAAAGTGGGCATGACGCGCTTGCAGCGTACGGCCAAACAGGGTCTGGATCAGAGCATCAAGCTCTTTGCCGGACACACGGATGACACCAATACCGCCCCGGCCGGGGGCGGTGGCAATAGCCACAATAGGGGAAGAGCTGGACATGGTCAGATCGATCAAAGAGGCGGAACAGAACCGTATTGTAATGGAGCAGGTAGACGGTTCGGGCTTGGGGCGCTAAGCCTTGTTGGTATCTGAAACGCTTGTGTTTATGTCCCTGTGGACTAGGCTCTTGAGAATCAGGCAATTAGGCAATCGGTCGTGTGGGAGAACCTAAAAAGGCCAGGGCAAACAAAAAGCCTTTGGACGTGTCATCAAAGCGACTGAGGCCAGCCGTCTGCGCTTCTTTGAGCCTAGTGATTGTTCACACAAACCACCAGAATCTCCACGCTTTCCCCGTGTTCGCACAGATACAGGTGACCCAGATTGCTTTTGAAGTAGATGCTGTCGCGCGCTTGCAGTACATGCCGGCGGCCGTCCTGGAACTGCATGGTCAACTGCCCTTCAATGACAAAAATAAATTCTTCGCCTTCGTGTTGGCTGAAGTCGCTGGCATCGCGCGGTTTACCGGCCAGCACGCGCCCGTGCATGGGCGTCATTTTTTTGTTGATCCATTCCGATGCCAGCATGCCGTATTCATAGCGGTGAGCATGGTAGGTTACGGTGCGTGAAGCCCGTCCCACCAGGATGTCCATGCCGGACTCGTTCTGATCACGAGGCGTCTTGAACAGGTCGGACAAATCCATTTTCAAGGCCCGGCTGACGGCCAGGAATTTCTCGTAGCTCAGGCCAATCAGGCCGCGCTCTGCCTTGGACAGGGTGGACAAAGACACATTGGATAAACGTGCCAACATGAGCAGGGTCAGGCCCTGACGCTTGCGTTCATCACGTATGCGCGCCCCCATGGCTGTCTTGCTTAATAAGTTGGGGGTGGTGTTAACCAAGTCTTTTGTCATAACCGAAAGAAGTAATAAACAACATTCTTATAAATATTATTGATTTTCTTATAAGAAAACTCTGTCCTATTGTATAGAACTACACGCTTTACGTTGGGAGAAAGAAGGCATGACTGCGTTGTTTGATCCTACTGCTTATCCCTCTACCTCGGTGGAATGGATAAAAAAACTGATTGCTTATGATACGACAAGCCGGGAATCCAACCTGGAACTGATTCACGACGTACAGGCCTATTTACAGCAGCAAGGGCTGGAAACCGTGCTGACGCATGACGCCAGCGGCCGCAAGGCCAATCTGTTTGCCACTATTCCGGCAGCCGATGGCACACGTACCGGTGGCATTGTTCTGTCGGGCCATACTGATGTGGTGCCCGTCGATGGCCAGAACTGGAGCAGCGACCCCTTCAAGGCTGAGGTTCGTGACGATCGTCTGTATGGCCGTGGCACGTGCGACATGAAAGGCTTTGTCGGTGTGACCCTGCAATTGGTTCCTGAGATGTTGGCGACCAGGCTGGCCAAACCCATCCACCTGGCCTATTCATACGACGAAGAAGTGGGTTGTGTGGGCGCGCCTGTCATGATTGATGATCTGGTCCGTCGCGGCGTTCAGCCCGAAGGTTGCGTGGTGGGTGAACCCACCAGCATGCGTACCATCGTGGCACATAAGGGCATTAACGCCTATCGCTGCCGCGTACATGGTCATGCCGCGCATTCCTCGCTGACCCCTAAGGGCGTAAACGCGATCGAACATGCGGCACGCATCATCACGGCTATTCGTGATCTGGCCGACGACTACAAGAGCATGGGCCCTTACGACCACGATTTCGACGTGCCCTTCACCACCTTGCAGACCAGCATGATCCGGGGCGGTATCGCCTTGAATACCGTGCCTGACCTGTGCGAATTCGAGTTTGAATACCGCAATCTGCCCGGTGTGGACCCCGAGCCGATCTTGCAAGAGATACGCGAATTCATCGACCTGAAAGTCCTGCCCGCCATGCGCCGCGAGCATCCCGATGCTGTAGTGGAGCTGGAAAAGCTGGCCAGCGCCCCCGGCCTGAATCCCGAAGAACAAGCTGCCATTACCAAGCTGGTACGTGAACTGACGCGGGACGACACGGTACGAAAAGTGGCCTATGGCACAGAAGCAGGTCTGTTCCAGCAAGCCGGTATTCCTTCGATTATTTGTGGCCCCGGCAATATCGAGCAGGCCCACCGCCCCGATGAGTACGTGGAATTGGCCCAGGTGGAGCAGTGCGAGCAGTTCTTGCGTGCTCTGATTCGCAGCCAGGCCGTGACCGCTTAAAAACAGACAAACAGGTTTCAACGCAAACCCATGACAACAGAAAAAGTTACCCAGGAAAATGTGGTGCAGGCCCACGAGCGTCTGCGTCCCTATGTGCGCCAGACGCCCGTGTTTGATTACCAGACCGGGCGTCTGGATAGCGCCGTCAATTTCAAGTTCGAGCATTTGCAGGCCTCGGGCACCTTCAAGGCACGTGGTGCTTTCAATAACTTGCTGAGCTTGTCTGAAGAGGCTCGCCAGCAAGGGGTGACCTGCGTCTCCGCAGGCAACCACGCCGTGGCCGTGGCCTATGCTGCCCATCAAATGGGGGTGAAAGCCAAGACTGTCATGATCAAGACCGCCAGCCCGGCCCGCGTAGCCTTGTGCCGTGAATATGGGGCTGAGATTGTCTTTGCTGATAACGGCGAGCAGGCGTTTGAGCTGGTGCGCCAGATTGAAAAGGATGAACAGAAAACCTTTATCCATCCGTTCAGCACCTACCCCACCGTGCTGGGAACCGCCACGCTGGGCTACGAGTGGTTGCAGCAAGCGGGCAAGCTGGATGCGGTGCTGGTGCCCATTGGTGGTGGTGGTTTGGCTGCGGGTGTCTCGGCTGCCGTTAAGCTGTGGCAGCCTGATTGCGTGGTCTATGGCATTGAGCCGGTAGGCGCAAACGTCATGGCACTAAGCCGCCAGGCAGGCGAGCCGCAAAAAATCGGTGCCATGCAGTCCATCGCAGACAGTCTGATGGCCCCCCATACCGACGAGTTCAGCTTCCGCGTGTGTCAGGACAATATCGACACGCTGGTGACCGTCAACGACGACCAGATCCGTGCTGGCATGCACTTCCTGTTCAATGAATTCAAGATGGCTACGGAACCAGCGTGCGCGGTGGCGACCGCTGCCTTGATGTCCCCTTTGCGCAAACATCTGGCCGGGCAACGAGTGGGCGTGTTGTTTTGTGGTTCCAACACGGATACCGACACCTTTATCCGCCATATCACTACGCCACTGGCGCAAGGCTAACCATGCAGCTTAGCGTTTATGTAGCAAAAGCCCAGGAAGTGTATGAAGGGCTGGATATGGGGGCGGCGATTGATCTGATGCGCCAGGGTTTTATTGCCCTGCAGCAAGGGCGTATTGACCAGCCCTTGCGTACGATTGTGCGCAGCCATTTGTCCAGCGGTTTTCTGGGCATGATGCCTGCCTGCATTGATATGCCGGAGATTTATCCCGAGCCTTTGTACGGTGCCAAGATGGGCACCCTGTTTCCAGACAATGTGCGCTTGGGTAAAGACCCCCATCAAGGCTGCGTGCTCTTGATGAGCGGTTTGACTGGCGAGACGCGTGCCATTCTGGACGCCAGCAGCGTGACGGCATTGCGCACTGCGGCGGTCAGTGGCTTGGCCACCGATATGTTGGCGCGTCCCGATGCCAGCGTGCTGACCTTGTTTGGCGGCGGACATCAAGCCTTGTGGCAATTGCGCGCCGTGGCGCAAGTGCGTCGTTTGAGCAAGGTGTTTGTGCTTACCCGCTCTGCACAATCGGCCCAGCATTTTATTGAGGAAGCTCAGGCGTATCTGGATTGCCCCTTGATAGCGGGCGTCTCGGCCCAGGAAGCCGTGTCCCAGTCGGATATGGTACTGACGGCCACCAGCTCTGCCACACCTGTCTTGCAGCGTGAATGGCTGCGCCCTGGCACGCACATCACCGCCATGGGTTCCAGCACACCCGCCAGCAGTGAACTGGATGGCCCCACCATGACGGCAGGCCGTTTGTTTGTGGATCGTGCGCAATCCACGCGTAGCGAGTCGGGCGAATTTTTGAATGCGTGTAAACAGGGTTACTTGTCAGCCGATACTGAGCTGAACGAGTTGGGGGCGGTCCTGGAGGGGCAAGCCGCAGGCCGCAATGACAACCAAGAAATCACGATTTTTAAATCCTTGGGATTGGCATTTGAGGATGTATTGACGGCGGCTGCCTTGTTAAGCCGTCATGCCGCACAAGGCAATGGACGAGTAGTAGAACTTTAATCGCGTCATCAAGAGGTAGGGAGACAAGTAATGAAAAAGAAATGGGCGCAGGTCGTGTTGGGAACGGCCTTGGCATTGGCAACAGGTATGTCTGTTGCTAGCAAATTGCCGGACACCATACGCTTGGTCGTGGGCTATCCGGCGGGGGGAACTGCGGATGCCGTTGCGCGGGTATATGCCGAGCAACTGCGTGAAAAGCTGGGTGTGAATGTGGTGGTGGATAACCGCGCTGGCGCAGGTGGGCAGGTTGCTGCCCAAGGTTTTTTGCGCTCGCCTACGGATGGTTCGGTGCTGTTGGTTGCCAATAATCACATGATGACCACCCTGCCCCTGACGGTGAAAACCGTCAGCTACGACCCCATGAAGGATTTTGCGCCGGTGGCGGTGATCGCCAAGTTCGAGCATATCTTTGTGGTCGGTAAAACCACGCCGGCCCATACCTTGCAGGAGTACGTGGAACTGGTCCGTAAAGAACCGGAGAAGTACGGCCATTATGGTATTCCCGCTCCTGGCAGCGCCCCCCAGTTCATGGGCTATAGCATTGCCAAGAAGAACGATATCCAGATGTCCCCCGTACCGTACAAAGGGGGCGCCCCCCTGATCAACGACCTGTTGGGTGACCATATCCCTGCTGGCGTGGATGCGGTGGGCATGATTACCGAGCATGTCGCCGCCGGTTCGGTGCGGGTGCTGGGAATTACCGGGGCTGAACGCCTGCCTATTTTGAAGGACGTGCCTACTTTTGCAGAAATGGGCTACGGCGATTTGAAGGCCTCGGGCTGGATGGGGATTTTTGCACCGCTGGGCATGGAGCCGGAGATGGTCAAACAGTTCCAGGATGCCTTCAATGAAGTGGCCAAGCTGCCACGTATTGAAAGCGCGATTGTGCCGATTGGCTTCCGATCTGAATCGGGCGATGCGCAGGAGTTGGCCCGTACGGTTCAGGCGGACCTGGATACCTGGGGGCCTATCATCAAGGAGTCGGGGTATTTGCAGCAGTAAGACTCAGGGTGTTGATGCATACGCCTGCTTGTGATGAGCGGTGTTTATCAAGTCCGATGAGTAAAGGCTAGCGCTTCGACTTCGTTCTTATGGAACATGGGGAGCAACGGCCAGTAGCAGCTAGCAGCACAAAACTTGTTAGCGCAGAAAAGTGGGAATGCGGGCCTGATGTCAAATCAGGTCCGCTTTTTTATGGCGATTTCAAGAAGGGAACTGCCACCTTCAGAGCTTGTTGGTTGTGTCTCTTGTGAGGCCAGCTTTTGGGCGGAATTTCATCATCAGAAAGAGGCCTAGTGGCCCGAAAAGGGAGCTGTTTATCTATGTGCTGAGACATCGGGTTTTCGGTTCGTAGCCAGTCTGTGGGTAGCTGAAATACCTTTGGTCTACCCTTCAAATAGCACTTGAGTGTTGTCACCAAGATTAAGCCGGCAAGCAGGTTTCGCCTGGCCTCCATCATCCATGAAAACTACAGAAAATCCATTAAGTGACTGATAGATAACAATAAAAAATCATTTTAAGTCTGTAGGGAATTCCCTATATTTTATTTATTGGCTAGTCAGTTAATAATATTTCAAACTAGAAATAATCAATCAGTTAATTAAAAACCAAGGAAGGAGATACAAGGTGCGCAAGACGATATTGACGATGGGGTTGCTCATGACGCTGGGTGCTGTGGGGGCCGTGCAAGCGCAAACCATCAAGATTGGTGTGATTCAGCCTTTGACCGGGTCGGTGGCCTACAACGGGGAGGCCGATGTGAATGGCTCCAAGTTGGCTGTCAAAGAGCGTAATGCTCGTGGCGGGGTGTTGGGCAAACAGGTTGAACTGGCTATTGAGGATGGAGAGTGTCAGCCCTCCAAAACCGTGAACGCGGCTGAAAAACTGATTCAGAAAGACAAGGTGCCGATTATCTCCGGCGCCTTTTGCAGCTCCGCCACCATCGCAGCCATGAGCGTGGCGCAAAAGTACAAAGTGCCCCTGCTCTCGGGCGTGTCCTCAAAAAGTGATTTAACCGAGCGTGGCAATGAGTGGTTCTTCCGCACCGCAGAAACCGATGGTTTGCTGGCCCATGCCTTCGCAACGATTCTGGTCGAGCAGCTCAAGCTGAAAAAAATCGCCTACATCGGGGTGAATGATGACTGGGGCCGGGGCGGCATGGAAGAGTTCTCCAGCCAGATCGAAGCCCTGGGCGGTGAAACCGTGCAAAAGCTGTATTTCGACCATGGCACCACGGACTTCTACACGCTGTTGACGCGGGTACGAGCCGCCAAACCAGATGGTGTTTTTGTGGCAGCCGAAACCCAGGATGGCTCGATTCTGGTCAAACAGATGAAGGAAGTGGGTCTGGAGAGTCTGATTTTCGGCGTAGGCAGTTGGGCGACGGCGGACTTCGTGAATCTGGCCGGCTCTGCATCAGAAGGCATTCATGCTGCCGTTCCTTATGCCCACACTTTGCAGCGTCCCGAAAATCTGGAGTTCGTGCAGTCCTATCAGAAAGAGTATGGCGAGCTGCCGGGCAAGTATTCGGTGGCTGGCTATAACGCGATGAACATCATCATGGACGCGATCGAACGCGCAGGGGAAGCCGATCCGGACAAGATTCGTCTGGCACTGCCGGCCACGGATTACAACGGCCCCAATGGCAACTTCAAATTCAACGAAAAACGCCAGGGCTACGGCTTTGATGCCGTGTTGGTGAAGCTTCAAGGCGGGCAGCCGGAAATAGTTGCTCAGGCCAAGGTAACGGCGGACTAAGAGCACGATGAGCTGCGGATTCTATCGTTTGATGAGGGGGCATTGTGTTTGATTTATTGCTGCAGTTCATTGCCAATGGACTGGTGAACGGGACGTTCTACGCGCTGTCGGCCCTGGGCCTGACCCTGATTTTTGGCTTGATGCGATTGGTGAACTTTGCTCATGGCGAGTTCTACATGATCGGTGGCCTGCTGGGATGGTTGGTGACCCAGCAATTGGAGCTGAACTTCTTTGTGGGCCTGGCGCTGGTCATGGTGATCGTTGCGGTGTTTGGATGGCTGCTGGATCGCTTCCTGATTGCTCGTATCCGGGACAAGGGCCCGGAGCCAGGCATTTTGCTGACTATCGGTTTGTCGATTTTCCTGACGAATACCGCCTTGATGATCGTGGGTACGGCACCTTTGAAAGTGGTGGCGCCGGTGCCTAATACTCCCCTGTTTTTGGGACCGATATTCATCACCGAGGTGCGCGTTTTTGCGATCGGGATGTCTATTGCGGCCATCGTCGGCGCACGCCTTCTGATCCAGAAAACCCGTTTGGGCAAAGCCATGCGGGCCACCTTCCAGGACTCGACGGCGGCCAGTCTGGTCGGTATCAATACCGCCACTATCTACGCCTCCACCTTCGCCTTGGGTGTTGTTCTGGCGGCAACCTCGGGCATGTTGCTCAGCTCCATTTATGTCGCGCAGGCTTCGATCGGTGGCCTGATCAGTTTGAAGGCCTTTGTGGTGGTCATTCTGGGCGGGATGGGCAATTTCGGTGGTGCCATTCTGGGTGGCTTGATTCTGGGCGTGGCAGAAGCGCTGTGGGGAGGTTATGTGCAAACGGGGACAGCGGACATGGTGGGCTTTGCCCTGGTGATTTTGATTCTGTTCTTCCGTCCCTATGGCTTGTTTTCGGTTCGAGCGGAGCGCGCGTAAATGAAAATAGAACGTCACTTTATGGTGGGCTTCCTGGCCTTGTCGGCGTTGCTCGCTTGTTTTGTGCAGAACGATTATTTGCTGCACATCCTGGTGCTGGTGTTGATGTATAGCGTGCTGGCCAGCAGCCTGAACTTGATCATTGGTTATGTGGGAGAGTTCCCGCTGGGTCATGTGGCATTTTTTGGCCTGGGGGCGTATTCGGTCGCCATTTTGAGCTCGCCCGCGGTGGGCTGGCCTGTCACGGTCACCATTGCCGCGGCGGCCTTGATTGCTGCGGCAGCGGGTTACGTGATTGGGCGTGTGACTTTGCGTCTGAATGGGCCCTTCTTTGTCATTGTGACGCTGGCCTTTGCCGAGGTCCTGCGCCTGCTGGCCAATAACTGGGTGGACCTGACCAATGGCCCGATGGGCATCTCGGGTGTGGCTCATCCTGCTTTGCTGGACATGTCGCCCTGGCTGGCTGGCAAGCGGGGTTTTGTGGTGATGGGCATTGTGCTGGCCGCCATCACTTTCTACATCTGCTACCGCCTGGTGCATTCCAGTGCGGGCCGTGCTGCCGTCACTCTGCGAGAGAACAACTACGTGGCGCAATCGGTCGGTATTGATCCTTTTCGCTACTCGCAGTTTGTCTTTGTGGTGGCGGCCTTTCTGGCCGGGATTGCCGGGGCTTACTACGCCAGCTACATCAGTTTTGTAGGGCCGGAAGTTTTCGGTTTTCCGTTTACCGCGACCATGATTATTATCGTTTTGCTGGGCGGTAAAGGCACCTTGCTGGGGCCTATTGCAGGGGCCATTGTGGTGGCCTTGCTGGAAGAGTATTTGCGCGAATTCAAGGAGTTGCGTCTGTCCTTATTTGGACTGATCGTCATGGCTTCGGTGCTGTTTGCGCCGGATGGAATCATGGGATTTGTGCAGCAGCGTTTTCATCATTTATTTGGGAGGACGCGTCATGCTTGAAGTGTGCGGTCTCAGCAAATCCTTTGGCGGTATTCATGCGGTTCAGGATATTGATTTCACCGTTCCTGCCGGGCAAATCGTCAGCTTGATCGGGCCCAATGGGGCTGGCAAAACAACGTGCTTCAACCTTATCACCGGCTTTTATCAGCCTACTCGTGGGCGGGTGTTATGGGATGGCAAAGAGGTCACGGCCAGCAAGCCGTATCGCATGGCACAGCAGGGCGTCATTCGCACTTTTCAAAAGACTAATGTGCTGCGGGCTCTGAGTGTTTTCGACAATCTGGTCCATGCCCATTATTTGGCTGATCGGGCACCCTTGTGGCGCACTTTCTGGCCTAGCAAAGAGCAGGCAAAAACCGAACAGGAAATCATCGTCTCGGCCCGCCGTATTCTCGATCAGATTGGCTTGGCCAAGCGTGCTGATGTCCTGGCCAGCTCCTTGTCTTGTGGCGAGTTGCGACTGCTGGAGGTGGGCGTTGCTCTTGGTGCTAAACCCAGATTGTTGATGCTGGATGAGCCAGCCGCCGGACTTAATACACATGAAGCAGAAGGCTTGGCCGACTTGCTCAAACAGCTGCCTGGGCAGTGGGTGGAGTCCATTTTGCTGGTAGAGCACAACATGGGTTTGATCATGCGTGTGTCTGACCAGATCGTGGTCATGAACTTTGGCAAAAAACTGGCAACGGGAACACCGGCAGAGATTCAGGCCAATGAGCAAGTGTTGGAAGCCTATATGGGGAAAGCGGCATGAGTAAACAGGACATTGAACCTCTATTGGCGTTGCAGGATGTGGTGGCGGGTTATGGCAATTTGACGGCCCTGCATGGCGTCAGCTTGCATGTGCAGCCTGGTGAAGTTGTAGCCATTCTGGGAGCCAATGGCGCCGGGAAATCCACCACGCTCCGGGCAATCTCCGGTCTGATCCGCCCTACTTCTGGCCAGATCACCTGGAAGGGACAGGTGATCAGTGGTCGTAGCCCTGAACATATTCTGAAGCTGGGTTTGGCTCACTGCCCTGAAGAACGGCATGTGTGGCCTGAAATGACCGTTGAAGACAATCTGGATCTGGGCGCTTACCTGATCAAGTCCAAGACTGAAGTGGAGCGGCGTAAAGGCATTGCCTTTCATCGCTTCCCGCGCCTGAAAGAGCGATACAGGCAACTGGCAGGCACGCTTAGCGGCGGGGAGCAGCAGATGCTGGCGATTGCTCGGGCATTGATGTCAGAACCGGAACTGTTGATTCTGGACGAACCTTCTTTGGGGCTTAGTCCCAAGATGGCGCTGGAGGTTTTTCAGGTGGTGCGGGACATCAGCGAGCATGGCGTGTCCATTCTGGTGGTGGAACAGAACGTGCATAACGCGCTGAATGTGGCCAGTCGAGCCTATGTGCTGGAGACAGGGCGCGTTATTGCAGAGAAAGACAGCGCCAGCATGCTGAAAGATCCTGAACTATTGAGTGCTTACCTGGGAGGCTGATGATGAGCATGAACAAGGCGACTGAACTCCTATCGCGACTTAGCTATGGCGCTCATGTCCACGCTAACGGCATCCGGCAGCATTACTTGCGTTATGCCGGTCCCGGACCAGCCTTGGTGCTGGTGCCCGGAATCACCAGCCCTGCTCCCACCTGGGGGTTTGTGGCAGAGCGTCTGGCCCTGCATTTTGATGTGTATGTGCTTGATGTACGTGGTCGTGGTCTTTCTCAAGCAGGCGCAGATCTGGATTATGGCGTGAATGCTTGCGCGGATGATCTGTGCGAGTTCGTTCGGGAGCTGGCACTGGAGTCGCCCATTTATGTGGGGCACTCCATGGGGGCGCGCATTCTGTTGCGTGCGGCCAGCCGAGGGTTGGCCAAGGGGGCCGCCATGGTGCTGGTGGATCCGCCAGTGTCCGGCCCAGGGCGACGCCCCTATCCGGCGAATATCGCCTGGTACACCGATTCCATTGCACAGGCTCAACAAGGTATGAGCGCCGAGCAGATGCGGCAGTTTTGCCCGACCTGGACTCCTGAGCAACTGACGCTGCGCGCACAGTGGCTACACACCTGCGATGTGCGCGCAGTGACGGACAGCTACGAGTGGTTCCACACCGACGATGCGTTCCCGGACTTCAGCCAGCTTAATGATTGGAGGGTGGCCCTGATGGTGGCGGGCAAGGGGGATGTCATTCGCGATGAGGATAGTAAAGAGGCGCAGTCCTTGAAGCCTGACTTGCAGATCTTACGTGTACCAGACGCTGGGCACATGATCCCCTGGGATGACGAGGAAGGCTTTTATCGCGCATTGGGCACCTTTCTGGGCCTTACCTTTTAACAAGAAACAGGAGTGGAAGATGGCTGTATCTGATCATCAAATGGTTCAGGCCTGGAATGAGGTGCTGAGTCTTTCTGGAGTGAAGCCGGGGCAGATGGTCACCATTCTGACCAGTTCGCATACCCATCCTCAAACCTTGGCTACCGCCAAGCTGGCCGTGGCATCTTTGGGGGCAACCCAGATGCAGGTGGACTTGCTGCCTGTAAACGCAGAAAAAGCATTGAGCCGCGACCTTCTGGCTTACTTGGGCACGACTCCGCTGACGGGTAATCCAGCCGCGATTGCCGCCCTCAAGGCCAGTGATTTGGTGCTGGATCTGATGACCTTGCTGTTCTCTCCCGAACAGCATGAGATTTTGAAGTCGGGCACCAAAATTCTCCTGGCAGCCGAACCGCCCGAGGTGCTGGTGCGTATGGTGCCATCCTTGCAGGATAAGGAACGTGTGGAGCGTTCGGCACAGGTGCTACAGGGCGCTCGTGAAATGCGGGCCACGTCCAGGGCAGGTACGGATCTGGTCATGCCTTTGGGGCAGTACCCGGTAGTAAAGGAATACGGCTTTGTGGATGATCCGGGGCGCTGGGATCACTGGCCCAGCGGTTTTATCCTTACTTGGCCAAACGAAGGTCAGGCTCATGGTCGCATCGTGATTGATCGTGGCGACATTTTATTGCCCATGAAGTCCTATGCGGCTGATCCCATCATCATGACGGTCGAGAACGGTGTGGTGACCTCGATTGAAGGCGGGCTGGATGCCGAGCTGCTGCGCGAATACATGGCCTCGTTCGACGATCCTGAGGCTTACGCCATGTCCCACATAGGCTGGGGCCTGCAGCCTCGTGCTCACTGGTCCACGCTGGGCCTTTACGACAAAGAGCAAACCCTGGGCATGGATGCTCGTGCCTACGCAGGCAATTTTCTGTTCTCCTTTGGCCCCAATAATGAAGTTGGGGGCAACCGCACAACGGCTTGCCACATTGATATTCCGCTGCGTGCCTGCACCGTGACGGTAGATGGTCGCGAGACTGTGCGGGAGGGCAAAGTGGTAGAGGAGTTGGCATGAGCAGCCAGAGTGTTTACGAGCGACAGGGATTTGGGCAAGGGCTGGAGCTTGAAGGCAATGTCGGGCTGTTAATTGTGGATTTCGTTAATGGTTTTGCCGACCCCCAGGCATTTGGTGGTGGAAATATTCTGGAAGCCATTGAGCAAACGCGTACGGTTCTGGCGGATGCACGGGCACAGAACTGGCCGGTGGCACACAGCCGCATTGTCTTTGCCGATGACAGCGCCGACCGCAATGTATTCGGTCTGAAAGTCCCCGGTTTGGTGCAGCTACGAGAGCACAACCCGGCCAGTGCCATTGTCGATGCCCTGAAGCCTGCACCGGGTGAACTGGTCGTGCGTAAAACGGTTCCATCGGCCTTCTTTGGTACTGCCTTGGCTGCCTGGTTTGCAGAGCGGGCGGTGCAGACTTTGCTGATTGCTGGCGCAACGACCAGCGGGTGCGTACGTGCTTCCGTCGTGGATGCCATGTCCTGCGGCTTGCGCCCTTTTGTCCTGGCAGATTGCGTGGGTGACCGAGCCAAGGAGCCTCATGACGCGAGCCTGTTTGATATTCAACAGAAGTACGGCGAGGTTCGTCCGTATGCAGACTTGCGTCCTTTGCTGGTGATCTAGGGTTATCAGTTTTTTTGCGTATTTATTATTTATTTGTTTAATTAATTGGGGAGGTTTGGGCTTCTCAGGGCCCAAACACCGAGGATGTACAGCATGAAAAAAACGTTGAAAGTAGGTGTGATAGGCGGTGGTATTGGTGGCGTGACTTTGGCAGCAGCCCTGGAGCAACGCGGCATCGAAGTACATTTGTTTGAGCGTGCAGCCGCCTTTGGAGAGGTCGGTGCCGGGATTCAAATGACTCCGAATGCGGTCAAGGTGCTCAACGCTTTAGGTGCCCACGATGCGCTGGCCAAGGTTGGTTTCTTGCCCGAGGCTTTGGTGGGGCGTGATTGGTCCAGTGGAGAGGAAAGCTTCCGTATCCCTTTAAAGAGCGACTGCCCGAAGCTGTATGGGGCGGAGTTCTTTCACGTGCATCGCGCGGACCTGCATCATTTGCTGACCGAGCTTCTGGATACAACAACGGTCACCTTCAACACGCAGTGCACCGGGGTGTCGCAGCAAGATGGCAAGGCGGTGGCCCATTTTGCTGACGGGTCTAGCTTTGAGGCTGATCTGATTGTGGGGGCCGATGGAGTGCGTTCGGAAGTACGCCGCTCCATCTTTGGGGAGGAAGAACCCAAGTTCACCGGCAATATGTGCTATCGGGCCGTTGTGCCCTTTGATGAGATGCCTGATTTTGTCGCACCCGAATCCTCCTTCTGGCTGGGTCCTAAAAGCCACGTGGTGACCTATTACGTGAACGGCGGCAAGGCCGTCAATATTGTGGCGGTGAATGAAACAGCCAGCTGGGTGGAAGAGTCCTGGAATGCGCGCAGCACCCAGCAGGAAATGCTGCAGGACTTCAAGGATTGGCACCCCAATATCGTCAAGCTGTTCGAGCGCGTGACGGATGTCTATCGCTGGGGATTGTTTGATCGTGACCCTATGACCAAATGGTCGGCAGGCCGTGTGACTTTGCTGGGCGATGCGGCGCATCCGATGCTGCCCTTCCTGTCTCAGGGCGCGGCAATGGCTATCGAGGACGCCTACGTGTTGGCTGTTGCGTTAGCCACTTTGCCAGATGATCTGGACACCGCCTTGTCGCTTTATGAAGCAGAACGCCTGCCACGTACCAGCCGGGTGCAACTGGAAGCACGTGAGCGCGGCCGCACCTATCACCTGTCCGATAGCGAAGCCAAGGCCAAGCGTGATGCCGAATACCGTGAGCAGCAGAAGAAAAACCCGCACGCGGGCGGCATCAAGACGGACTGGGTTTATTCATATAATGCTACTGACTTTCAGCCGAAAGCATTACAGGTTTAATGGGTAGGGCCGGGGGAAGCGTCTTGTTGTCGATACGTCAGTATGTTGAGAACCAGATTCATATCATTACTGGTCTGCAAGGCAGCCCGGTAGACTTTACGACGCCTGCGGGCGAGCCCGGCTTGTTTGGCCCACAGTCGGCTGTGTGGGAAGTGCATGCAGACTTCACCTCCATGATGTTGGGGGGGATTTCTGCATTGTGCTTGCAGATGCTGGACCCGAAGGTATTGGCCGGGGTCTGGGATCATTCCCGCTTTCGTCAGGATATGCAGGGGCGCTTGAGTCGAACGGCGCAGTTCATCTCGGCAGTCAGTTATGCGGGTACGGAGCAGGCTGAGCGTTGCATTGATCAGGTACGGCGGGTGCATGAGCACGTACACGGGTATTTGCCGGATGGCACGCCTTACGATGCCAATGACCCGGAGTTGCTGCGTTGGGTGCATCACACGCAGGCCTACTGTTTTCTGCAATCCCATATGCGCTGGCGTAATGCCAGACTGGCGCCAGAGCAGCAGGATCGCTATGTTGCACAATACTCGAAAGTTGCCGTGTTGCTGGGGGCGGATGGCCTGGTCATGGATGCGGCAAGCTTGAGGGAGCTGTTTGCCCAGGCCGGTCCGCAATTACGGGTTGATGCGCGAACACGGGAAGTGGCTACAATTTTAATGTCTTCACATACCCTGTTTAAGGGGCCCAAGGCTTGGGTTGCCAGGGTGTTCCTGTTGGCGGCATTGGATATGTTGCCAGAGTGGGCTCAACGTTGTTTTGAGCATCGCCCCAGCGCTATATCCATGTGGTGGCGTCGCAAGGTGGTGAACAGCGTTGCTGGCGTCTTGCGTTGGGCCACACGTAACGGTTCCGTGCATCGGGCGCGGCGTCGCGTCGCCAATCTGGCTTAGCTGGTAGATAAGAATGAATCAAATTTTGAGGCAAATATGGGCCGTGTAACTTTGTCGTCGGATAGCTCCTGGGTCAAGCGGGATAAGCCTGGACGCCCGGAAGGGGTAGGTGACAACACGTCAGAGCGAATTCTGGACGCCGCCGAGGAAGAGTTTTCCGAGACTGGCTATGCCGGTACCACATTGCGCGTCATCGCTCAAAAGGCGGCTGTGACCCAAGCCTTGATCAACTACTACTTTGGTTCCAAGTACGGCCTGTTTGAGGCCGTGTTCATCCGTCGAGGAAAAACCATTTCCGATGAGCGTCTACGGCGCTTGCATGCCTTGCGCGATCAAGAGGGCAAGGTTCTGGTTGATGATGTGGTGCGCGCTTTTCTGGCACCCACGATCGCCTTGCGCGAGACACCCGGAGGTCGACGCTTCTTGCGACTGCAAGCCCGTTTGCACACCGAGCCGGCCGAGATTTCCTACAAACTGCGTAATGAAGCCTACGACGGCTCAACCCGTGCGTATGTGCAGATTCTGGAAGAAATACTGCCCGAGCTGCAGGCCAAGGACGTGTACTGGCGTGTGGTCCTGATGATTGGGGCCTACATGTATGCCTTCTCCGATACCCACAGGCTGGAAGAGCTGGCACCAGGTATCTGTGACCCCAACAATACTGACGAGATTCTTGAGCAGATCATTGCCTTTGTCTCCGCCGGTTTGCTGGCTGCGCCGGTTGTCTTGCCTGGCAAGGCTTGAACCCGGCGTTTTCGTTTATTTAACCGGAGTACACAACTCCACCACAATGCGCTCCGGCGTCTGCACATAAGACACCACCTGTCCCCAAGGCTTGTCCTGCGGCGGCGCCAGTTCTGTGCCCCCTTCTGCCAGCGCCTTGGCATGAGCGGCAGGTACATCATCGCAGACCAGGGCAACTTCGATACCCAGCGGTACTTCTGACGCGTGCGGTGACAAATGGCCTTTTGGGTAGTTCATGTAGGCCAGCATTTCGCCCGCAAAGGCCAAGGTGGTTTGGCCGGTTTCCAGCTCGCCGTACAGCCCGGTTTCATGCAGCATTTTGGTAGGCAAATCAAACGCACGGTTGAAGTAGTCCAGTGCCTGGCCGACATCGGGAACGTAGATGATGGTATAGCCAAATTTCATAGTGGGGCTCGGTAGGAGAACGCAGGGCCAGTGCAAAAAAAATCGGCCCCCCGATTGTAGAGGGGGAGCCGATTCTTGGATGGCTTAAACAGCCCGATCAGGGTTTAAAGCTGACCGCGTTTTGTCAGTTCTGCTTTTACACCAGCACCGTAGGCAGGGTCTGCCTTGGTGAAGTGGCCCAGCTGACGCTCGATGATTTCCTTGGGAACACCGGCCATGGCGTCGGCAATATTGCTGAACAGGCGCTGCTTTTCCTCGTCGTTGAACAGGCGGAACAGATTGCCGGGCTGTGAGTAGTAATCATCATCTACGCGGTGATCCCAGTGATCTGCCGGCTGACCGTCCAACGCCAGAGGCGGTTCGCTGCGGGGAGCCTGTTGCCATTGACCTTGGCTGTTGGGTTCGTAGTTGATCGTGCCGCCGTTATTGTCGCCTGTACGCATGGCACCATCACGGTGGTAGCTGTGGAACGGACAACGCGGTGCGTTCACCGGCAGCAGGCCGTGGTTCACGCCTAGACGGTAGCGCTGAGTGTCGCCGTAGGAAAAGATACGGCCTTGCAGCATGCGGTCGGGCGAGTGGCCAATACCGGGCACCAGGTTGGCAGGTGTAAAGGCGGCTTGTTCAACTTGGGCGAAGTAGTTGGTGGGGTTCTCGTTCAGTTCCAGCATGCCCACATCGATCAGCGGGAAGTCGCCATGTGGCCAGACCTTGGTCACGTCAAAGGGGTTGATGTGGTAGGTGCGCGCCTGCTCTTCGGTCATGATCTGAATGCGCAGCGCCCAGCGTGGAAAATTGCCCTTTTCAATGTTCTCGTACAGATCGCGCTGCGAGCTTTCGCGGTCCTGACCCACGACTTTGGCCGCTTCTTCGTTGGTGTAGTTGGCAATGCCTTGCTGGGATTTGAAGTGGAATTTCACCCAGTGGCGCTCGCCCTTGTCGTTGATCAGGCTGTAAGTGTGCGAACCGAAACCATGCTGTTGACGAAGGTTACAGGGCAAGCCGCGGTCGCTCATCAAGATGGTGACCTGGTGCAGGGACTCGGGCGATAAGGACCAGAAATCCCAGGCGGCGCTCATATTGCGCAGGTGGCTGCGCGGGTCGCGTTTCTGTGTGTGGATGAAGTCGGGGAACTTCAGTGGATCCCGTATAAAGAAGACAGGAGTGTTATTGCCCACGAGGTCCCAGTTTCCGTCTTCGGTATAGAACTTGATGGCAAATCCTCGAACGTCGCGTTCTGCATCGGCGGCTCCTGCTTCACCAGCTACGGTGGAAAAACGTAAGAAAACGGGGGTCTGGCTACCTGGTTTAAAGACCTTGGCCATGCTGTACTGACTGATGTCGTGCGTGACGGTAAACGTGCCGAAAGCGCCCGAACCTTTGGCGTGTACGACACGCTCGGGGATGCGTTCACGGTCAAAGTGAGCCAGCTTCTCCAGCAGCCAATAATCCTGCATCAGGACGGGACCACGAGGGCCGGCTGTCATGGAGTTCTGGTTCTCCTCCACAGGGCGGCCAGCGGCAGTCGTCAGGGTTTTGTTGCTCATTGTGATTCTCCGTTGAAGCTGACCCGAACCGAGTGGGGCGGGTCGTTTTAAGAAGTTAGGATCAGTCTACGTGCCTTGTTCAAAATAGTTAAATCAAATGATTTTAGCGAAGGAATAGTTTTTTGCTATTGGTAGGGATTCTCATCCCGATCATAGCGGTAAGTACAGGACTTAGGCATGAAACTTGTGCGACAGGATATGGCAGCAAGATCGGGCCAATTCTATAAGGCCAGAACATGAGCTGTGTTGAATCAGTGTTGGGGCGTTTTATTGGCCTGGCTGTCTGGCTAGCTAGGGCTATGCCTGAGTCTGATAAATTGACAGCCGTGTTCAGTGCTGCGTTTGAACATTGTTTACTTGCTCTGCTTCATGTCATCTGGCTGGCAGCAGGCATAAAAAAACCCCGCTAAAAAATATAGCGGGGTTTTTTGTCTCAGAGCGAATTAGCTGTTGGCCGCTTTCGCGCTTTTCTTTTCGATCTGCACCATGATGTAGCGCTGCTGAGCGATGGACAGGATGTTGTTCACGCACCAGTACAGAACCAGACCGGCGGGGAAGAAGAACATCATGCCACCAAAGACCAGAGGCATCAGCATCATGACTTTGGCTTGCATTGGATCAGGCGGCGTGGGGTTCAGCTTGATCTGCAGGAACATGGTCCCCATCATGATGGCGGGCAGAATCATCCATGGGTCGCGTGCGGCCAAGTCATGAATCCACAGAATCCAGGGGGCGCCGCGCATCTCGACACTGCCCAGCAGCACCCAGTACAGGGCGATAAACACAGGGATCTGAACCAGCATGGGCAAACAACCACCCAGCGGGTTGATCTTCTCGGTGCGGTACATCTCCATCATGGCGGCGTTCAGCTTGGCCTTGTCGTCACCGAACTTCTCGCGCAGGGCTTGCATGCGTGGAGCAAATTGCTTCATCTTGGCCATGGAGCGGTAGCTGGCAGCCGACAGCGGGAAAAACACCAGCTTGATCAGCACCGTCAGCGCCACGATGGCCCAGCCCCAGTTACCCAGCAAGGAATGCAGCCAGGTCAGCAGCTTGAACAAAGGCTTGGAAATAATGGTCAACCAGCCGTAGTCCACAACCAGATCCAGACCGGTAGCCAATTGCGACATGGCTTTCTGGTCTTGAGGGCCTACCCACAGGGCGGCGTCCACTGCCTTGCTTTGGCCGGCAGCGATCGAACCGACCGACTCCAGCGTGCGCACGGCGTACAGATTGTTGCCCAGCTTCAGGATTTCATTGGTGCGCTGCAGGTCCTGGGCAGGAACCCAGGCCGTTGCAAAGTAATGTTGCACCATGCCGATCCAGCCGTTATCCACGCTGCGAGCGTAGGTGGCCTTGTTCTTGTCGATGTCCGAGAAAGTGATTTTCTGGAATTTTTCGCCGCTGGAATAGACCACAGGACCGGTAAAGGTGCTGTACAGGCGGGACGAATCGGGTGGGTTGTTGCCGTCACGGGTCAGTTGCAGGTACAGGCGTGGGTCAATGGCCGAGCCGGTATTGTTCTGGATATCGTGACGAACCTGGATGTCGTAGCGGCCTTTGTGCAGCGTGTAGGTCTTAGTGACTTTCACGTCGTCCGAAGTGGCTTCAAACACCACATCCAAGGTATCGCCCGTCATGTTGTGCTGGCTCGAGACCAGAGTGAACGGGGTCAGGTGGTTGGGCAGATTCTGGCCGGCGGCACCCACAATACCGGACTGGGCCAGGTAGGTGGAGGCGGGCGAGTTATCCAGCAGCACCATGGGCTGCTCGGGGTTTTCGGGCGAACCGTACTTCAACAGTTCAGCCTTGATCAGTTGGGCACCTTCAGTGCTAAAGCCCAGCTTGTAGACGTCTGTTGTGATGTCGATGGTTTGCGCTGTGGCAGACACCGCGCTGTTGCTCGAAGGCAAGGCAGCAGACGCAGTCGGCTCTTGAGCAGCGGGAACACCACCGTTTGCGGCAGGTTCGTCGGAGGCTGCTGGCGCTTGTGTGGTGGCTGGGGTGGAAGCGAACAGCGATGGCTTGCCGTTATATTCCTGCCAGTTGTTCCACAGCAGCAGCAGTGCAAAGGAGAAGATCATCCATAGGATGGTGCGTCGGATATCCATAGCGCCTGTATCACATTTATAAAGCTGAGCAAAAGCTTAGCAGTTTAACGTAGCTGGTCAGCAAACAGGGGGTTGCCTTGAAAAACAAGGCGCAGACCAGGACGGTTTTAGAAAGTGTTGCGGTCTTCGGGCGTGCGAGCGGGCACAGGATCATGCCCTCCCTTGCACCAGGGATTGCAGCGGCAGATGCGTACACCACCTAGCCATAAGCCTTTGAGCGGGCCATGAATCTCAATGGCCTGCAAGGCATAGTTGGAGCAGCTGGGGGTAAAGCGGCAGTTTCTACCGATCCAGGGACTCAGAAAAAACTGGTAAAAGCGGATCGGTGCCGAAGCCAGTTTGCGCATCATGGCCGTACCTTTGAAAACAAGGTGTTGGCTTCATCGCGAACCAGTTGCTTTAAAGCGGTCAGCGACACCAGAGGCACCTTGCTGTGCAGCCTAAAGACATAGGCGGCATTGGGCAAGCCTTCGCGTTTGTGGCGGAAGGTTTCACGCAAGATACGTTTGATGGTGTTGCGGGTGACGGCGCGGTTGGCAAAGCGCTTGGGGACGATCAGTCCCAAACGGGCGCCTTCGGTCTGGTGTGGGTCCTCGCCACGAGAGCGAGTGACCACGAACAAAGCCCCGCGACCTACGCGTTGTCCTTTTAATGACTGCGCGTATTCGGTGGGGCTATGTAAGCGAGCCGTAGCTGGAAAGGAGGCACGCATGATGCGTATCGTGGGAGTCGGGCTTTAGATAAGAGATCCATCACCCTGGGCCCCGCATCCCGACATGGCTTATACAGCCAGACGTTTGCGACCTTTGGCGCGACGTGCGTTCAAAACAGCGCGGCCACCGCGAGTTTTCATGCGAACGCGAAAACCGTGGGTACGCTTGCGACGGGTAACAGAGGGTTGGTAGGTGCGTTTCATGGTGTATCCAAAAAAATGAGCCGCCAGAAATCGCAGAAAATCTCCACCCCGACTGCGCAAAGGCTTGGGATCTGGCAACAGAAAATCGTGTTAAGCCCGTCATTTCAGCAAATTCTTTCTGTTGTGTCAATTATTTAGCCCGATATTACGCAACTAAATTTGTTAGCCTGTGGATAACTTGGTACAGCTCAGGGTAGAATCGAGGTTTACAGAAGTGATGACCGATGAATGAATTCTGGCAGTCCTGCGTTCAGAAATTGGAGCAGGAGCTTCCCCCACAACAAATAAGTGCGTGGATACGTCCACTGGTTCCCCTGGACTTCGACAGCGAAGCCGGGGTGTTGCGCGTTACTGCGCCCAATCGTTTCAAGCTCGATTGGGTTCGCAAGAATTTCGCCACTCGTATCGAGGAACTGGCTTCGGATTTCTACGAATGTCCCGTTACGGTTCAGTTCGAGCTGCCTTCGGCTAGCGCGGCGCCGCGTCGCGCCCTGGCCGATCGTGCCGCTCCTGTGCCTGCAGGCAGCCCGGCCGGTGATAATCTGGCCCCGCCTGTTGCCAACCCGGCCATGACGGCGGTGGTGGATGCGGTACAGGATCGCTCGCGACTGAACGCCGAACTGACTTTCGATAATTTCGTTACGGGTAAAGCCAACCAGTTGGCACGCGCGGCCGCTTTGCAGGTGGCCGAGAATCCCGGTGTCTCCTATAACCCACTGTTTCTGTATGGCGGCGTGGGTCTGGGCAAGACCCACCTGATTCATGCGATTGGCAATGCGCTGGTCGCCAATGGCAATGGTGTGCGCGTCCGTTACGTTCACGCCGACCAATACGTGTCGGACGTGGTCAAGGCTTATCAGCGCAAGGCGTTTGACGAGTTCAAGCGCTACTACCATTCGCTGGACTTGCTGCTGATTGACGATATTCAGTTTTTCGCTGGCAAGAATCGTACGCAAGAAGAGTTTTTCTACGCCTTTGAAGCGATGGTGGCCCAGCGCAAGCAGATCATCATCACCTCGGATACGTATCCCAAAGAGCTGGCTAACATTGATAGCCGCCTGATCTCGCGTTTTGACTCCGGTCTGACCGTGGCAATCGAGCCGCCCGAGCTGGAAATGCGTGTGGCGATCTTGCTGCGCAAAGCCCAGGCTGAAGGCATTGCCATGCCCGAAGAAGTGGCTTTCTTTATTGCCAAGCATCTGCGCAGCAACGTGCGCGAGCTTGAAGGGGCGCTGCGCAAGGTCTCGGCCTACGCACGTTTCCATGGCCGCGACGTCTTGACGGTGGAAGTGTGCAAGGATGCCCTAAAAGATTTGCTGTCGGTCTCCAATGGGCAGATCACAGTGGAAAATATCCAGAAAACCGTGGCCGATTTTTATAAAATCAAGGTCGCGGATATGTACTCCAAGCGCCGCCCCGCCAATATCGCCATGCCGCGCCAGGTGGCCATGTATCTGGCCAAGGAACTGACCCAAAAGAGTTTGCCGGAAATTGGCGATCTTTTCGGTGGCAGGGACCACACTACGGTGCTGCACGCGGTGCGTAAAATCTCGGATGCACGCACCAAGCAAGCCGAACTGAATCACGCATTACACGTACTGGAACAAACTCTCAAAGGATGACCATGCAACTCGTTCAAGCTACCCGCGACGCATTGCTAAAGCCCTTATCCACAGTAGTTGGCATTGTGGAGCGCCGCCATACTTTGCCGATTCTGGCCAACATCCTGCTGCGTAAAAACGGCTCTGATGTCTCTTTCCTGGCAACCGACCTGGAAGTGCAGATCACCACCAATGCCGACTTTGGCGTGGGTGAGGACAATGCGGCCACCACGGTGGCGGCCCGCAAGCTGCTCGACATTCTGAAAGCCCTGCCCGACTTTGGTGATGTGCGCCTGGGCCTGGACAGCGGCAAGCTGACCATCCAGTCTGGCAAGAGCCGCTTTCAGTTGCAGACCTTGGATGCGGCGGATTTTCCAGTGCTGAACCTGCCCGAGCAATGGGACGTGTCGCTGAGCATGCCTCAGCGCACCTTGAAGCACCTGTTCAACACGGTGCACTTTGCCATGGCCCAGCAAGACATTCGTTACTACCTGAACGGCATGTTGCTGGTGTTTGAACCCGGTCTTGTACGTACGGTTACCACCGACGGCCACCGCCTGGCTCATAATGCCACCGCAATTGATGGCGTGCAGGAGCGCCACGACATCATCGTGCCGCGCAAGACCGTGCTGGAAATGCAGCGTCTGCTGGGCGATACCGACGATCTGGTCAATATTGATGTGTCCAGCCGTCAGATCCGTTTCCGTTTTGGCGATGTGGAGCTGGTCTCCAAACTGGTTGAAGGCAAATTCCCCGACTTTGCGCGTGTGATTCCTTCCAACTACACCCGCCACTTTGATGTCAGCCGTGAAGTGTTGCAAGGCAGCCTGCAACGTGCTGCCATTTTGACCACGGACAAACTGCGTGGCGTGCGACTGCAACTGTCGCAAAACCAGCTCAAGATCTCCGCTTCCAATGCCGAGCAGGAAGAAGCTGTTGAAGAGCTGGATATCGATTACGAACACGAAAGTCTGGACGTTGGCTTTAACGTCAGCTACTTGCTCGATGTGTTGGCCAGCATCAAGGATGAAACAGTCCGCTGGTCTGTGCAGCCTGATGCCAACGCCTCTGTGTTGATGACGCTGCCCGAGCAAGAAGACTTCAAGTACGTGGTCATGCCGATGCGCATCTAATGCGGCATGTTCGACAGGTATGGCCCGCCGGGCCATACCGGCTTGAAGCAGACAGGCTATTACAAGGTTTTATGCTATGACCGATCAAACCACGACCGCCCAGCCAGCCGATTACGGCGCTGATTCCATCAAAATGCTCAAAGGCCTGGAGGCCGTGCGCAAGCGTCCAGGCATGTACATCGGGGACACCTCCGATGGCACCGGTCTGCACCATATGGTGTTCGAGGTGGTGGATAACGCGATTGATGAGGCCTTGGCCGGTCATTGCGACGATATCGTCGTCACCATCCACTCCGACAACAGCATTTCGGTGTGCGATAACGGCCGCGGTATTCCAACCGATATCCACAAAGATGACGAACACCAGCGCAGCGCCGCTGAAATCGTCATGACCGAACTGCACGCGGGCGGTAAGTTCGACCAGAACTCCTACAAGGTGTCTGGCGGCCTGCACGGTGTGGGTGTGTCTTGTGTGAACGCCCTGTCCGAATGGCTGTTGCTGACCATCTGGCGTAACGGCAATGAACACCAGGTCGAGTTTCGCCGTGGCGAGCGCACAGCTCCCCTGGCCGTGACTGGCAAGGCAGAAGGTCGCACCGGCACCTGCGTGCGTTACCTGGCCGACCTGGAGATTTTCAATAATATTGAATATCACCACGAAATTCTGGCCAAACGTCTGCGCGAGCTGTCCTTCCTGAATAACGGCGTGAAGATCCGTTTGGTTGACGAAATTCAGGGCAAGGAAGAGGACTTCGCCTTCCTGGGTGGCGTCAAAGGCTTTGTGGATTTCATCAACCGCAACAAGACTCCGCTGCACCCTAACGTGTTTAGCGTGGCGACCGAGTCAAGTGCCGGTGGCACACCGGTATCGGTTGAAGTGGCCATGCAGTGGAACGACAGCTACGCTGAAACCGTGCTGTGTTTCACCAACAATATTCCCCAGCGTGACGGTGGCTCCCACTTGACCGGTTTGCGTGCGGCCATGACCCGCGTGCTGAACAAGTACATCGCCGACAACGAACTGGCCAAGAAAGCCAAGGTCGACACCTCGGGTGATGACATGCGCGAAGGCCTGGTTTGCGTGCTGTCGGTGAAGGTGCCCGAGCCCAAGTTCAGCAGCCAGACCAAAGACAAGCTGGTGTCCAGCGAGGTGCGTCCAGCGGTTGAGGAAGCCGTGGGCCGTACCCTGGAAACCTGGTTGCTGGAGAACCCTATCGACGCCAAGGCGTTGTGCGGCAAGATTGTAGAAGCAGCCCGTGCGCGTGAAGCGGCTCGTAAAGCCCGCGAAATGACACGTCGAAAAAGCGTGCTGGAAGGCGCTGGCTTGCCGGGCAAGCTGGCTGATTGCCAGGAAAAAGACCCTGCCCTGTGCGAACTGTACATTGTGGAGGGTGACTCCGCAGGCGGCTCGGCCAAGCAAGGTCGAGACCGTAAGTTCCAGGCCATTTTGCCGTTGCGTGGCAAGGTGCTGAACGTAGAAAAAGCCCGTTTCGATCGTTTGATTTCCAGCGAGCAGATCACCACTCTGATTACTGCTCTGGGCACCAGCATCGGCCCGGATTTTGATATCGACAAATTGCGCTACCACCGCATCATCATCATGACTGACGCGGACGTGGATGGTGCTCACATTCGTACCCTTCTGCTGACACTGTTGTACCGTCAGATGCCCGAGCTGATCGAGCGCGGCTATGTCTATATCGCTCAGCCGCCACTGTACAAGGTCAAGGTGGGCCGTGAAGAGCTTTACTTGAAGGACGACGCCGAGGAAGCCGAATTCATGCTGAAGTTGGCCCTGCGCGATGCGGTGTTGACCCCCTCCGAAGGCGGTGCGCCTATCACCGGCGAGGCTCTTTCTGATTACGCTCACCGCTACGTGAAGGCCAAGGGCGTGATTGAACGTCTGTCGCGTCATATGGACGGCGATGCCTTATCGGCGTTGGCCGAAGGCGTGAAGCTGAACCTGGATACGCAGGAAGCGGCCGAACAAAGCGCCCAGGATCTGGAAAAAGTCCTGTTTGACGAAACCCTTCCTAACGTGGTTAAAGTTTTTGCTGCCTTCGATGAAGGCAGCCAAGCCTGGCGCGTAGTGGTGCAACGTTTGCACCACGGCAATATCCGCGTCACGGTGTTTGACCGCAACTTCATGCGCGGCGCTGATCACCAAACCCTGGCCCGTGCTGGCGAGATCTTTGCCGGTCTGATCGGTGATGGTGCCATGGTTGCCCGTGGTGAAGGCGAGAAGCGTCGTGAAACCCAGGTGGATGATTTCCGTGAAGTCATGCAATGGCTATTGACCGAAGCCGAGCGTGGCCTGAGTAAACAGCGCTACAAAGGTCTGGGTGAAATGAACCCCAGCCAGCTGTGGGAAACCACCATGGACCCCACCGTGCGCCGCCTGCTGCGCGTCCAGATCGCTGATGCGATCGATGCGGATCAAATCTTCACCACCTTGATGGGTGATCACGTTGAGCCACGTCGTGCCTTTATCGAATCCCATGCCTTGCAGGCGGGGAACCTGGATATTTAAGGCTATCGGTGTTCACCGTTCCTGAAAGCTTCCCGGTTTGATGAAAACCGATCTCAGGAACTTGTGAAAAACCCCGCAGTGATGCGGATGAATAAAATGGGCTCCGGCGTGTTTGCTGGGGCTCATTTTTTTGGTGATGAAGGATGAGCGCTTAATGTGGAACTCGACATAATGGATTTCCTTTGGACTAATAAGATCGTGTCTATTGTGGAGTGAGGTTTGTAGATAGCGTAGGGTAATTCCCCCATAAAGCGGTGAGATCAGAAGTTGAGTTTTCTCATTGAGGAGTTCTACAGCACGAAGCGATCAAGATGCACAGACAGCCAGATCATTGAGGCCATCAAACGAGTGAAAGCAGGTTTAGCCGTGCCTGATCTGTGCCGGGAACTGGGCGTAAGCTCGGCACGTTTTATAAGTGGTGCTTGCAGTACGGCGGTATAGACGTGTCGCTGATGGCTCGGATAAGGGAGTTCAAGGCCGAGATTGTGATGGAGGCGCTCGAAAAAGGTGGTGCGGCCATCTCGCCGCCGCGAGGTGGCTCAACGTGCGGTGCAAGAACGAGACGTAACGATACGACTGGTCTGCGAGGCGGTTAAGGTCAGTTAGGCTTGCTATCGGTATATCGTCAGGACTGACGTCGAGAATGAGCAGATTGCCAATTAACGGCTGCGCCTGACTGACAGCCCTCTCAACTGGGGCTTTGGCCTGTGCTTTCTGCACCTACGCAATGTGCAAGGCTTTGCGCTGGAACCACAAGCGCGAGTGTCGGATCTACTGCAAGCGCTAGCTGAATCTGCGGATCAAGCCATGCAACGGCTGGCGTGCCCGGTGCCCTTTGAGCATGTAACCCGCACGCTCACTTAGATCATCGGATAGAGAGGGAAACCCTCAACCATTCGCTGCGATAACGGCCCAGAGTATCTGAGTACAGCCATTGTCCAGTGGGCCGCGACATGGCACATCAAGTTTGAATATATCCGGCCCGGCAAACCGCAGCAGAACGCCTATGTTGAACGCTTCGACAGACCCGTTCGCTGCGAATGGCTGTCCCAACATCACTGGGACGATCTGGAGCACGTTCAATGTGTCGCCACACAACAGATGTGGTCCTGCAATAATGAGCGCCCAAATATGGCCTTGGGGGAATTTACCCCAAAACAGTGGCTGGTCATGGCCGCATAGCGTTCCTACTTCTACCAATCGCTAAAAAATAGGGGATTACCAGGGGTCACATGGCTCGCTTTTCAGTTGTATCAATCACTCTTGATGCCTTATAAGCACAAGATGCGTTTAGTCAACACCAATAGCGAGAGGTTATGAGCATAAAGCAAGGTAGCATGTTACTTTTAATGACAAAGCTTCGAAAGTCAGTTTTTGTCGGTCATCGCTTGTGAAATATTTCGCCGATGAGTGAGGGCACTTTCTGCGACTTCGAATGATTCATATATCTTTGTTCGGTAAATAATCCTCTTTATGGGCCAAGTCCGTGCAGAGCGAGAACGTTTAGGTGGGCGACGATGGGGAAAAAGAGTTCCCGCAATGGGAGACTGCTTCTGTGGGCCGTAGTTATTGGGTTCATCCTCCTGGCGATTGATGCGCCTAAAAGCGTTTGGATAGTCGCCGCTTTGAGTATGGGGATAATGTATTACAAGGCACGCCCAGCGGCAGCAAAGACACCGGTGAAACAGCAGTTAAAGACGACATCGCATGCTTTTGCTGCTCGCAAAGAGCCTAGTGCTGTGCCTAAGGCATTTTCATCTAATACAGATGAACCTATCAGTGTGGTTCAGACAAATGGGACTTTGTCTTCTACTTTTAGGGTGCCACCGGCTCCAACTGGATTTGGCGCAGCACAGTGGGTTGAGCCGGGTGCTGAAACGATTATTGGCGGCGTATTTATTCCCGGCGGTATGGTGTATGTGGGGACTGAATTGCTCACCCCGACAGGCAATAACGATCCATGCTTGATTGATCCTAGCAAGTCTATTGCCAACCGAGGCGACTACACTGAACGACAATTCGGATATTGGCCAAGCTATTCTGAAATATCGGCAAGTGCGCGACGCGCCTATTTAGAATGGCTTGCAGGAGGTCGTCAAGACCCAAGTGCAGATATCGGATTTGTATTTTTGTTCTTTTATGGTCTGGAGAGGCGAGTCATTATTGATGGCTCCAGTAATGGAATTACTCAGGACGAATGTACCGCAGTCACACAAGAGCTTCGACGTTTGTTAGCTATCTACGGAGACAAGTCACGTTCATTCCATCGCTACGCTTCTGAACTACTAAATTGGGCCACACTGGTGACCTACGATAGGAAGCTTTATGAGCAGTTGGTACCGGACTTTTCTAAAACGTACGAGCTGCCGGTATATCTCAAATTAGCACTTGGCCAGGCTGCGATAGATGCTGCCCCAGTGCCTGTAGATATAGCTTTAGCGTGGGCTCGACTCGACCCCAAAATCGTTCTTAGAACACCGGCTACTCGATGTGCCGAACAATTCGAAAAACTATTCCGACATAAATATACGGAGCTGTTTGGGGGGGGGCTGATACTGCCAAAGAATAAAACTAAACTCAAGTTTTTCTATCAGGCAGCTTCATCGGGTTTTCAAGGATACCGTCAACCCACTTTAAACTTTGGAGAAACGCCGGACGTCAGTGTGTTGACTGGACCAGTGAAGAAAATTCAAAGCTTGGTAGATTCTGTCACTAAGGAGCTTGAGACTTTCAGTCGGTTCCTCGGTCGAAACCCAGATGACAAAGCTTCGTTGGAAGGGCTATTACTATTGCCTGCCACTTTATGGCCAGCCGAGCGCCAAAGAGCGGTGGCACAACTCGAGGTTCGAATAGCTGGCGATGTGTTGACTATGTCCCTTGGTGAACTACAAAGTCTGCTTGGGGCCCAAAGTACATTAACGCGCGATAAAGTTCTAGGATTAGCTAGAGCGCTGGAGTCAATAAATATCGGTATGGAGCCAGATGTTCTTAATGGTGCCAAAGTACCAAAGCCTGAAGAAACGGTGGTTCTTTTTTCGATACCTCCCGGTGAGCCTGTAAGTCGGCGTACAGCCGCTTATCACGCAGCGGCTCTAACTCTTGAGCTTGCGTCGGCCGTTGCTACTGCTGATGGAGAGTTTTCCTCCACAGAGGAAATACACCTGCGTGAGCAGGTTCAATCGTGGACTCATTTAACGCCAAATCATCTGAGTAGGCTCATAGCTTACCTCCGCTTGCTGACAGTAGCCCCCGCCTCATTGACCCGTTTAAAGAAAAAACTTGAGCCCTTGGACAATGTAGCGAAAGAAACTCTTGCCGCTTTTATGGCGGCTGTTGCGCAGTCCGATGGTACTGTGGCACCGAACGAGGTCAAAATGTTGGAGAAGGTCTACAACGCTTTGGGGATCGATTCAACGAAAGTATTTTCACATCTCCATCAAGTGGCAACAGACACTCCGGTTTTGGCTACATCGTCCAACGGTCGGGCTGCTGAGTTTAAACTCGACCATTCTCGGGTTGCAGCGTTACAGCAAGATACTGAAAAGGTTACTGCTCTGCTCTCTAGCATCTTTACGGAAGAGTTAGCGCCCGAGGCTTCTGAACCACCAGTAGAAGTGGAACCCGCAGCGGTCTCAACAACACCTCTTGGTTTGGACGAGCAGCATGGCTCTTTAACGCGTTTGCTTCTATCGAGGCCGCAGTGGACTCGCACTGAGCTTCTTGATGCCGCAGAGGACTTGGACCTACTTCTTGATGGGGCGCTAGAGCATATCAATGAGGCTGCCTTCGATCAGTTTGATATGCCGCTCACAGAAGGTACAGATCCTATTGAGGTTAATACGGAATTACTGGAGAAAATCGAAGCATGAGTACTATTCGCCCTAAAGACCGAGATGCCGTAATTCAATCACTACGGGCAGGTGTTGTGCCGCGTATGGGCCAACATCTTATCCAGGTGGGACGTGCCAGCGAAATTGAAACACTCTTGAGAGACATTGAGCGTATCAGCGATGGCGGCTCAGGCTTTAGACTAGTTATCGGTGAGTATGGGGCGGGCAAGAGTTTTTTCCTTAACATGGTGAGAGCTGTTGCGATGGAAAAGAAGCTTGTGGTGGCTAACGCTGACCTTAATCCTGACCGGCGCTTACATGCCAGTGGTGGTCAGGCGCGTTCTCTTTATGCAGAACTGATGCGTAGTATTGCTACAAGGACTAAACCAGAGGGTGGCGCTCTTGCTGGCATTGTGGAGAAGTTCATCTCAACGGCAAAGATTGAGGGCAAGGCTGCTGGTGTTTCAACCGAGGTGGCAATTCATCAGAAGCTGGAGCAGTTGACAGAACTAGTCAATGGTTATGATTTTGCTGAGGTTATTGCTGCGTACTGTCGTGGAGCTGAAGAAGGTAGAGAGCAACTGAAGTCTGATGCAGTTCGTTGGCTTCGAGGAGAGTTCTCGACGAAGACCGATGCCCGACAAGCGTTAGGTGTTCGTAGTATCGTAGATGATGCTGCGTTCTATGACCAACTAAAGCTTATGGCTCGCTTTATCTGTTTAGCGGGTTATTCTGGTTTGGTCATCTGTTTGGATGAGCTTGTTAACCTTTATAAACTCGCAAATACCCAGGCTCGTAACGCGAACTATGAGCAAATATTGCGTATTCTGAATGATTCCCTACAAGGAAATTCTGTCGGGCTTGGCTTTGTGCTGGGGGGAACTCCGGAGTTCTTGCTCGATACCCGGCGCGGTCTTTATAGCTACCCTGCGCTTCAAAGCCGCTTAGCACAAAATACATTTGCTACTGATGGTCTGGTTGATTTCAGCGGCCCTGTCGTACGCTTGTCAAGTTTGACGCCTGAGGATTTTTATGTGCTTCTTCAGAAGATTCGACATGTCTATGCAGGCGGTGATTCGGCGAAGTATTTAGTGCCTGACCAAGGTATTTTTAGCTTCATGGAACATTGTGCAAAGCGCATTGGTGATACCTATTTTCGGACGCCAAGAACGACTATTACGGCTTTTATCAATCTACTTGCAATATTGGATCAAAATCCAGACGCTACATGGCAGGAGCGCTTGGGCGGGATTGAAGTTCAAGAGGACACTGGCGCTATATCCGACCAGTTGATGCCTGGAGATGAAGATGAGGCTTTCGCATCGTTTAAGATGTGACAGGCTAAAGTCATGACTGGTCATGTCAGAAGAAATCACTAGCACTGCCTTCTTTCTTCTTGATGAGCGCATTCAGCGATTCATTTGGGCCCAAGGCTGGGAAGCCTTACGGGATGCGCAAGAGCGGGCAATTCCTCTACTTATTAAGGGAGATTGTGATGTCATTATTGCAGCTGCTACAGCAGCGGGTAAGACGGAGGCTGCATTTTTCCCAGCTTTGACCCATCTATTAGCTCTGAAAGAGCCTGGACTGATTGTTTATGTTAGTCCGCTGAAAGCTTTGATTAATGACCAGTTTGGGCGTCTTGACCTGCTATGTGAGCTGCTAGAAGTTCCTGTCTGGCCGTGGCATGGTGATATTTCCTCATCAACAAAAACTCGCTTTTTGTCTAAACGAGAAGGTGTTTTACTCATCACTCCTGAATCCATGGAGGCCCTGTTGTGCAATCGGGGCTCATCAGTGAGTGCAGTATTCGAACGAACCGCTTTTTTTATTATCGATGAGTTACACGCCTTCATTGGAAGCGAGCGTGGAAAACAAATGCAGTCGCTTCTGCATCGCATTGAAACCAATCTTGGAAGACGAGTACCTCGTATTGGTTTGTCAGCAACGCTAGGTGATATGCAACTTGCGGCTAGTTTTTTAAGGCCCGGGAATGGGCCCGCTCCTATCTTGATTGAGTCCAGGGAGTCGGGGGCAGAACTTAAGATTCTTGTGAAAGGTTATGAAGAGCCTTCGTTTGTTCAGTCCAGTAGTCATGACGGTGACACTCAAGATAGTGAAGAAACCATCACGTCGGCTCACGTTGCGTCCCATCTTTTCAAGGTTCTGCGCGGTTCAAATAACCTGATATTTCCCAACTCTCGTCGTGAGGTTGAACGTTACACGTACCTGCTCAACAAGATGTGTGCAACAGAGCAAGTGCCCAACGAGTTTTGGCCACACCATGGGAGCCTTTCTAAAGAGATTCGCTCTGAAACTGAAGCAGCATTAAAGCAAAAAGAACATCCAGCTACAGCTATTTGTACTAATACATTAGAACTGGGTATCGACATAGGTGCTGTTAGAAGTGTGGTTCAAATTGGGCCGCCACCTTCAGTGGCTAGTTTGCGCCAACGCTTGGGGCGTTCAGGTCGGCGCAAGGGGGAGGCCGCCATATTGCGGGGGTATTGTATCGAGCATGCCGTGGATACACGCTCCTCTTTTTCTACCGAGCTTAGGCTTAGTACCGTGCAAATGGCAGCAATGATTTCTCTGCTAACTAAGAACTGGTTCGAGCCTCCTAGGGCTCATGGCATGCACTTATCGACACTTATTCAACAGATTCTATCGTTGATTGCCCAACGAGGCGGTGCCACTATTGGTCAGGCTTATACTCAATTATGTGGCTTAGGCATGCCCTTTGAAGGGGTATCAAAAGAAGAGTTCATGGTGTTAGTGCGGCACTTGGGCTCTAAGGAGTTATTAACTCAAGACTCAAGTGGGTTATTGCTGCATGGCCGTCTAGGCGAAAAATTTGTGAATCACTATAGTTTTTACGCCGCCTTTAACGTGGATGAAGAGTTTCGAATTATTAATGGCGGACGGCTTTTGGGAACATTGCCTATATCACAAATGTTGACGGTCGGACAGCGCATATTGTTTGCAGGAAAGACATGGTTGGTTGAAGACATTGATGAGGCTCAAAAGTCTATTCATGTAGTCCGAACACGGGGGGGGGTGCCTCCGTCTTTTAGTGGCGGCTCCGGTCGTGTCCACACAATGGTTCGGCAAGAGATGCGAAAAATATTAGAGTCGAACGGAAAACTGCCTTATTTGGATGTAGTTGCACAACGGTTTCTTGATGAAGCTCGGGAAGCGTATATCCATAAAGATTTGGCTAATCAAGTTTTGATTGAGCAAGGTAACGAATTACTCGTACTTACTTGGCATGGCGATGCTGCAAACGAGACAATTGCATGTTTTTTACGCCGACGAGGGTATGTTGCCACTTTGGCCGGGCCTGGCGTGGAGGTTATTAAGGCAGGACGATCAAGCGATGACATATTGGCTGCCTTATTAGACGCTGCGGTTGATGAGCCTCCTTCGTTCGATATTCTTCTTAAAGACGCCACAAATCTTCAGCAGCAAAAATGGGATTGGGCCTTGCCGGACAACTTGCTCCGAACTGCCTATGCAAGCCTATATCTTGATATCGATGAGGCGTTCAGATGGATAAAGTGTCTGGATACTAACCAGGTTCGGAATAAGAGTTTTTCGTCGGCACCAACGGATAATGATGTATCCGGATTTCATTGACGGTTGAGATTTTTCACTAATTATGAGAGCTGGGAAGTCGAGGATTTTATAATTAATGAAAAAGGATTTAGAATCAATAAACCATTTTTCGCTTGTTGTGGGAACCTACATAAGGATTGTCGATTTTCACAACTCTTGAAATTTTCTCAGAGTTGATGAAAACCGATCTCAGGAACTTGTGAAAAACCCCGCAGTGATGCGGATGAATAAAATGGGCTCCGGCGTGCTTGCTGGGGCTCATTTTTTTGGTGATGACGGATGCGCTCCGAGTCCTAAGGATTAGGGGGCTTTGGGCTGGTTCAATGAATCTGCTAGAGCACATACCGGCTGATCAATGGCTGGGTTAGTTAGCCGCTTTGGAGCCACGCGCTCCAGAAAGGGAACAGCGCGCAATCAAGCTTGTGTGGTCTACTTGCAGTGATTCACCCTGCTTTAGAATGAACGAAAAAGAAGGGGTGTCGGCCTTGCAAGGCCCCTTGATCGATCGTGATGACGCTGTAAATTATTCAATAACTATTTGTGTGGAAATGGAATGCGACTGGACAAGTTTCTTGGTGAGAGTACGGATCTGAGTCGCTCAGACGCGCGTAAAGTGCTTAAAAGCGGGGAAATCACGGTTAACGGCGAGGTGGTGACCAAGGGCACCCACGTTATACAAGAGGGCGATGTAGTGTGCTGGGACAACGAGCCACTTGCCCTGATTGGCCTGCGTTACATCATGCTCAATAAGCCCGCTGGTTACGAATGCAGCCTTAAAAATAGCGCCTATCCGTCCGTGATGATGCTGATCGATGTAGACAAGCGTGAGCGTTTGCATACCGTCGGTCGATTGGATGTGGACACCACCGGTTTGATTTTGATTACGGATGATGGCCAGTGGACGCATCGGATTATCTCGCCCCGCCATCAGTGCGATAAGGTCTACGTGGCAACCTTGGCAGAGCCTTTGCCTGACAATGCAGAAGAATTGTTCAAGGCCGGTATCTTGTTAAATGGCGAGGATAAGCCCACGCTGCCAGCCGTACTGGAACGCATTGATGAACGTACCGCAAGGCTGACTATTCAGGAAGGGAAATACCATCAGGTCAAACGTATGTTTGCTTCCCTGGGAAACCTGGTTCAGACCTTGCATCGTGAGCGCATTGGCTCTCTTTCTTTGGACGCCAGTCTGGAGCCAGGTGAGTCGCGTTATTTGACCCCTGCCGAGGTGCGGCAGTTTGTAGAAGAGGGTTAACGCTCTCCTGGCCTTTGGTTCTTGCTGTGGCAAGCCAAAGACGTATCAAATCCAGAGCTTTGATGCCTGAGTTCTGGGAGACCAGTCATGAAAAAGCGCTCAAACATACCTTGTTTGAGCGCTTTTTTGTACCTGCATCAATCGTCAAAGGGGCTGGTGGCGCGGTGCCCTGCTTTATTTAACCGCCTTGTGTCTGATGTCGGATGTTCAACCTGCCTTGAATACGGAATTGATGACACCCCCGGAAAGCCTCGCTCTGCTTGCCCATAGCGGCCCCATCCTCTCAACGCTTGGAGCTATTGACCCTGTTAGACTATGGGTTTGAAGCGTCACGGGCCATTGCTCTAGCTTTTGACAAGCTAATTTTCATAAGAAATTGATGACTAAGATCACTATCTTGCATCTTCAGACGCTGTGCCGTATTGCCCAGCAGGGCAGTTTTCAGGCGGCAGCCGATTATATGCACACCACTCAACCTACGGTCTCGGCGCGTATGCGCGAGTTCGAAGACCGTATAGGTTTTCCTGTGTTTCATAAGCGTGGACGTAGGATGGATCTCACAACACAAGGGCGTGAGCTTGTTCAGCAGATTAAACCCTTGTTGGCTGCCATTGATGACGTCATTTATTCGCTCGATGATGCATCGCATGCATCCGGCTTGATCTGTGTGGGTATTGCCGGCTTGATAGGGCAAACGTGGTTTTCAACGTTCATTAAGACGGCGAGAGCCACGATGCCACAGCTTAGCTTTGAAGTAGAGGTCGGACAGACCTCATTAAGCGTCAGCAAACTAGAGAACGGGCAGTTGGATTTGGTCTTTCTGGCTACTCACTCCCTACACACGGATCATCGGTTTCATGTCGAGCCGATCGGTGTTGCCGATGTGTTGCTGGTAGGAGCGCCTGACCTTGTGGGGCGAAATGGTAAACAGTCCGACCAAAATTGGCTACAGATTCTACAAAGTCAGCCTGTATGGTCGCTTTCAAAAGAGTCGCCATTGCATCCGGTCTTGATGCAGCTCATCAAAGACCATAATCTGAAAGTGAAGGTCGATATTTGCAGCAGCATACTGACCTTGAAGGAATTGATCTGCAGAGGGACGGGCGTCGGACTCATGACCGCCCCTCTTATTGAGTCTGAGCTGGAGCGCGGCGAATTAGTAGTACTAAAAGATGCTCCTGCTTTTGCGCCTATTCCGTTTAATGCGGCTTGGGGCATGGATCAAAGCCAGACGGTCATTCGCAAATTGGTGGATATTGCCAAGACAATTTCCACCTTTCGTTAAGTCGGTCTTGACGCCACCCCGCCCACAGGCGTTTGCATCGGATATCAAGACCGACCCTTGTTTATTCCGGCTTGATACCTGCGTCGCGTAACAACTGACGCCAGCGAGCGATGTCATCTGTCAGCAGTTTACGTGAGCCCGCCAGGGAGCGATGACTTTCGCTGGGCACGGTCAATCCCATTTTCTGATATCGCGCCATCAAGTCGGGTTGAGCCAGTACATGGTTAAGGGCGACGTTCAGTTTCTGGGTGATCTCTTCTGGTACGCCCTTTTTGACCACCACCATATTCCAGATGGTGTAGTTCAGATTCTTATAGCTAGATTCGCCAGCCGAAGGCACGTCAGGCAAAACCGACACCCGTTCTGGACTGAGCACGGCCAGCCCCTTTACCTTACCCGAGGCAATCGACGACACTGCGGTACTGCTGCTTTCCACCGTGTAGTCAATGTGGCCGGCCATCACATCTGCCGTCGCTTGCGCCGCACCGCGATAATGGACAGCCCCCACATTAATACCCAATGTTGCGTTCAGTAAGACTGCCCCTAAAAAGGCACCCGACCCGACGCCCGCATCCCCGAAATTCATGGATGCGGCATTGGCTTTCGCGTAAGCGGCAAAGCTATCCAAATCCTTGGCAGGGAAATCAATACGTGCCGACAAAATCTGTGGGGCATCACCAACTGAAGCAATTGGAGTGAAATCCTCCAGGTTGTTGTATGGCAAATCCTTGTAAACGGACGCATTCGCCGCCAATGTGCCAACGTTACCCAACAATAATGTATAACCATCGGGTGCGGCCCTGACTAGTTTAGACTGGCCAATAATGCCACCTGCGCCGGGAGTGTTTTCCACTACCACGGCTTGTTTGAGCTCTTTAGCCAAGCCTTCGCCGATCGCACGCGCCAACACATCGGTCGGCCCGCCTGCGGTATACGGAACGATCAAACTGATCGGTCGCTCTGGATAGGTACCCGCTTGTACGCTGCCTCCCAAGATCACGCCGAATATGGCCGTACACACACGGCTGGTCAGGTTGCAACGCCGTTTGATAATAGGTTTTGGTTGCATGGTTTTATCTCCTCTTTATTAGAAATTTTTTTCTCAACACCAACGAGTTACTTAGGATGACGCAGCGAGAATGTCACTACTTTCTCGTCAGTCATGTCCCGCACTGCATACTTCGGCCCTTCGAAACCGTAGCCGCTATCCTTGACACCGCCATAGGGCATACCATCGTTACGAGAGCTGGACGTTTCATTAATGTGCAGACCGCCCACTTGCAAATGACGAGCCAGATGAAAGGCCGTATTGACATCGTTCGTAAACACGCCTGCCGCAAGGCCATAAGGGGTGGAGTTGATTCCTTCGATCACTTCTGCGACTGTCTCAAAAGGCAAGAGTGTGACGACTGGCGCAAAAATTTCCTGGTCAAATACGCTCATGCCTGAATGCACGTTAGACAGAATCGTGGGTGCCAACACAGACTTGTCGCGCTGCCCTCCTGCAACGAGCTGCGCTCCCATATTGACCGCCTCCTTGATCCACGATTCAGCGCGTATCGCTTCTTGTTCGGTGATCATCGGGCCCACATCGGTGTCGCCCAATCGTGGATCCCCACTTTTGAGAGCGCGAACCGCGTTCTCTAAACTTGCCGTTACCTCAGCGACACGTGATTGCGCCACGTATAAGCGCTGAATAGATGTGCATACTTGGCCTGCCTTTCGGAACGTTGCACGCAGAATGCGGGGCAGTGCAAACTCGAGATCCGCATCGTCGCAGATGATTGTGCAAGCAATACTTCCCAACTCTAACTGCGTACGGCGTCGGCCTGCCTTTTGCTGGATGAGGCGGCCCACACGTGTGCTGCCCGTAAAGGTATAGAAGTTGATATCTTGCTCGTCTAATAGCCACTCGCCAGCCTGTGCGCCTTCTCCGTGTACCAGCGATAACAACTCCGCCGGCCAACCGGCTTCCAGCAAGACGTCGCAAATTAGGCTGGCCGTCAATGGGGTGTACCCTGAAGGCTTGATAATGACAGCGTTGCCAGCAGCGATCGCGGGGGCGACTTTATGCAACAACGCGTTGAAAGGCGCGTTAAATGGCGTAATGGCACACACGATTCCGACAGGGGTACGCAGCGTAAAGGCGAGACGGTCCTTTTGACCTGGATTGCCATCCATAGGGATCATTTCACCGCAAATCCGCTTGGCCTCTTCTGCCGAGATTTCCAGCGTATCCAACCCTCGAGCGATCTCATTGGATGCTTCACTCACGGTGAAGCCGGCCTCCAGGGTCATCACGTCGATAAATTGCTGCTTTCTCGCCGTAATCAGCTCTACCGCTTTACGCAAAATGCGCGAACGTTCATAGCCATCAGGTGCTTTCTTTAGGTTAAGCCGTGCTGCGATCACGGCTTGCCGGATATGCTCTTGCGAAGTTTGATCGATCTGCGCGATGGCTTTACCGGTATAGCGGTTGTAGACCGTAAAGGTCGCGCCGCTGTTCACACGGACACCGGCGATTAAACTCAATGAAGAAACGTTAACAAGTGCGTCGGGAAAATCTGTGGGCATCGTGGTACCTCCAAGAATAGTGTGCTTTACTGTGCTGAAATCATGTCAGCGGCTTTTTCGCCTATCATCAAACTGGCTGCCAAGGTGTTAGCAGAAGGGACTTGCGGCATGATCGACGCATCCGCAATGCGCAGATTTTCCATACCGTGGACGCGTAGTTGGGCATCCACAACAGCCATGGGATCGTCCTGGCGTCCCATTTTGCATGTGCCTACCATGTGATAGCCGGTCGTGCCTTTTTGACGTGCGTAGTCGAGCCATTCGTCATCTCGATGCACGTCTTTGCCCGGCTGCAATTCGTTGACCAAATAGGGGGCCATCGCCGTTGTTGTCATCAACTGCCGTGCAAGCTTGAGCGCTTCGACAAGGGTTCGCTGATCCAATTCATGTTCGAGGAAATTGGGCTGGATCAACGGTGCCTGCAGTGGGTCTTTAGACTGAATGTGTACATAGCCGCTGCTCTCTGGCCGTTGTTGGCGCGCCCCGGTACTCATGCCTGGCATATCGTCCAAGACATAGTTGCTGCCGGGCTTGTAGCTGGCTGGGGTAAACAAGATCTGAACATCGCCGCGCTGAGGGCTGAAACGTGTTTTCCAGAACACATGCACCATTGAGGGACTCAACCCCAAGATGCTGGGCTTGCCTGCAAACCATCTCACGATCTCTCTACCTAATCGCCACCCCTTGGACAGTTCGTTGAGCGTGAGCGCTGATTTGGCTCGCGAGATACTGCGAACGGTATAGTGATCACGAAAATTGGCGCCCACGCCGGCTAATGCATGTTTGACCTCAATACCATGCCCTGCCAACAGTTCGTGAGGTCCGACCCCCGACAGTTGTAATATTTTTGGTGAATTTACCGCTCCTGCGCTGAGGATAACTTCACGGTTGGCATAGAGCGTATGCGTTTGGCCATTACGCAGATATTTGACGCCAATGGCGCGTCGACCTTCAAATAAGATTTCCGAAACAGTGGCGTTCGTTTTAAGCTGCACCCGCCCACTTTTGAGTGCTGGACGTAAAAAAGCATCCGAACAATTGACACGTTTATTCTGGTAAATGTAGCGTTGGAAGTACCCTGTGCCGAGCTGCTCTGCACCGTTGTAATCCGTATTGCGCGGGATTCCGAACTCTTCACAACCTCGAATAAAGGCCTCACACAATGGTGAGCTCCAATCTGGGTTGGTAATAGGAAGCTCGCCCGTCAAGCCACGAAAATCAGGGTCGCATTCTCCCACCCGACGCTCCGAGCGTTTGAAATAAGAGAGAACATCGGCGTATCCCCAGCCAGAGTTTCCCAGTTTTTCCCAGTCATCGAAGTCTTCGCGTTGGCCACGTGAGTACACCAGTCCGTTAACGGAGCTTGACCCACCCACGACTCGCCCTTGCGGCATCGCAATGATGCGATTGTTCGTTGCCTGTGCAGGCTCCGTTTGGTAGTTCCAGGTGAACTTGCCGCTGTATAGCGTTTTGACGAAACCGACCGGGACGCGGATGAAAAAATTGTTGTCGTTTTGGCCGGCCTCCAACACGCAAATGCTGTTAGAGGTCTGTTCGCTTAGCCGTCTGGCGATAACCGATCCAGCCGGCCCGGAGCCGACAATTATGTAGTCTACGTACTCATTCATTTTGCCTACGCGATGCCTCTGTTCTTGCTTATTGCCAGTAGGTTAAGTCCGTAGATACATAAAAACAATCGACAATTTTTGATTGTTTATCATCAATAAAATTAATGTTTTTAGAGCTAAAACGTTCTCCATGAATCAACTTTCAATGAGGCTATCTGGGCCTGCGTCCCAATAAGCAGGGATCGCATGGAGGTGTGCGCCCACTATTTGCGACGCAATTTTGACGGTCTTGCCGTATGGATAAGAACGGAGCCCTAGGTCGTCTGATTGGTACAGATCAGAGCAATCAATGAGTTCAAATACATTAAAAAAATAAATATATAAAAATATAAAAATATTGATTGTTTAAATGAATCAGGCGACTTAATCTTCGCAAAATGCAGGTTTCCGCCCTGTTGAGCTTGCGTTTGCCGTGCGAATTTTTCACGGTAACCATGCGGGCCAGAGCTGGCTTGCAACAGGTCTGGCAACGATAAGCAGACATTGACGGTCGAACCACGACCGCATCAATCCATATATGGAGACAACAATGCGTCATCACTCAAGGTTGAACCACTACTCATCCTCGCGCCGCCAACTGCTCGGCCTGCTTGGGACAATCCCTCTCATCGCACACTTACCTGTTTCCTTTGCGAAATCTACCTGGGTCCCTAACAGGCCAGTCAGATTGATGGTTCCTTACACGCCGGGTGGTGGTGCGGACATTGTGGGACGCATTCTTGCCAAGGCCTTGCAAGGGATCTCCAGCCAACCCTGGGTTGTTGAGAACCGTCCTGGCGCAGCAGGCAATATCGCTGCCGATCTCATCTATGCCTCGAAACCCGACGGGCTGACGTATCAAATTACCAATCTTGATACGAGTGTGCTCAACACCTTTCTGTATCCAAGTCGTCGGCAAAAGATCGAAGCCGCTGTTCCGGTGGCCTCCATCGCCCGTATTGGTACGGTACTTATGGTTCGTGCGGGTTTACCCGTTCGTGATCTGGCCCAATTGGCGGCACTTGCCAAAACCCAGAGTCTCACCTATTCCTCATGGGGTATGGGTTGTAGCGCTCACCTGGGCGTATTGCTTTTGGAGCAGGAGATGAAGATCCCTGAAATGGTGCATGTTCCCTATCAAGGAGGCGGCAATGCCATGCAAGCCCTGCTAAAAGGCGAAGTGGATCTATTCCTGGCTCCCATGCCACTGGCTATGGCTCACCGCTCGGGATCGGTCACGGCACTAGGTTACGCCGCAGCACAGCGCAGCCAACTGTGGCCTGAATTGCCTACCCTTCAAGAGCAAGGCGGGCCTTCTGTTGATCTTGGCAATTGGTTCGCCGTATCCGCCCCCCCAGAGACATCACCGGCCGTGATCGAAGCAGTAAGCGATTTCATCCAAACAGCGTTGGCGGACCCTGCGATGCTCGACTCGTTAAAGGCCCAATCGATGGTGCCGTTTCTGGCCGACAACACCCAATTGGCGCGCTTCATTGCAGATGAGAAAACCCGTTGGGGGCAGGTCATCGCTAACGCAAAGCTCAATCTTGAATAGAGGCCCATGCCTTTACGGATAGTCGTTCGTTACCCACAATAAAGACAGAGAGTTATTTTCTATGATACCGATCGACATAGGAAAGGCCCGTATTGAAAAGGTCATTGAGATCGCCAGTATGGATCTGGCGGGGGACTGGCTCTTTCCCAATATTCAAGCTAAGGATATTGACGCTGAGATTGATTGGCTGGACCCTAGCTGCATCGACAAGGTCAGCCGAAAGCTCAAGCTGAGTTTTCATTCTTTCCTGATTCGTACGCCAAGCCGCAATATTCTTATCGACACATGCAACGGTAACCATAAAGAACGCCCTTCAATGCCTGCATGGCATCGTTTGAACACACGCTATCTGGACAATCTTGGACGCTTAGGTCTGCGGCCCGAAGACATAGACTTGGTCTTGTGTACACATTTGCATGCAGACCACGTCGGTTGGAATACCAGGCTTGACAATGGTCGTTGGGTACCGACTTTCCCGCGTGCTCGTTATCTGATGGGTCGGCAGGAGTTCGATCATTACCACCGCCTCAACCTTGATAATCCGACCGCGCCGATCAATCGTGGCTCCTTTGTCGATAGTGTGTTGCCGATAGTCGAAGCAGGCCGGGCTATTTTCGTGGATGCTGGTGATCAGGTCATGACCGAGTTAGGAACCGATGTGTATGTAGAAAGTGCGCCTGGCCATACTCCCGGAAACTTGCTTGTACATATTTGCCACGGCCATGAGCACGCCATTATGTCGGGAGATGTCATCCATCATCCGATCCAGTGCGCACGCCCTCATTTGTCTAATGCCGCTGATTTTAATGAAGCAGCCGCACTGCGTTCCCGACTGAATCTGCTTGAGAGTTGTGCCGATAACTCGAAGATATTGTTGACCGGCCACTTTGCAGGCCCAACAGCGGGTCACGTCGTTTCACATGGCTCTGCATTTCAGTTCAAGTTTCTCACTGCAGACTCCCCGGTTGCATAGCCATCGGTAGAATGGTGTGACTTTTATACAGTTCTGCACTTATTCGAATAATCTGGCTTGCAGTTTAGAGAGGCCTTCCATGATTGAAACCTATCCTGATGCCTGCTCCATTTACAAAGCCGCCTGTCACTGTGGCACGGTCCGTTTTAACGTGCGGCTTTGTGACGGCTTGAGATCCGCGCGTCGCTGCAATTGCTCTTATTGTCGTATGCGTGGGGCGGTAGCTGTGTCGGCGAATCTGGCTGATATTCAGGTCGAGCAAGGCCAGGATGCGCTGACGCTTTATCAATTCAACGCAGGGCAGGCCAGGCATTACTTCTGTTCGCACTGCGGAATCTATACTTTCCATCAACGCCGCTCCAATCCCGAACAATATGGTGTCAATGTGGCGTGCATCGAGGCGATGAGCCCCTTCGACTTTAAGGAGATACCTGTTTACGACGGTCGCACTCATCCCAAGGATAGAGCAGATGGTGCTTCTGTGATTGCGGGCTGGTTGCGTTATGAAGTTAATTCCGAGGATCGGAAACCAACACCCCCTTTGTAAGAAAAGGGGGGTGTTGGTTTCAGGCGGGCTGCTCCAGGATTTCCTGCAAGCGGCTTAGCAATTTTTCACTGGCATTGTGCATATGTCGCTCACAGATGGTCAGTGCTTTGGCTTCGTCGCCCGATGCAATGGCCGCAGCCAGCTCCTCGTGTTCGTCCCAGATGGACAGGCGTTGTTCTGCCGATTGCAGTACAGCACCCATGACACGCCGTAGGTGTACCCAATGAACCTGCGCGCTTTCGGCGATCATGGGGTTGCCCGATGCTTCGTAAATTGCTTTGTGAAAGGCCTCGTCGGCTTCGATCATGGCGCGTACGTCGTGGCCGCGAGCCACTTTGCGGCCCAGACGGATCAGGTCCGGATCCAGCACGGCGCCTTGACGTGCCGCCAGCTTGGTTGCCAATGCTTCCAAGGCACCCCGCACTTGGTACAGATGCCCGATATGTTCCAGACTCAGCGGAGCCACCATAACGCCCCGCCCTTCAGCGTCTTGTAGCAGTCCATCTTTTTTCAGCAACTGGATGGCCTGCAAGACGGGTGAGCGTGACACCTTGAGCTGCTCAGCAATGTCTTCCTGAGTGATGCGTGAGCCGGGGGCCAGGGAGCCGTCGCTGATGGCATCGAGCAGGATGCGATAGACCTCGTCAACATAGTGTGGACGGGCCTGCAACTTACCGGAAAGCTTGGCATGCATGGGGTCTGGAACTCCGCTACAAACAAAAAACAAGTTAAGGCCGCAGCCTGGCTGCGGCCCTGGATTGACATCAGGGTGTGGTCCGCATGGAGTGCAAGAGCGCGGCCATGGGATCCTGGTCTGATGTCGCTTGTACTTCGAACGGGTTGCTTAGCGGATCGTCTGCCTGTATCGCTCCTGGGTTGAGCATGGGGGCGGGACGGTTCAGCTGGAGCAGGATTTCGTCTTCGCTCAGGCTGACTGTCTTGTGCAAGCCTCCCGTTACCAGTTGCGGATAGGCGATGACGATGCCTACCACCAGCAATTGTAGTACGACGAAGTAGGCTGAGCCCTTCCAGATTTGCTGGGTACGAACCCTTGAAATAGTTTGCCGGCTAACGGAATCGATATAGTCGGATCGGGGTGCCACGCTGCGCAAATACAACAGGGCAAAACCGAATGGGGGGGTCAGAAAGGAGGTTTGCAGGACCAGGGCGATGACAATCCCGAACCAGATCAGATCAATGCCCAAACTGTTGGCGACAGGCGTCAACAGCGGGACCACAATAAAGGCAATCTCGAAGAAGTCCAGAAACATGCCCAGCACAAAGATGATGGCACTGACGGCAATGACAAAACCCAGTTCGCCACCGGGAATGGCATCAAACAGATGCTCTACCCACACGTGGCCGTCTGCTGCGCTGAACGTGAAGCTAAAGACGGTCGAGCCGATCAGGATGAACATCACAAAAATAGCCAGTTTGGCGGTGTTTTCCAGGGCTTGGCTAAGCAAGGCCCCGTTAAGGCGTTTGCGTATCAAGGCCAGTATCAACGCGCCAATTGCACCCATGGCCCCGCCCTCTGTTGGGGTGGCAATTCCCAGGAAGATGGTGCCCAGCACCAGAAAGATCAGGACGACGGGGGGGATCAGGGCGAATACAAAGCGTTCGGCCAGTTGCGAGAGTAGTCCCCAGCCGGTAACCCGATTCACCGTCGCAAACAGCAGCGCGCTCATGGAGGCGACCAGCAGAGCGGTGATGGCAACTTGATCAGTGGGGGCCTGAGCCGGCTGGGAAAAGACCTGGGCCATGACTTCGTTGTGCAGGCCCGCCCAAGTAAAGCCGATGAAGGCACAAAGCAGGACCAGCATGCCCAGCGACCGTCGTCCGCTTGCGCCAGTGGCTGTGACCTGACTTCTGGCCTGTTCTGGTAAGGCTGGCATCCAGGAAGGACGGATCAAGGCCAGGACGATGATGAAAGTAATATAGATCACCAAAAGCAGGAGGCCAGGTCCGAGTGCGGCTGCGTACATGTCCCCAACGGATCGGCCCAATTGATCAGCCATCACAATCAAGACCAACGAGGGCGGCAGTATCTGTACCAGTGCGCCTGAAGCGGTGATGATGCCCGTGGCCATTTCCGGTTTGTAGCCGTAGCGCAGCATGACGGGCAAGGAAATCAGGCCCATGGAGATCACGACAGCCGATGTGACACCGGTGGAGGCAGCCAGCAAGGCCCCGACCAGGATAACCGAGACGGCCAGACCACCGCGCACCGCCCCGAAGAGCTGACCCATGGTCTCGAGCAGGTCTTCAGCCATGCCCGAACGTTCCAGAATGATGCCCATCAACGTAAAAAAGGGAATGGCCAGCATGGTCTCGTTCTGCATGATCCCGAAGATACGTAAAGGCAGGACCTGAAACAGATTGGTGGGGAACAATTCCAGGGCGATGCCCAAGACTCCGAAGGCCAGACCTGTTGCGGCCAGGCCGAATGCGACGGGAAAGCCGGTCAGCAAGAGTACGACCAGGCTCAGGAACATGATGGGGACGAAGTAGTCCGTAATAAAGGAGGTGATCATCGCGAGCCCTCCTGGGCGGTCGATAGCGCTTGGGCAGGCACATGGATAGGCGTGTCCTGGGAACCCTCTTCGGCGATGCTATCGGGCCCTTTGCCTGTCAGGAACAGGAGTCGTTTGACCAGTTCGGCCAGGCCCTGAAGCAAGAGCAGGCTAAAGCCGGCAGGAATCAGCAGATAGGCAGGCCAGCGCACCAACCCTCCGGCGTTGCCGGACATTTCCCCCGAATGCCAGGCGGTGGTGAAAAATCCCCAGCTCAGGTTGATGACAAACAGACAGAACGGGATCAGGACGACAGCGATCCCGACGATATCGACCAGGTTGCGTCCACGCGCGCCCAGGCGGGTGGAGATGAAGTCGATCCGAACATGGCTGTTGTGCAGAAATGCGTACCCTCCTCCCAAGAGAAAGACAGCCGCATACAGGTACCACTGAGCTTCCAGCATGCCGTTGGAGCTCAGGTCAAAGGCCTTGCGGGTGATGGCGTTGCTGGCGCTCAGAATGGTGGTGGCCAGCAATAGCCATTTGATGATGAATCCGATACAGCGGTTCAGGTGGTCTATTCCCCCCACCATGGTTTTCAATGCAGTCATTGTTGTCTCCGCGAATATTGTTGTGTTCGTCGTTGTGCTGCCGGGGAGTGTGTGATGGCGGCCGTGTGCAAGCCGCTCTGTAGCAGGTGCTGTGGTGACTCCTTGGGCCACGAGTGGGCCCGATGTAAATGGGGTGTGCCCTGGCGGGAGCCAGGACCCGGAGATGGGCTTACAGGTCCAGAACCAGGACGCCCGAGCGTGCGCGTGAAACGCAGGCGGTCAGGCAATGGCTTTGCTCGTCGGCACTGAGGATGTAGTCCTGGTGGTCAACATCCCCTTGCAGGTAGTTGACGCGGCAGGTGCCGCACAGGCCCGATACACAGGAGGTGGCAATTGGCACACCGGCTTGTGTCAAGGCATCGCTTAGGGTTTGATCGGATGCAACCTCAATGCACTGGCCGGTACTGGCAATTTGTGCCATGAAGGCACCGGGAGGCAGGGTATGGGCACTGGGGGCGGGTTCAGGTGCCTTGAAGTGTTCGCAATGCACGGAACCGGCAGGCCAGTGCGAGCTGGCCTGGGCACAGGCCTGCATAAAGCCGGCTGGACCGCAGTAATACACGTGGGTGCCTTCAACTGCATTGGCTAGCAAGTTCTGCAGATTCAGACCTTGTGCGGGGTTGCCCTTGTCCAGGTGCAGATGCAGGCGGCCTTGCTCTTGCCACTGAGTCAGTTCGGAACCAAAGGCGGCCGTGTCGTGGCTGCGAGTGCAGTAGTGCAATTCAAAGGGCTGGCCTTGTGACTCCAGAAAGTGGGCCATCGCCTTGATGGGCGTGATACCGATACCCCCGGCCAACAGAATGGAGTGGCGTGCGTTCGAGTCCAGTCGAAAGTGATTGCGGGGCGTGCTGACGGTCACCTGCTGCTGGACCTGCAAGGTGTCGTGCAAGCTGCGTGAACCGCCTCGTCCGTTGGCATCGCGCAGGACTGCAATAACGTAGCGATGACGCTCATGGGGCGAGTTGCACAGGGAGTATTGGCGGATCAGGCCGGGCTGAATATGTACGTCTATATGGGCACCGGCCTCGAAGGCGGGCAACTCGCCGCCCTGAGGACAACTGAGTTCATAAGAATTGATGCCTTGCGCTTCGTAGCGGATTTGCCGGATCCGCAGTGACAACAGCCCGTCCGGATTGGTAGCCGCCTGGACGGGAGTGGCGGGTTCTGCAATGGCGTTCATGGCGCTCTCCGTATGGGGCACCCGCCCCGTTGGAGCGGGTGCCGCAGGCGATCAGGACTCAGCAGCAACAGCGCTGAGCGATTGTTGAAGTTCCTGCATGCTTTGTTTGACGAAAGCTTCGCGTTCCGAGCCTTTCAGATTGTCGGCCGAGGTCAGGATGCGCACGATTTCGCGGGTGGCATGACGACGGCGTGCGACTTCCTGGGCGAGATCGTCGGACTCGGGGATGGCCAGAACATTGCCCGAGCAATAACTGTTGGGGGCGCCACCACAATCTTTCAGCCACTGGGCAAAGCCTTCAGGGGTCGCCGCAGGGTTGGAGCCACGCAAGGCATCGCGCAACATCTTGCGAAACATGTACAGCCCAGCGTCGAACTTGGTCGGGTTCTCCAGGGCATGGACGGCAATCGGGCGTTGGCTGATGATGGCCTCGTAATCGCCGGGTGCCTGCTGGCATTCCTTGTAGTTGTGACGGGCACGGTGGTCGGACGGGATGGGTGGCAGATCGTCCAGCTTGTATTGTCCAAAGCGTTCGGGACGGCGCATGGCAACCTGCCCTTCCAGAAAGTCGATGGTCTCGTAGCCCACCATATCCTTGTTACCCACTGCGCGTGTATCAATGCCAGGGCCCATGACGCGCCAGCCAATCATCTTGCTGTTCTGGTCGTCAACGGGAACGGTCCAGCGCACGATGTGAAAGCGGCTGAAAAACTTTTGCTGGGCACCGTCCTCAGAAGTGTAGGCATGCAGGCTCAAATTAGGCAGGACCTGGTGCTGAACACGGATAAACAGATTGTCCTTGCTGGCACGACGGGCACCCGCGCAGGCCAGGCTGCGGCCATTGTGTACAGGGATGAACTGCATGTCGGGGGCCACTTCCATGGAGGCCGCGCCTACTTCGTCAAAGGTGGTGCCCTGGTAGTTGCCGCCCACCACGTTCTTGGCGGCGTGCAAGGCGGTGGGGTGGAAGTTGTCGGCGGCATTGTCTTGCACTTGCAGCCAGTTGCAGTGCTGGAAGTTGCTGAACGCCACCAGTTCATCGCCGGGCATGACGGTGAAGTTTTCCTCCCATTCGGGGAAAGGTGGTTCGGCATCGGGCGGGCCCATGTAGGCAAAAATCAGGCCATGGCGCTCGAAGGCCTTGTAAGCTCCCTGGCGGATGGAGCAGGCGTATTTTTCGCCCTCGGCCTCTTCGCCTTTGGGGTAAGGGACATGCAGACAGGTTCCGTCTACGTCGAACACCATGCCGTGATAGCAGCACATAATGCCCTTTTCCTGGATGGCACCGTACTCCAAGGAGGCGCCACGGTGGGCGCAATGGGCGTGCAGCAGGCCGATCTGACCGCTTTTGTCGCGGAAGGCGACCAGCTCTTCACCCATGATTTTCAGAAAACGCGGGGTATCGGTCAGTTCCGCTGCCATGCACACGGGATGCCAGAAGCGGCGCATGTACTCGCCCATGGGCGTGCCAGGGCCGACTTCGGTCAACTCAGGGTCGTGATCAGGAATGCGGTTGGTGTAATAGCCGCCGTAGGGAATCAGTTTCTTTTCGGTCATGTCGTCCTCGTGTACAGATCAATGGTGGAAAGGGTCAGGCTACGTTTCGGTCGACCAGCGCCTGGGCGCTGATCCAGGGCATCATGGCGCGCAGTTGCTCGCCGACGATTTCAAGACGGTGGCGCTGGTTCAGACGTCGATGGGCATTCAAAGAGGGTTGGCCGGCACGGCTTTCCAGGATGAAATTCTTGGCATAGGTGCCGTCCTGGATGTCGCGCAGCAAGGCTTTCATGGCCTGGCGTGTGTCTTCGGTCACGATGCGCGGACCGGCCTGGTATTCGCCAAACTCGGCATTGTTGGAGATGCTGTAGTTCAGGTTGGCGATGCCACCCTCGTACAGCAGATCCACAATCAGCTTGAGTTCATGCAGGCATTCGAAATAGGCCATTTCTTCGGCATAGCCCGCCTCGACCAAGGTTTCAAAGCCACACTTGACCAGATCCACCATGCCGCCACAGAGCACGGCCTGCTCGCCAAACAAATCCGTTTCGGTTTCTTCACGAAAATCGGTTTCGATGACGCCGGAGCGCCCGCCGCCATTGGCGATGGCGTAGGACAAGGCCAAATCACGAGCCTGGCCGGAACGGTCGGCATGAATGGCGATCAGGTGGGGAACCCCGCCGCCTTGCACATAGGTGGAGCGCACCGTGTGGCCGGGTGCCTTGGGGGCGACCATGATGATGTCCAGGTCGTCGCGGGGTTGGATCTGGCCGTAATGGATGTTGAAACCGTGGGCAAAGCCCAGCGCAGCACCGGTGCGAATATGAGGGGCGACGTCCTGCTCATAGACGCGGGCAATATCCTCGTCAGGCAGCAACATCATCACGATGTCGGCTTGTTGAACGGCAGACGGGATATCGGCCACAGCCAGACCGGCAGTGGTGGCCTTTTGACGTGATGCACTGTTGGGGCGCAAGCCCACGACCACTTTCACGCCAGAATCGCGCAGATTCAATGCATGTGCATGACCTTGGGAGCCGTAGCCGATGATGGCAACCCGGCGTTGCTGCACCAGGGCCAGATCGCCGTCCTTGTCATAAAACACCTTCATACTGCCTCCTTTTGATGAATTCTGTGTTCTGTATACAGAGTTCAGTATTGTGGGGCGATATTCGAGGTGTCAAGGAAAAATTGGCAGGTCGGGGGAAATCCCTAGGGCAGCAATATTGCTTAGCGCATCGGGGTCAGGCTGGCCTCGCGCAGCAGCCATTCACGCAAGTGTTCCACGCGTTTGAGCGTGTCACGGTGATTGCGGTAGTAGAGAAAATGCATCTCGCGTTGCAGGCTGCGACCATTGGGGGCGGGCAAGATAATCAGTTCCCGATTATCCAGTTCGCGTTCGGCAAAACGCGGCGTTTCCAGGCAGACGCCCAACCGGTCCACCGCGGCAGCGACTGCCATGGCACCGCGATCAAAGGACAGGCGTGGGCCGGGTGAGGCGGCCAGGCCATTGCTGCCAAACCAGTCGGCCCAGCTAACCGGGCTGACGGTGGAATCGATCAAGGGCAAATGCAGGTACCAGGGCTGGTGCAACGCCAGATCGGCATAGAGTTTGGGCGAGCATAAAGGCAACAAGGGTTCAGGATGCAGTGACTCCACCACCAACCGGGGATCGTGGCTGGGGGCGTGTCCGTAGCTGATCACGCAGTCAATGTCGGTGGACTGGTGCAGATCGGGCGGTGTGGCGTCCGTGCGCAGATGGATGGCCAAACCAGGATGCTCCCGCATGAAGGCATGCAGACGTGGCCCCAGCCATTTCACCGCCAGGCTAGGGGCGCAATGCACGGTCAAGGCGGGCGTGTCCCCGTTCTCGTCCTGTGTGTCCTCGCAAAGCCGGGCCAGTTTGTCCAGCAAGGGGGTCAATTCCCGATAGAACTCCTGGCCCTGGCTGTTCAGGCTGACACGCCGATTATGTCGCACGAACAGGCTGCGCCCCAGATGAGTTTCCAGGCTCTTGACCTGATGGCTGATCGCGGAAGGAGTCAGGTGCAGCTCATCGGCGGCCAGGCTGAAATTTTCTAGCCGGGCAGCGGATTCAAAGGCTCGTAGCCAGGCGAAATTAGGGATGGCTCGCATGAAGGTGCCTTAAAAAGGTGAATATTTTTAATCAATAGCTGAAAAAGCTTCGTTTGTCATTCATGGTTTTCGACCTCTACCATGGTTTTACGTTTCACCCGTACGTTGCGCTCGATGGGCTGGCGTGCGGGCAACGCAACACCTTGCCGAACCCGAAGGAGACCTTTCCATGAACGCTAAACCCGATATCAATGAAATTTTGGCCATGACGGGCCGAAAGTCGATTTATCAGCCCGAGCAGCAGGGCCTGATCTACCCGGAAGAACCCCAGTTTGATTCTTTTGAAGAGGCACGCACGCATTTGAAGCAGCGCCTGGTGGCTGCCTGCCGTGCCTTCGCCCTGCATGGTCTGGACTATGGTTTTGCAGGCCATCTGACCATCCGTGACCCCGAGCACCCCAGCTTGTACTGGACCAATCCGATGGCCGTGCACTTTGCTGACGTGAAGGTTTCGAACCTGATCCTGGCTGACCATGAAGGCAAGGTTGTGGAAGGAGACTACGCCCTGAACCGTGCTGGTTTTGTGCTCCATGCCGCTGTGCATGAGGCTCATCCTGACATTGTGGCGATGTGTCATGCGCATACCGTCTACGGCACCGCTTTTGCCTCGCTGGGCCAGGAAATCCTGCCCATTACGCAGGATGCCGCCGCCTTTTTTGAAGACCATGTCGTCATTCGTGAAGAAGCGGGTCAGGTTGCCGTGGAAACCAAAGCCGGCCACAAAGTGGCTAATGCTTTTGAGGGCGTCAAAGCAGCCATTCACCAGAACCATGGCTTGCTGACCGCCAGCCGTCACAGCATTGAAGCGGCCGCGTTCTGGTTTATTGCGTTGGAGCGTTGCTGCCAGCAGCAATTGATGATTGCCGCAACGGGCATCACACCCACATTGGTGACCCCCGAACGCGCTCGCTACAGTCGCGAGCACGTAGGGAGCGAATACATTGGTTGGCTGCATTTTCAGCCTATCTGGGAAAACCTGTTGCGCACCCAACCCGATATGTTTGATTGACCCGTCCCGCAGGCAGCTTGATCCGTTGGGGGCAAGCTGCTGGCTTTGCATAAATAAAACGAGGAGACACAAGCGTGGAACGACGAGCAATGCTGAAACTGACCGGCCTGGCCGGAATTGTGGCCAGTGGCATGGCCCCTGCGGTGGTCAAGGCGCAAGAGAATTTGCGCTGGCGACTGGCATCAAGCTTTCCCAAGCACCTGGATACGATCTATGGCGGCGGGGAAGTCTTTGCGCAGAAAGTGCGTGAGCTAAGCGATGGCAAGTTCAATATCTCCGTGCATGCGGGCGGGGAGTTGATGCCGGCCATGGGTGTGGTCGATGCGCTGGAACAAAACTCGGTGGAAGCGGCCCACACGGCGCCCTACTATTTCTTTGGCAAGAATGAAGCGTTTGCCTTGAGCTGTGCCATTCCCTTTGGCATGAACTCTCGCCAACTGACGGCCTGGATGTACCACGGCAATGGCTTGAAGCTGACGCGCGACTTTTATGCCAACTACAACATCGTCAACTTCCCCTGTGGCAACAGCGGTGTGCAGATGGGGGGCTGGTTTCGCAAGCAGATCAATACCCCGGAGGATATCCGGGGCCTGAAGATTCGCATTGGGGGTTTGCCGGGCAAAGTTATCGAGAAGCTGGGTGGCATTCCACAAAATATCGCTGGTGGTGAGGTATACCAGGCTCTGGAAAAAGGCGTCATTGATGCCGCTGAGTGGGTGGGACCTTATGACGATCTGCGTCTGGGCTTTCACAAGGTGGCGCCCTATTACTACTATCCAGGCTGGTGGGAAGGTTCAGTAGGGCTGGATCTACTGGTCAACAAGAAAGCGTATGACGGTTTGTCGCAGCATTACAAAGATATTGTCTCGGCAGCCAGCACGTATGCGCATCTGGATATGCAGGCGAAATACGATGCCCGTAATCCGGGAGCCTTGAAGGAGCTGGTTGGTATGGGAGCCAAAGTGCTGCCGTTTTCTAAAGAAGTGTTGGATGTTTCATTTAAAGCTAGTCAGGAACTGTATGCGGAGTTGAACGAAAGCAATCCGCAATGGCGCACCATCTATGCCGATTATCGTGCTTTTCAAAAAGATGAATTGCTTTGGTTTCGCTTTGCTGAGGCAAGGTTTGACCAGTACATGCAGTCCGTGTCTCTATAAATGACAGGCAGCAGTAGTAGGACTGACGGCCGCTTTCTGTGATGGAAAGCGGTTTTTTTTGTCCGCCGTAGCCGTCCCAAGGCTTGGTGCCCCCGGCAAAAAACGCCTCTGTGGGGGTTTTTTTTTGTCCGCTGGCAGGCGGTGTGGATGCGGAAGATTGCTTGGGTAGTTAGGTAAGCCATTACTTTTTTATATGAATGTATAACATAAAGTCCGCACAATTAAAAAGACATATTTTGTCGGTATTTTCCCTAGAATTTAGGCGTAAACTCCCATGAATACTGGTTTTTAGATCATTATCTAACCATGTTCACATAGACAAGAATGGCCGCACTCTCATGTTATTCGAGTTAAATAATAATTATGTCCGGTCAATTAATAGAGATAAACCCATGAAAAACAGGATTTGGGGTGTACTGGCAGCAGCAGGGATGGTGGCCGCGCTGGGCGCCCAGGCTGAAACGCTCAAGCTGGGTGTAGTGGGCGGTATGACAGGTCCAGGGGCGTCCTGGGGTCTAGCCATTGATGGTGGCGTGAAAATCGCCGTGGATGAAATCAATCAGGCCGGTGGTCTGGACGTGGGCGACAAGAAATACAAGGTCCAAGTGCTGACCTACGATGACCATTACAAAGCAGCCGATGCGGTCACGGCGACCCACCGCCTGATTGATCAGGACGAGGTGAAATACATCATCGGGCCGATTGGCTCGGCCTCGGTCATGGCCATGAAGCCTCTTACCGAACGCAACAAGATCATCATGCTGTCCAACAGCTACTCGACCGAAGTGCTGGATGCCAATACACAGTACATGTTTCGCGTTTTGCCCACCCAGTATGAATACAACCGCCAGTTGATTGGCTGGTTGAAACAGGAACGCCCGGAACTCAAGCGTCTGGCGATCTTGTCGCCCAACGATGCGACCGGCTGGAGCACACAAAAGATCCAGACCGCTGCCTATAAGGACGCCGGTTATGACGTGGCCGAGGCCAAGTTCTTCGAGCGTTCGCAAAACGACTTTCGTGCCTTGCTCACCAGCATGGTGGCCAAGAATGTGGACTTTATCGAGCTCGATACAGTGCCACCAGGCCCGGCCGGTATTGTGATCCGTCAGGCACGTGAAATGGGGTTCAAGGGCCAGTTCACCAAGTTTGGTGGCAATAACGTGGCCGAAACCGTGAAGTCTGCCGGTGCGAACAATGCGGAAGGGACTTTGGTGTATTTGTCTGCCGATCCGTCCAGCGAGCCCTATCAGAAGTTGAGCCAGGCGTACGCCAAGATCCACAGCAACAGTATGGATGACTTCGTTTTCTACTTTTACGATGCCACCCGCCTGCTGTTCAAGGCCATTAACGAGGCCGGCACGGTGGACGATACCGATGCCGTACGTGCCCGCATTCAAGCGCATAGCAGCTTTGATGGCATTCAAGGCGAGATTGTTTGGGGTGGAAAGGATGTTTATGGCGTGAACCACCAGATTGCGACCCCGGCCTACCTGGGTGTGATCGAAGGTGGCAAGGCCAAGGTCATCAGCAAGTTCGACGTCCACTAGTGCCCGGTTTTGCTTCAGTACGCACTGCGCCACCGGGGTGGAGTGCACTTTACTATGGTTAGCAATTATGCAGATCGCAATCCAAATCGCCATCATCGCCCTGATGTCCACGTTTGTGTATGCCCTGGTTGCCCTGGGTTTCACTCTGGTGTTTGGCATATTGCGGGTAGTGAACTTCGCCCACGGCGAGTTCTACATGCTGGGCGCCTACGCCATGTATGTGTTTTATGGTCAGTTTGGTTGGTCCTACCTGTCCTCTATCGCGGCAGCGGCCGTATTGGTGGGGCTCCTGGGTTTGCTGGCCGAGCGTGGCCTGTTCCGGCGATTTGTGGGTGACGAGATGGGCGGCATGATCATGTCCCTGGCCTTGGCCATTACCTTGCAGGTCGGGATCTCGTTGCTGTTCTCGGTGGATGATCAGTCGGTCCCTCGCCCGGTGGAAGGCGCCTTGCAAATTGGGCAAGCCTTTTTCGCCGAGGATCAATTGCTGATCGTAGGCATGAGTATTTTGGCGCTGGCGGGCTTTTACTTCCTGATCGAGCGCACTCGTATTGGCATGACGATACGGGCGGTGGCGCAGGACCGGGAAGTGGCCCGTCTGCAAGGTGTCAGCTCCTGGAAGATCATGGCTTTTACCTTTGCCTTGAGCTCTGGCCTGGCCGGTTTGTCGGGCGCCTTGATGGCACCGGTCTACACCGTGCATCCGTATATGGGCGAAGCCGTGGTGGTGAAGGCGTTCATCATTGTGGTTCTGGGGGGGCTGGGCAGCTTGCCCGGTGCGGTGGTTGCCGCCTTCATTCTGAGTGTTACCGAGGCGGTGGCGTCCACCTTCTATAACGCGACAGTGGCCACCATGCTGTCCTTTCTGGTTGTGATGGCCGTGTTGTTGGTCAAACCCCGTGGTTTGATGGGGAGGTCGTCATGAGCGCGATCAAAACTGCTTCTTTTTATCCGCGCGATGGCGCTGTGCAATGGGCCTGGCATGTCGTGGTGGTAGTGGTGTTGCTGGGTTGGCCGTTATGGGCGGGACAGCCGCGTTTTGCTCTGCATCTGGCCATCATGGTGTCGCTGTACGCCTGCCTGGCCATGAGTATGAATCTGGTCTTGCGCATCGGTCAGCTTTCGCTGGCGCATGGCGCTTTGTTTGGGCTGGGGGCCTATGCCTCGGCCATTCTCAGTCGAGATTATGGCTGGTCTTTTCCAGCCGCGTTTTTGGGCGCCGGAGTACTGACGGCAGCGTTAGCTGTGATCACCGGCCCTGTTTTTATGCGTATCAAGGGTGTGCATTTTGCGCTCTTGACCTTCGCGCTGGGCGAAGCCGTGGTGCTGTGCTTTGTCGAGTTCCACGAACTGTTTGGTGGCAATAACGGCTTTGGGCAGATTCCGTCCTTGCATGACAGCTTGCCGATTCCTGAGGGGCGTTACGGCATCTATCTGGTGACGGTCAGCTTTGCCTTGGTGGTGTATTTCGTGCTGCGAGCCTTGTATCGCCGCGAATGGGGTATGGTGGCGGACTCTTTGCATCAGAACGAGCAACTGGTGCGCTCCGGTGGTTTGAATGTGCTGCGTTTTCGGGTCAGCGTGTTTGTCCTTAGCGCCCTGATTGCCGGCTGGACGGGCAGTCTGTACGCTCATTACAAAGGGTATATCTCGCCTGATGCCTTTGGCTTTTGGACCGCCGTGGACGTTGTCATCATGAATGTGCTCGGTGGTGTGGGTGCCCTGGCCGGTGCCGTGGTGGGAGCCGCGATTTTGATCCCCCTGCCCGAGCTGTTGCGCGACTTGCTGCAGTACCAGCGTCTGATCTATGGGCTGACCTTGGTTCTGTTGCTCTTGTTCATGCCGCAAGGTCTGGCTGGTGTGTGGCGCAAAAGGCGCGGCGCGCGCAAGGAGGTGACATGAGCGTGCAATTGAGTGTCCATGGCCTTAGCCGACATTTTGGTGGCATCCGTGCGGTGGATGAGGTGTCCTTTAGCACGGTCCCCGGCCAGATTACCGGCGTGATTGGCCCCAACGGTGCGGGTAAAACCACGCTGTTCAATCTGATTGCCGGTGCCACCAAGCCTAGCGCGGGGGGTGTCACCATGGACGGCGTCGCCATTACGGGTCACCCGGTGGAGTCTTTGGCGCGCCAGGGTCTGGTACATACGTTTCAGATGACGCATGTATTTGCGGGTCACACGGTATTTGAAAACTTGTATCGCGTCGCACTGTTTCGTCAGTTTCCTTCGCCCTGGTCGCTGTTCACCCCGTGGAGTGTGCGCCGTGGCCGCCAAGAAGCGGCGCGGCAGGCAGAGCAAGCCCTGGCCTTGATTGGCCTGGAGTCTGTCGCCGATGAGCAGGCCGATTCGCTGGCTTATGGTTTGCAGAAGATGTTGGGTGTGGGCATGGCCCTGACGGCCATGCCCCGCCTGCTTTTAATGGATGAGCCCGCTGCGGGTCTGAACCCGGTAGAAACGGTGGCTATGGCCGATCTGATTGAACGTATCCACGCCAGCGGCATTGATGTGATGGTGGTCGAGCACGATATGGGTCTGGTGATGCGTTTGTGCCAAAAATTGGTGGTATTGGTTAATGGCCGTTTGCTGGCCGAAGGCCCGACCGCACAAATGCGTCAGGATCCACGGGTGATTGAAGCTTATCTGGGCGCGGACCTGGACAGGGAGCCAAGGCTGAGACCGCCTGTGGGCTCCTCCAGTGCCCAGAGTGGAGCGAGACTTTCGGCCTCGGTAGCGGCTGCCAGCCAGGATGTTGTGGCGACCACGGCCAGCCAGCCTGCCCCCATGCTGGAGCTCAAGGAGTTGGTTGTGTCCTATGGCGCGGTGCGTGCTTTGGACAAGGTCAGTTTTACAGTGGAAGAAGCCAGTGTGTGCGTCGTGATCGGGGCCAATGGCGCCGGTAAATCGACCTTGATGAAAGCCATCAGTGGTTTGGTGCCGGTTGCCGCAGGAGAAATCCTGCTGGAAGGCCGGCCTATCCAGAACATGAGTGCCGAACGTCGTGTGAATTTGGGTATCGCCCTCTCGCCGGAAGGTCGTCGCTTGTTCCCGGAGCTGACGGTGCGCGAGAACCTTTTGATGGGGGCGTATCTGCGCCGCGATCAAGTCGAGGTGACGGTGGACCTGGAGCGTATTTACGGCTACTTTCCCCGCCTGCTGGAGCGCGAGAAAAGCCAGGCTCGTCACCTGTCCGGTGGTGAGCAGCAAATGTGCGCGATTGGCCGTGCGCTGATGTCCCAGCCTCGCCTGCTCTTGCTGGATGAACCCTCCCTGGGACTGGCCCCGGCAGTCATTTTGGAAGTAATCCGTGCGATTCGCCAGATCAGTCAGGACGGCACCACGATTGTGCTGGTGGAGCAAAACGCTCGCTTGGCACTGAAGTTGTCCAACCATGCTGTTGTACTGGAAACCGGGCGCTTGAGTCTGGCGGGCGATAGCAAAGACATTTTGAACAACCCGCAGATTGCGGCGGCCTATCTGGGCCGGGCCGCATAGTCATCGCATCATGCCTAATATTTACCAGGTTGCCATGTTTAATGCCCAGCGCCACCCCGGCAAGGTGGCGGTCTCGGACGAGCGTCAGGCTTTGCCTTTTGGTCAGCTCTGCGTCCGTGCGCAGGAAGTCGTGACGGACGCCCGGTGTTGCATTCCGGCGGTGGCCTTTGCGGATATCTGTGCCGTTGGCGATTCTCGCCTGCAACAGAGCTTGCAAGACATTCACTGTCCGGTGGTGATTGTGGACGGTAGCGAGGACTGGTTCGTGCCGCCAGAGTTCGCCAGAGAGGTCGAGCGTGTGCTGCAGAAAGGCAAAGTTCCGGTGGAATATATAGAATGGCCGAGCATTGGGCATTTTTCCCAAAGTGAATGTTCCGAGCCGTTCACCCGTGACACCCTGGCTGCGATGCGCCGCCAGTCTCTTTAAGCTGAAAACCGTATGGCAAACACCGAATCCCAGTCCAGCGCCAAGCCCACCCTGTATCAGAACATGAGCGATCGCTTGTTGGAGCTGATCCGTTCGGGCCATTATCCCATCGGTTCCAAGCTGCCCACCGAGATGGAGCTTTGCCAGATGTACGGGGTCGGTCGGCACACGGCCCGTGAAGCCATACGCAAACTGACCGATCTGGGTTTGATCGAGCGGCGCCGCCGTGCCGGTACCACCGTGATTCGCCAGCATCCCAAGCCGCAGTTTGGCCTGGCACTGGACACTACGGACCAGTTGCAGCGCTATCTGGAGTTTACCGATCTACACGTGTATAAAAAGGCGGTCTGTGTAGACAAGCAGCCGCCCGAAACCGAGCTGGATGGCGATCCGACTGACTGGGTAAAAGTGGAGACCTACCGCAGTGTGCCGGGCAGCAAGCGTGGCATTTCCTGGACCGATATTTATTTGCGTAAAGAGTACCAAGTGGTAGCTGACCAGATAGCTACTCAGCCTGGCGGTGTATATCCGCTGTTGGAGGAGCGCTGTGGTGACGTAGTGGAGACCATTGATATGGAGATTTCCGCCTCGCGTTTTCCACCGCATGTCGCACGCTTTCTGGGGTACGAGGATGTCGATCCGGCTTTGCTGATTATCCGTACTTTCCGCAATCAGGCGGGCAAGATCATGGAAGTGTCGGTCAGCTTTTACCCCCCTTATGAGTTTCGCTACGTCACGCGCCTGTCGCGCAGTGATGGGAGCCACCGCTCACTGAGCTGATTTTTCCGATCCTTTGGGCAGACATTCATGAAACGCAATGATGGCCGCAGCGTGACGGTCACGGTGACGGGCGACCATGCGTTGAGTCAGAGCCTCAGGTGCCCCTTCCATCGTTGTGGAGAGGGGCCACCTCTACCTGGTATCAGGCGGTTTGGCGCGCTTGTGCCAGACGTCCCATGTTGGTCGGAAACAAATCCAGGCCAGCGGTTGCCACCAGATCCCAGAAGCCGGCGGGAGAACTGGAGACTACGGTGACGCCCAATTTATCTTCCACCTGACGCACGGCTTCTAGCGACACCAACCCCCCGCATGACAGCAGCAAGCCTTGTGCTTGACCGGGAGCCTGCTCTTGGGCGATGTCCCAGGTTTTCAGGCAAAGGTTGACCAACTCCTGCGTGCTGATTTGCGACATGGCCGTGACGTCATTGACGCCCAGACCATAAGCGCACACGGCTTGAATCTGGTTTTGTGCCAGAAAACGGACCAGACGCTGGTTCACGTCGTCAATGTAGGATGAGGCTACTGCGACCTGCTCGATGCCGCTGACACGCAGGCCGCGCAAGATGGCGTGGCTCATGGTGGAGCATGGCAGGCCCGTGGCTTCACGCAGGCGGGCGACCAGTTCGTCGTTAAAGTCCGAGCCCCTGTAAAAGCTGAGCGAGGTGCCCATCAGTGACACGGCCTGGGCGCCACGGGCAGCCAGTTGCTGGGCCGCTTGTACAACCTGGTCAATGACCTGGTCATAGCCCTCTTTGTCTACCGAACTGAGCGCCAGACCTTGGGCGATGAAGTCAATTTCCGGGTACATTTCCGGGCCTTCCGGAGGCACCAGACCGGCGGCCGGTGGCACGATCAAGCCAAGTACGGGGCGCTGGGCGCCAGAGTTGTCAGTCGTCATAACAGTCGCTGCTTGTTTCATTGTTTAAAGTCGAGTTGGGCGCTTTTGATCACGTTGGCCCAGCGTTCGGTCTCTTCACCCAGCCATTGTTCGGTGGCCTGGGCATTCTGGTAACCGGCGACTGAACCTTGAGCCAGGAAAGCATCCTGTACCTGCTTTTGCTGCATGCTGTTTTCCAGCGCCTTGCTGATGGTGGCGACCAGGGCAGGGTCTACGTTTTTGGGGGCCAGCATGAACAGCGAGGGTGTCACGCTATAGCCGGGAATGGTTTCCGAAACGCTGGGCAGATCGGGCATGCCGGGAAAGCGGCGTTCGGACAAGGTGGCCAGCAGACGGATGCGGCCGGAGTTGGCCAGGCCAATAGAAGAGGCCAGGCTGGCAAAGGACATGGATACTTCACCGGCGGCCAGAGCTTGGCTGGCGGGAGCGCCACCACGATACGGGACATGAACCAGTTCTGTCTGGGTTTTCAAGGCGAACAACTCGCCACCCAGATGGTGTACCGAGCCCACACCTACCGAGGCAAAGGTTTCAGTTTGAGCGGGCGCCTTGCGGATGGTTTCGATGAGCTCGGCCACGGTCTTGACGGGGCTGTCACCGGGAACGGCCAGGGCCAGATCAGACTGGCCCACCATGCCAATCGACGTGAAATCGCGCTGCAAGTCATAACGCAGCGCCGGGTAGATGTAGGGAGCGACCAGCAAGGAGGTATCGGCAAATAGCAGCGTGTTGCCGTCAGCCTGGGATTTGGACACGTAGTCGGCAGCAATGGTGCCACCAGCGCCGGATTTGTTCTCCACAATCACGGTGCGATCCAGCTCTTTGCTGAGCGCCTGGGCGGTCACGCGGGCCAGGGTGTCGACCCCGCCGCCGGGTGCAAAACCCACGACCAGACGAATAGGTTCTGCCGCGTGTACCGCAGCCAGAGGGGTTAATGTCAGGGCGAGCGCAGCCAGCGCACGCCGTGTGAAACGGCTTGCAAACATGAGAAAGTCTCCTCGGTATGAGTGGTAGTTTTTTTAGCGAGTTATTTATTTAGTGCCGCATATAGAACCCGGCTAATGGGTTGAGCTGGGCATGAAGCCAGCTATAACGCTCGCGCTTGTCGAACTCCCATTTCTCGGGATGGGCTTGGGCGACACGGCGCAGGGATTCGGCACCGGACAGCACATGGCTGGCCGCAGCCTGCATGGCGCTGGGGCCGTCGCGCAGGGCCAGAGCCTGGGTCAAGGCCTGATGTTCATGCCAGGACTGCTCCATGCGGTTTTCCTGATCCAGATGGCGGTGGCGGTAAGGGTTGGTCAGACGGCGCAGATGTTCAATTTGCTGCACCATGAAGGTATTGCCGGCAATGCTGTGAATCAGGGCGTGTAGTTCGGCGTTGTACGTGGCGTAGTCAGCCAGGCTTTTTTCCTGCAGGGCCTTGGCACCGCGTTTTTGCAAACGCTCCAGCTCGCGGATCTGCGCATTGCTGATGCGGTAGGCCGCCAGTTGGGTACAGGCGCCTTCCAGCAAGGCCAGGGTTTCCAGCATTTCTTCCAGTTCTTCAATGGTGTGCTGGGTGACAAAAATGCCAGCTCGGGGGGCGATGCGAACTTGCCCGGTGGCCGCCAACTGCAGCAAGGCTTCGCGCACCGGGGTGCGTGATACCCGGAAAAACGTGCACAGCAAGGATTCATCAATGGCGCTGCCCGGCGGCAAATCACCGCTGGCAATGCGGTGCTCCAGTTCGATCCGTACCCGGTCGGTATTGCTAAGCGTCATGTCTGTCTCCTATGCCTGTTGCTATTTTTTAGGCTTAAATGATTCTAGGGAGGGCTTTTTGATATATCAATTAAGGCTTATCCGAGGGTAAAGAAAGTTTTGTGCCGTTTTGCTTCGAGTAGATTTCACGGATAATCAATCTCTTGCGGCCATTCCCACACTCTTTCCAAGAGGGGATCAGGCACGGTATTTTCCGGATGAGACCCGATGAGCAACGAACGTAAACCCCTTGATGCGCTGGCCAGTGGTGCCATGCTGGTGCTCTGTTTGATCTGGAGCTTTCAGCAGATCTTGCTCAAGGCCACGGCGCATGACATGGCGCCTGTTTTCCAGATTGGTTTGCGCTCGGGTGTCGCCTGCGTGCTGGTCGCTTTGCTGGTTCTGGTGCGGACACACAAGCTGGCCTTTACAGAAGGGGCCTGGAGGCCGGGCTTGATGGCCGGTTTGCTGTTTGCGCTGGAGTATTTGCTGCTGGGCGAAAGCCTGCGTTTTACCTCGGCAGCGCACGTGGTGGTGTTTCTATATACGGCGCCCGTGTTTGCGGCTTTGGGTCTGCATATACTTTTGCCTTCGGAACGTTTGGCCCGCCTGCAATGGGTGGGCATCGGCCTGGCGGTGGCGGGTATCGCCATTACCTTTTTAGGCCCGGCCAGCATGGATGGGACTGATCTGGGTCGCATGCTGATTGGGGACTTGATGGCCTTGGCAGCCGGGGCCTTGTGGGGCTTTACCACCGTGTTGATCCGTAGCACGCGCCTGTCTGCTGTTCCGCCTTCGGAGGCCTTGCTGTATCAACTGTTCAGTGCTTTTGTGATTCTGATGGTGGCTGCGGTGGTCAGCGGTCAAACCCAGGTGCATTGGTCGGGTTTGCTGGGCGCCAGTCTGGTATTTCAGTCCGTGGTGGTGGCTTTTCTAAGCTTTCTGGTCTGGTTCTGGTTGCTGCGTAATTATCAGGCCTCGCGCCTGGGGGTGTTCTCTTTTGCGACTCCACTGTTCGGTGTGTTATTTGGTGCTTTCTTGCTGGGCGAAGCCATAGAACCCCGTTTTGTGATGGGCGCTTTACTGGTGCTGATGGGCATTACCCTGGTCAGTGCCTATAGCTGGATCAGTCAGCTGCGACGTCGCAGAACGTGAGCGAGTCAGCGATCCGATGCGAACGTCCTTAAGGGGCAAGGCGTTGCCGCAAGCTGCTTTTCAACCAGCGGCAAAATTGGCGAGCATCACGTTGTTGGGGTGATTGTGCGTTGACATAGGCCATGTAGGTTGCGCCTGTGGCAACCTGGCCAGGGCCCACTTCCCGCAAGACGCCATCGCGTAGATGGTCCATGACCAGTAAACGTGGCACAACCAGAAATCCTGATCCGGCAATGGCCCCGGCAATGGCGAAAAACAGGTGATCGTAGGTGGCGCTCATCAGCAGACGCGAAGGCTCAATCCCCTGATCCAGAGCCCATACACCCAATATGTCGGGGCGTGAGCGCGCGGTCACCATAGGCCAGTGCTCCCACGTTTGCCCGCTGTGTTGCTGAATCAAGGCCGGTGCGGCCACACAGACGAGTTCTTCACGTGTCAGCTCCCAGCTTTCGCTATCGGGAAGATTTAAATCCCGGCTGATCAGGACATCGAATTCTTCATTAGGGCGTGGTGGCGATAGATTGGTGATCAGATCAATCTGCATGGCGTGCTGGGCGGTGAACTGGCCAAGCATGGGAACCATCACCGTCATTGAAAAACTGGGCATGGACGTGCGGACTCGCAGCCGTCCGTGCTGATCCGGCTGATGGGCGATTTGCTGAATGGCCATCTCCAGGGTGGCCATTGCATCTTTGACCGTGTCATACAACTGCAGGCCGGCTGCCGTCAGCTCAATATAGGGACCTCGTCGAATGAACAGGGCCTGTTTGCTGACTTTTTCCAAGGTGGCGATATGTCGGCTGACTGCGCTTTGGGTGATCCCCAGGCTCTGGGCCGCACGGGTGAAATTGCCTTGTCGGCCCACGGCGACAAATACGCGCAGTGGAACCAGAGGAACCGTCTCAAGCATGATTAAAACTCATGATAGGGTCACGACTAATAGGGGGTGGAGGTAGGGTGTAACAGAACGGTCATCTACGATAAATACCATGATTTCCATGCGATTTTATTTAAATTTCAGGAAATAATCATGCAAAACCGTTTTCCTTATCTATCCGCTTTGCTCATGCTTTCTTGCCTGGCTTCGGGCGCCGCCAAGGCCGATGAGGTGGTGTTGTACTCCTCTAATAATATCGATGTGGTGAACACGGTGATTGAGCAGTTCCGTCAGGTTCATCCCGAGATAGCGGTGTCCGTGGTGCGGGCGGGTTCCGGTGCCTTGATGCAGCGTATCAAGGCAGAGGCCGATCAACCTTTGGGTGACTTGTTCTGGTCGGGTGGGTTTTCCACCTTGTCGCAGTATGCCGATTACCTGGCGCCCTACTCCTCGCCTGAAGCCTCGGCGGTAGGAGCCCAGTTTCAGGGGCCAGACCAACGCTGGCTGGGTACCAATACCCATGTCACGGTGTTGATGGTCAATGAGCGTCAGTTGGGCAAACTCCAGGCTCCTGCCAGTTGGGCGGATCTGGCTGATCCTGCCTGGAAGGGCAAGATCGTGATTCCTGATCCGGCACGCAGCAGCTCCTCCTATGTCGCCCTGTACGGTTTGCAGGAGTTGATGGGCCAGGACGTGTTTGAAAAAGTGGCTCGCAATGCCGTGGTGGTCGGCACGACAGCGGGCGCCTACGAAGGCGTTGCCAATGGCGAGTTCGCGGTTGCGGTAACGATGGAGTATGCCGCCTATCAATATGTGGCCGGTGGTCTGGATACGATTGACCTGGTCTACCCCAAAGAGGGTACTTTCCTGTCGCCGGAAGGGATGGCCTTGATTAAGGGTGGGCGTAATCCCGAGTCTGCCCGCAAGCTGTATGACTTCCTGGCCTCCCGCCCTGCACAGGAAGAGGTATTCAAAAGTGCGTTTCGCCGTCCTTTACGCAGCGACATTGCCGTCAATACGCTGACAAGCCTGCCTGCCATGGATCAGATCCGTGTGCATGCACTGGACGATGAGCGTATGGGTGCCGATCGTGAGGCTTTCCTGGCGCGTTGGCGTGATCTGGTTTCGCAGCGCTAGGCAGGACTCCTATGCAGATACATTTATCAGGCATTCAGCAAAGCTACGGCGCACAGACCTTGTTTCAGGGTTTGGATCTGAATATCCCCAGCGGCTCCTTGTTTACCCTGTTGGGGCCGTCGGGTTGTGGCAAGACGACCTTGCTACGCATGTTGGCCGGATTTGTGCGCCCTGATCATGGCAAGGTGCTGTTCGGCCAGAAAGAGATGACGCAGGTGCCTGTGCACAAACGCAATGTGGGCATGGTGTTTCAGGATTACGCCTTGTTTCCGGACCGCAGCGTGCTTGAGAACGTCAGCTACGGTTTGCTGGCGCGTGGTCAGTCTCGCACTCAAGCCCGTGGTCCCGCTTTGGACATGTTGGCGCGGGTAGGTTTGAAGGATAAAGCGGATGCCTTGCCGTCCGCGCTGTCCGGGGGGCAGCGACAGCGAGTGGCCATGGCACGCGCCTTGGTGATCAAGCCTGATCTGCTCTTGCTGGACGAGCCCTTGTCTGCCCTGGATGCAAAGCTGCGCACGGACTTGCGCGAAATGCTGCGGGACTTGCAGCAGGAAGCCGGCATTACCACCGTGTTTGTGACGCATGATCAGGAAGAAGCGCTAAGCGTGTCTGACTACATTGCCGTGATGGACCGGGGATGTGTCCGTCAGGTCGGCACGCCTGAGCAGATTTACCGCTGCCCTGACAACAGCTTTGTGGCCGATTTTGTGGGTGGGGCCAATCTGATCGAGCTTCAAGAGGAACTCGGTCAGGCTGCAGATGGCTGCCGCCGCTTCCGGACAGCGGGTTGCATAGTGCGTATCCAGTCTGCCGGACGTTTTTCTGAGCAGACGATGTTGGCTGTGCGGCCTGAAACCCTGAGTGTGGATGCCTTGCGTCCACTGGATGAGGGTGACATTGCCGCGCGGATTGAAAGCGTGGATTACCGAGGCCCCAGTACGGCGTATCAATTGCGCACGGAATTTGGTTTTCTGAAAGCGGTGGTTTGGAACACCGGCGCCGTGCAGAATTGGGAGCGAGGGGATGCGGTGGTCTTGCGCGTTCCCGAGTCGGCTCTTTTGGTGGAGCGGACATGATGCTGGGTTCTTTGCGACGCGATCCAGCCTGGCTGATGCTGGCTCTGGGGGCCGTGGCCTTGCTGGGCTACTTTTTGCTGTGGCCGGTCTTGTCCATGCTGACCAGTTCCCTGGTCAACCAGGACGGTCAGTTTGGTTTGCATGGTTACGTGCAGTTTTTTTCGGAACCGGCGTACCGGGAGAGCCTGTTCAACACCTTGTGGTTGGGCGGTGCGGTAACCCTGCTCAGTCTGGTGCTGGGCGCCGGTTTGGCCCTGGCAGCCGCGCGCTTTTCCTTCCCATTGGCTGCCTGTCTGGGTGTATTGCCCTTGCTGACCTTGGTCATTCCGGATGTGGTGGTGGCCGCGGCCTGGATTGTGGTGTTGGGTAAACAAGGCGTGCTTAATAGCCTGCTGGCTCCCTTTGGCCTGGAGTTGCCTTCCTTGTACTCCTGGTGGGGTCTGGTTTTTGTGATGACCTTGAACAACTACGTGTATGCCTATGTGGCTGTGCTGGTAGGTTTGAAGTCCATGGATCGCAACCTGGAAGAGGCGGGTCTCAGTCTGGGCAGCTCACCGGGGCGCACATTGCGCACTGTGACCTTCCCTCTGATGGTGCCGGCTTTATGCGGTGCTGCGGTGCTGGTTTTCATGCACGTTATCGGGGATTTTGGCGTTCCAGCCATTCTGGGCGCCCGTACCCCCGTGTTGGCGGTCAAGACGTATAACGAGTTTGTCAGTGAGATGGGCGGTAACCCGCAAATGCAGACCACCATGGCGTCTTTGCTGGTGTTTCTGGGTTTGGTTTTGCTGTTGATCCAAAAGTGGGTGGTGGCCCGACGCACCTACCAGATGGAGTCCGGGCGGGTCCCTGTGCGGGTGCCTTTGCGTGCGTGGCAGGCAACCGTGTGCGCCACCCTGGTGTCGATCCTGGTTGTCTTGTCGATACTGCCGGTGCTGGTGGTCATTGTGACCGCATTTACGCCCTCTATCGGGCCGGTTCTCAAGTATGGCGGCTTTACCTTAAGCCATATGCAGCAAGCCTTGGTGCAGGCACCCGGACCTTTGTACAACTCCTTGCTGCTGGGGGCAGCGGCAACCAGTGCGGGTGCCGTGTTTTCTATCGTGGCCGCCTATCTGATCGTCAAACGTCCGTCTGGACTGAGTGCGGGTCTGGACGTGCTGGTCATGCTGCCTTTGACGATTGCCGGCACGGTACTGGGCATTGCCCTGATCAACGTGTTTAACAGCGGCTGGCTGGTGCTGACGGGCAGTTGGGTCATTATGGCGCTGGCCTACTTTTTGCGCCGGGTGCCCACCAGTGTGCGGGCGGCCATGGGGCCTTTGCATAACGTGCGCAATTCCATCGAGGAGGCCTCCATCAGTTTGGGCGTGGCCCCGATGCCAACTTTTGCGAAGGTCGTTTTGCCGCTGGTCTGGCCGGCGGTGATTGCGGCCACGGTGCTGATGTGGATTACGACTTTGTCGGAATTATCCGCCACGGTGGTTCTGTATTTCGGCGGGATGAGCACCCTGCCTATCGAGGTTTTTCAATTGGTCGACAGCGGACGTTTGGCTCAGGCCAGTGCGTATAGCCTGGTGCTGTTGATGGCGATATTTTTGCCGCTGCTGCTGACCCGTTTCATTTTCAAAGTAAAAGTAGGATGGACACAATGAGCTCTGTGCAATGTCAGGAAGAGATCGCGCTGGCCCAGCGCGTATTGGGAGCCAAGGCATCGGCCACCAAAGAGATGACGCGCCTGGCCAATCAAATGCGGCAACAGGGGCAGTCAGTTATTACCCTCAGCCAGGGCGAGCCGGATTTTGCGACCCCCGAGCATGTGCGTCAGGCGGCCAAAGAAGCGATTGATCGCAATGAGTCCCGCTATACCGAAGTAGCCGGCACCCTGGCTTTGCGTGAGGCTGTGGTGCGCAAATTCGAGCGCGACAATGGCCTGCACTTCAGCCCGGATCAGATCCAGGTGGGTTGCGGGGCCAAACAAGCCTTGTACAACGCCTTGCAGGCCACGGTACAGGATGGTGACGAGGTCATCATCCCTACCCCCGCCTGGGTGTCTTACCCTGAAATGGTGTTGTTGGCCGGTGGCCAACCGGTCATTGTGCGGTGCAGTGCACAGGCCGGCTTCAAGCTGCAAGCTGACCAATTGGAACGGGCCATCACCCCCCGTACCAAATGGCTGATGCTCAACTCCCCCTCCAACCCCAGTGGTGCGGTGTATTCGCGTCAGGAGCTGGAAGCACTGGAGCAAGTGCTGTTGCGTCACCCCCATGTCTGGGTGATGGCCGATGATGTGTACGAAAAAATCCGTTATAGCGACGAACCCTTTGCAACGCCGGCTGCTTTGTCGCCCCACATGGCAGCGCGCACCTTGACCATCAATGGTGTCTCCAAGGCCTATGCAATGACGGGTTGGCGAGTGGGTTTTGCAGCGGGTCCGCTGCACCTGATCAAAGCCATGAATCTGGTGCAGTCGCAAGCAACCTCACACACCAGTTCCATCAGCCAGGCGGCGGCGGTGGCCGCACTGGATGGCCCCATGGATTTTCTGCCTGAGTTTGTGGAAGCGTTCCGTCGCCGCCGCGACAAGGTGGTGGCCGCGCTCAATGCGATGCCGGGCATTGAATGTGATCTGCCTATGGGAGCGTTCTATGTGTTCCCTAGTTGCCAAGGCGTATTGGGTTTGCGGGACCCGTCAGGTCAGTTGATCAGTACGGATAAGGACTTGTGCATGTATTTCCTGCGTAGTGTTGGGGTGGCCGTTGTGCCTGGTTCGGCGTTTGAACTGCCTGGCCATTTCCGGGTGTCTTACGCCTCCAGTGACCAGGAGCTGGAAGAGGCCATGAGCCGCATTGCCCAAGCTATTGCTCGACTGAGCTGAACCCCTTACGGAGAAACAGTGTGAACAGTAAAAAAAATCAGGTGTTGAAAGCAGCCTTCTCCCAAGGGCGATTGATGACGGCAATGGCCGCTCATAACCCGTTGGCGGCTCGTCTGGCTCAGGATGCCGGTTTCGGGGCAATTTGGGGGAGCGGTTTTGAGTTGTCTGCCAGTTATGCCGTGCCCGATGCCAACATTCTGTCGATGGGAACGCACTTGGAGATGATGCGGGCGATTGCCTCGACCGTGGACATCCCTTTGATTGCCGACATTGATACTGGTTTTGGTAATGCAGTGAATGTCAGCTATGTCATACCGCAGTACGAGGCGGCGGGCGCCAGTGCCATTGTGATGGAGGATAAAACCTTTCCGAAAGACACCAGTTTGCGAGCGGATGGGCGTCAGGAGTTGGTGCGAATTGAAGAGTTCCAGGGCAAGATTGAAGCGGCTTGTGCCGCACGCCGTGATCCGGATTTTCTGATTATTGCGCGGGTAGAAGCCCTGATTGCCGGCCTGGGGCAAGAAGAGGCCTTGAAGCGTGGCCTGGCGTATGAGCAGGCGGGTGCAGATGCCATTCTGATTCACTCCAAACAGGCCACGCCAGATCAGATTCTGTCTTTTGTAGAAGCTTGGACCGGCAAGGTGCCGTTGGTGTTGGTGCCTACGGCCTACCCTCAACTGACCGAGGCCGACATTGCCCAATTGGGCAAAGTGGGCGTGGTGATTTACGGCAATCATGCGATTCGTGCGGCCGTAGGGGCCATGCAAGCGGTGTTTGCCCAGATTCGCCAGGATGGCGGCATTCAGAATGTGGATGCCAGTCTGCCCTCCGTCAAAACCATTATTGGTTTGCAAGGTGATGCCCATATGCGTCAGATCGAGGCCCGATTCCTGCGCTAGAAGGGGCAGCATTGGGCTTCGTATAATGGCTGATGGCCCGATGGCGGGCCCTTAGCCGGATAAATGCGATGCCCCAATCTGCACAAGGCCCTATCCCGGTCACGCTGTTGACCGGCTTTCTGGGCAGTGGGAAAACGACCCTGATCAATCGCGCTTTGCAAGAAGCGCAGATGGCCGACACGCTGGTCATCATCAATGAGTTTGGGCAGACGGCGCTGGACCATCTGCTGGTGGCGCACAGTCAGGAAAATCTGGTGCAGGAGATGGGCAATGGCTGCGTGTGTTGCACCATACGGCGCGATCTGGTGCAGACCTTGCGCGATATTACCTGGCGGTTTTCCAGGGCGGGTCAGCGACAGTTTAGTCGGGTGTTCATTGAAACAACGGGGCTGGCTGATCCCGCCCCTATTATTCATACCTTGCTGGGCGAGCCTCAATTGGCGGGCAAATATCGTCTGGATGCGGTGGTCACGGTCGTTGACCTGGAGCATGCCAGCGAGACCTTGCGTCGCGAGGAGCTGGCCCGGCGGCAAGTCGCCTTAGCCGATCTATTGGTATTGAGCAAACGCGACTGCGTCGATGCCGATCGTGAGCAGGAGGTCAGCCAGCAATTGGCTGGATTGAATCAGGCCGCTCAGCGTCTGGTTTTGGATGTTGGGCAATCTATGGCGCCCTATTTGCTGGCACTGGGCGACCAGCAAGGCCAGTGGGCTGCGTGGGAGGCGTCCAGCCATGATTGTCTCCATGAACATCATCACGACCATGGCGCCGGTGGTGCGCTGTCCGGGCAAGCGCGGCATGGGCATGCTGTCAGTGCGATCAGCGTAGCCGTGCCGGAGGCACTGAATGCGCAGCATCTGTCGGATTGGCTTGATGAGCTGTGTCGTTGGGCGGGTCCGCGCTTGTTGCGTTTGAAAGCGGTCTTGGCCGTGCAGGGCCGGGAGACGGCGCAGGTAGTGCATGCCGTGCAGCATCGGGTCTACCCGTTCGGATCCTTGTCGCAGTGGCCTTGGCCGCAACGGCAAGGGCGTCTGGTACTCATTACGCAGGATCTGGAACCAGCTCAAGTTTGGCAGCGGCTGCGTCAGTTGGATGCGTCGGTTCGTGCGGTGTGAGGTGCATTTTCCCCGTTCTCTGGCCGTTGATGGAAAACAGCCCATGGGATTGGTGAGTTTGATGGTCGTCAGTGTTTCCAAGAATATGGCTGTGTGCCGTAATTTCTATTTATAAAAATAAGATTAAGATGCATTTAGTCGATACACCTGTTTTGTAACGGTCCAGCACCTTGAAAGGAGTGATCATGAAGGCAATGGTTTATTACGGTGAAAATGACATCCGCTTTGAAGAACGGGAGAAACCGGACCTTCAAGCACCTACCGATGCCATTATTCGCATGGTTAAAACCACAATTTGTGGTACGGACCTGGGTATTTGGAAGGGAAAAAATCCAGAAATCCGTCGTGTGGCCGAAGAAAAAACCGGCAGTTTCAATGGCCGTATTCTCGGGCATGAAGGGGTGGGCATTATTGAGCAGGTTGGCTCAGCGGTAAAAAACGTCAAAGTGGGCGATAAGGTCATTGTGTCGTGCGTGAGCCGTTGTGGTACCTGCGAGAACTGCCAAAAACAACTGTATGCGCACTGCCGCAATGACGGCGGCTGGATTTTGGGCTACATGATTGACGGTACACAGGCTGAATACGTGCGTACCCCCTTTGCCGATACGTCCCTGTACCCTTTGCCTGCCGAACTGAATGAAGATGTGGCCGTGTTGCTATCCGATGCTTTGCCCACTGCACATGAAATTGGCGTGCAGTATGGCAATGTGCAGCCGGGTGACACCATTGCCATTGTGGGAGCCGGCCCAGTGGGTATGGGGTGCTTGTTGACCGCCCAGTTGTATTCGCCCAGCCAGATCATCGTGGTAGACATGGACGAGAACCGACTGGCTATGGCCAAAGAGCTCGGCGCCACGCACATCATTAATTCGGCCAAGGAAGACCCCGTGGCTCGTATTATGGCCATTACCGATGAGCGCGGCGTAGATTGCGCGATGGAAGCGGTGGGCGTTGAAGCGACCTGGAATGTGTGCCAGCAAGTGGTCAAGGAAGGTGGTCATTTGGCCAATGTGGGTGTGCATGGCAAATCGGTGAATTTCTCGCTAGAAAAATTGTGGATCAAAAATTTGACCATTACCACCGGTCTGGTCAATGCCAACACGACAGGCATGCTGCTCAAAACATGCTGCTCGGGCAAGTTGCCCATCGAGAAACTGGCAACCCACCACTTCACGTTTGATCAGCTTGAAAAAGCCTATGATGTGTTCAAACATGCCGCTGACGAAAAAGCAATGAAGGTGATTGTCGACTTCGCCTGACGGTTTTATACCGACCCTGCCACGTAAAGCGCCTGTTTATTGCAGGCGCTTTTTTGTGGTTATGCAGATGGGGTAGGTTTTAAAAAAAGGACGCCTAAGCGTCCTTTTCAAAAGCCGTTGGGCTAACAGACGTTATTGGGGCTCTACGCCCACTTTCTTGAACAAGGCGGCCCACTGGGGAACTTGTTGTTCCACTTTGGCTTGCAAGGCGGCCGGGTTGGCTTCTTTGTCCATGACCGTCGCTCCCAGGGTGGACATGCGGCTTCGGAAGTCCTTGTCGGCCATGCCGGTCTGCAAGGCTTTCACCAAGGTATCCACGACAGGCTGGGGGGTGTCCTTCGGTGCCCACATACCGTGCCAGATACCCACTTCAAAGTCCTTGAAACCGGACTCCTGCATGGTGGGGACGTCCGGTAAGGTTGGGACGCGTTGCGGGCTGGTCACGGCATAGACCTTCACTTTGCCGGATTTGATTTGTTGGGTGGTATTGGTGGTTTGGTCACACATGACGTCCACCTGCTTGCCCATCAAATCCGCAATGGCCGGGGCGGTGCCTTTATAGGGGACCGTCAGCAGCTCGATACCCAGCGCTTCGGTGAGCATGGTGCCGCACAGGTGGCTGGCTGCGCCAATCCCGGCGTTGGCCAGGGAAACCTTGTCCTGGTTGTCCTTCAAGTACTGCACCAGTTCCTGAATGTTGTTGGGCGGGAAGTCTTCGCGGGCAATGATGGTCATGGGAACGTCGACCACCAGACCGATGGGGGACATACCATTGATGGCGTCGTAGCCGGGTTTTTTGTACAGCGAAGGAGCCGTGGAAAAGCCAATGTGCATCAGCAGTATGTTGTAGCCGTCCGGTTTGGCACGGGCGACCTGGGAGGTGCCAATGGAGCCTCCGGCACCGCCCTTGTTTTCGACCACGATGGTTTCACCCAAGGCTGGGCGCATGGCTTCGGCCAGAGCGCGTGCCACGTTGTCCGTGGGGCCGCCCGCCGCAAAAGGGACCACCATATTGATGGGGTGGTCCGGATAACCCGCTGCCTGCGCGGTGACCGAGCAGGCCAAGGCCGCGCCCAGACTGACAAACAGCTTGTTTAATGCAACAGCCATAATGCCTCCTTGATAAGGATTGCTTATTCTTTTGGGAGATACCTGGATCCGGTCGCGTGGTGTTGCGAAGCGTTGCAGGAGTGGCTTTATTCTACTGAGTGCAAACGCGTTTCTTGTTCAGGTCTAACCCTAGTAAGGGGCGTAAATCGGCTAGGGGAATATACGGGGACAAGCCACGACCTAAGGCGGTGGCTTGTCCAGGGACGGGGTCACGCAGAGGTCGGTTTATGCAGGACCGGCGTTAGGTAGGCGATGATGGCAACCGTCAGGGCGGCAGTGGCGACCAAGCTGCAAAAGATCATCAGACCCTGATCCAGGCCTAAGTGGTCGGCCAGCCAGCCCAGGCCCAAAATAGGCAAAATGGCACCCAGGTAACCCGTGATCAGGTAGGTGGAGGTCAGGCCGGCACGCTGGTGCGGGGGGGAGACACGTTGCACGATGGACATGCCGCCGTACATGCACAGGCCGTGGCCAAAGGCGGTCAGCAGTACGCACACAATGAACAGTAGCGAGGAGCTGGCCCACAGATTGATCAGCAAGGCGATACAGGCCAGGGTGAAGGACAGCAGCCCCACAATGACGCTGCGCTTGGCCGGCCAGCGGCGGATCAGTAACTGGAAACCCGAGGACAGAAACAGAATAATCCCGATGGAAAAGCCGCTGGTGGCCGGGCCGTGCCAAGGCACCATTTGCGCCATGAAGCTCGGTGCCAGAGAGGCAAACAGACTGAACATGGCAAAGGCGCAGCAGGCAGACAAGCAGCCAATCAGATAGGGGCGTCGTAAATGGGTGGCGGGCAGCGTCAGGCGCGGCATCCAGGTGCGCCAACTGTTCTTTTGCGGAACAGGCTGTTTGCTGGCAATGGGCCGGATTTGAAACAGGGCATAGATGGCCAGTACGCCCAGGATCATGGAGGGGATATAGCTGGAGAACAGTGGGTTCGGTATCCATTGTGCGATCAGGCCGCCTACCACTGGGCCCAGGCCAAATCCAAAGGCCAGCATCAGCGAGGTAGTGGCCGCAGCGCGTTGCACATCCCCGCCCCGGTTAAATTGCCCCAGACCGATGGAGGCCGAGGTCACAATCATGCTGGAGGCCATCCCGATCATGATGCGGCTGAATAGAAAGCTGCCCACATCCCAGGCAAAGGCGGACAGGGTTACGCCGCTGGTGACCAGAATCAAGCCGGTACGCAGCACGGGCATAAAGCCTTTCATGTCGCTTAAGCGGCCCAGAAACAGCAGGCCCGTCAAGCCGGAGGCCATATACGCCACGTAGAGTTGGGTGATGTGGCTGGCGTTCAGATCCCAGCGATCCTGGTACAGCGGATACAGGGGGCTGGCCAAGGCCGTACCCATTACCCCGATACACATGGCGATACTGATCCACACGTAAGGGTCCCACTTGCTTTTCTTGCAGGGGGGCCGTGCCGTTGCGGGTTTGTCAGCGTCCGCTGCTTGGCTCGGGTGGCTCAGGTGATGTTCGACTCGTGCCTGTTGCAGGGTCTGGGCGGGGGCACTGGCGTGAAAGTCCTTGCAGCTTTGGGCGTCTTGCCAGCTTTCGTGCAGCACCCAGTGTCCGGGGGGCTGGTCCTTGCGCAATACATCGAAGCGTAAACAGGCGGTGTTGGCTCGGGCTTGTTCAGCCAGCGAGCCTGTATAGGTATCCTGCGCTTGCAGATCCAAATCGGTGAAATGGTAGTGTGTAGTACGAAAGTACGTATCGCCCATGCGACGCAATCCTTGACAGCGAAATCATTCGGGACCATCAAGGATACTCTTTCGTGTCTGTACTTACATGGCAAATAGCTGACACTAGGTTGGCTGGCGCAAATCCAGATGTACCTCAGCCACATGCAAGACCTCGGCCTCGTGGTCCGGGTCGCGCCAGGTGTCCTCACAGGCCATTTGATGCCAGTGTTGCATGGCAGGCAGTGCCAATAAGCGACTCATGTAGCTTTGGCACGTCTTGTCCAGCGTCAGACCATAGGTTTGCAAGCGAAATACCACGGGGGCGTAAAAGGCATCGACCGCGCTGAATCGCTCGCCGGCCAGGAAGGGGCCACCAAAACGGCTCAAACCTTCTTGCCAGAGGGTTTGTAGGCGATCCAGTTCACCTTGCAGGCGCATATCGTGCTGATGGTGATGGGCCCGCAAGGCAACGGCAAAGGGACACAGATTACGTAGCGAGGAAAAATTGGCGTGCATCTCTGCACTGGCGCTGCGAGCCCAGGCGCGTGCAATGGGGTCAATCGGCCAGACGCCGGGGTGCTGTTCGGCCAGATATTCAGCAATGGCCAGGCTGTCCCAAATAGTTTGCCCATTGGTATGCAACACAGGGACCTGGCCTGTCGGGGCCATTTCGTGAAAGGCCACAGTGCTAAAGGGATGGCCAAAGTTGAACCAGCGCACGTTAAAATCCATGCCCAAGTGGCTCATTAATAACCAGGGTCGCAAAGACCAGGACGAGTAGTGGGGATTGCCCAGGACAAGGGTATAGTTTCTGGAAGCTTGCATGGTGGCACGGGTTTACGAAGGGGATGGTGGTTGCACTGTAGTTGGCTTTGATCTGTTTGGGTAGTACTGGCGCCGTCTTGCCGTTTTGGTACGTGGTTTTTTTACTGACTTGTGGAGTCGTCCATGGCGTATGACCTGGAAAAACGATTGGTCATTGGCCTGGCCTCCAGTGCCTTGTTTGATCTGAGCCAGTCTCATCAGGTCTTTCTGGAGCAAGGGGAGGCGGCCTATCGCGATTACCAGTTGGCACGCGAGCACGAACCGTTAAAGCCGGGTGTGGCCTTTTCCTTTATCCGGCGTTTGCTGGCCTTGAATGATTTGTCGCCCGACGATCCCTTGGTGGAGGTCGTGTTGCTGTCGCGTAACGATCCCAATACCGGTTTGCGGGTTATGAATTCCATCCGCCATCATGATCTGGACATTACGCGGGCGGTGTTTTTGCAAGGGGGCGACCCCAGCCCTTATATTCAGCCGCTGTCTATTAGCCTGTTTCTGTCAGCCAACCAGGAGGATGTGCACCGGGCGGTGCAGCAAGGTTATCCTGCAGGCCAAGTGTTGAATTCATCCTACGAGGATGCCTACGATGACCAGCCTATCCGGGTGGCCTTTGATTTTGACGGGGTGATCGCGGACGACGAGTCCGAGCGCGTGTATCAGCAAGAAGGCGGCCTGCCGGCCTTTTTCGAGCACGAAGTGCGTTTGGTGCAAAAGCCCCATAATCCGGGCCTGTTGCAGGCGTTTTTGCTGAAATTGGCGCATATTCAGGAAGTGGAGCAGCAGCGTCAGGAGCAGGATGCCAGCTATGTGCCGCGTTTGCGGATTGCGATTGTGACAGCGCGCAATGCCCCGGCCCATGAACGCGTAATCAATACCATTCGTAGCTGGGGCATTGAGGTGAACGAGGCTTTCTTTCTGGGCGGCATTGAAAAGCGGCGGGTGCTGGAAGTCTTGCAGCCGCATATCTTCTTTGATGATCAGACCACGCACCTGATTCCGACCGCGCAGACCTTGCCCTCCGTGCATATTCCGTTTGGGGTGGTGAACCATCCGCCGGTGAAAGTGGCGGAGCCGGAGAAAAAGAAGGGTCGGAAACAGGAGCAGCGGAAATCAAAGCCGTAGATCAGGTGCTGTGATTGGCTAGTGCGGCTGCAGCGGGCTTAGTGCCAAGTGCGTTTGGTTTTAAAACCGCCCAAGACAAAGCCGCGAGCTGATGCGGGACCAGGCGCGGCTTGGTTCTTGTCGGCTCACAGTTCTCAGACTTGGGCCAGAGCGCGGCTAACAGCGCGTGCAGCGGGTTGAATCAGGCTGGCCAGGGCGTCGGGATTGATGGCCTCAAAGCGCTCCAGGCTTCCCAGCAAGGTCAGGCTGCCGAAGATTCGTTTGGCATCGTCAAACACAGGCGCGGAAATCCCGGCGATACCCGGATTGATCTGCTCCTTGGTAATGCAATAGCCCGCGCGGCGTAGCTCCTGCATATGGGCCGAAAAAACCGGCCATTCCTTGCCCAGGCCTTGCACATAGTCAATATGTTGATTTTTCTCGTACAGACGACGCAGATGGCGGGTGGGCAGATAAGCGGTAACGATACGCGCCGTGGAACTGCGGAACATGTCCATGGTTCGGCCACGGCCAAACAGCAGCTCGAAACGCCCCGGCCCGGTTTCCTGATGGGTGGTCAAGATGCGTTCGCCGTATTGCTGGCCGATCAGTACGTCCAGCCCGGTTTGCTCGACCAGCGAGCGCAACAGGGGGCGACAGCGGCTGACCAGCGGATCAAATTCGCGGATCAGCAAATCCATTTCTATAAACCGTGGCCCAGGGGCGTAGCCTTCTGGGCTGCGAATCAACAGGCCGCTATTGCACAGCTCTTTCAGATAGCGATAGGTGGTGGCGGGAGGGTAGCCCAGGCGGGTGCAGATGGTCTCCACATCCAGCACCGGCGTATGTGCACCGTACAAGTCCAGAATTTGCAGCATGCGTCGTAGACTATTCATGTGCCCTCGTAAAAACGGAGTGGTTGATTCCCTATTCTAACCACGCTCAGGCCTGTCAGTGGGGAGCAACAGCGAGCCTTACTCCGATCTACTGGTTTATACCTAAACAATCGGATTATTCGGAAATTTTTCTCAGACTGCGGTAATAATCGGGAATATAAGCGGGTCTGTTCTGTATTTGCTTACACATGGCCTACTCTTTTTGTGACGCTGGGCACCTTATGGACCCGGCCCCGGTTTGACGAGGTGGACATGGATCAGGCACAGCACAGCCAAGTGTCGTTGGAAATTAAAAATGTACTGTTCATCATGTGTGATCAGTTACGCGCCGATCATCTGTCCTGTTATCGCCCTGGTGGTGCGCTAAAGACGCCGAATCTGGATCGTTTGGCGGCGATGGGACTGCGGTTTGATCGCGCCTATGTGAACTCGGCTGTCTGCGGACCGTCACGCGCCTCGTACTACACCGGCCGCTACCCCTTGTCGCATCGGGTCACCTGGAACCGCGTCCCTCACCCCATCGACGAGCTGTATCTGGGCGATTATCTGGCCCAGTCGGGAAGGGACTGCCATCTGTTGGGCAAGACGCACCATGTACCGGACCCAGCTGGCGCCAATGCTCGACGGTTTCAGGTTCAGCCCGAGGCTGCCGAGCGTTTCTGGCAAGGTGGTTTTACCGCGATTGAGCGTTATGACGGCCATTTTGAAATGGGCCCGGATAGCGAATACCGCCAGTATTTGCAGGCCCAGGGTTACGACAGCGAGCGTCCCTGGGAAGACTATGTGATTGGCAGCCAGGATGCTCAGGGGCAGTTTGCGTCCGGTTGGTACATGCGCAATGCCAGCCTGCCCGCACGGGTACAGGCACAGGACTCTGAAACCGCGTACTTCACCCAGCGGGCCATGGATTTCATCACGGCCAAAGGCGAAGAACCCTGGACCTTACACCTGTCTTTCATTAAACCGCACTGGCCTTATAAAGCTCCGGCACCCTACCACGACTGTTTCGGCCCGGAAGACGCCTGTACCCCCTTGCGTGCGGAACACGAGCGCCAGAATGCGCATCCGGTGCATGCGGCCTATCAGCAGCATGAAGAGTCCCAGTCTTTTGCCCAGGACGAGGTCTGGCGCACCATCAAGCCCGTGTATATGGGCCTGGTCCAGCAGATTGATGATGAAGTCGGCCGTTTGCTGGACATGCTCGAGCAGCAAGATCGCCTGAAAGATACCCTGATCATTTTTAGCTCCGATCATGGCGATTTACTGGGCGACCACTGGCTGGGCGAGAAAGAGTACTTCTTTGAAAGCGCCATTCGCGTGCCGCTGATCGTGGTGGATCCACGAACCTCCGCGAATGCCACACGCGGCCAAAGCAGCGATGCCTTTGTGGAGTGTGTGGATGTCACCCCCACGATTCTGGATGCCTTGCATCTGCCCGCCCAGGAACACCGGGTGGAGGGCCGTTCCCTGATTCCGCTTTTGCACGGTCAGTCGGACTGGGCACGTGAATACACCGTGGCCAGCCTGGATTATGCCTATCGGGAAGCCCGCCAGATTCTGGGTCGTGGCGTGGACGAATGCCGTGGCCTGATGTTGCGTGATGGCGAGTATAAATACATGCATTGGCAGGGTTACCGGCCACAATTGTTCGATTTGAGGCAAGACCCTGACGAGCTGCACGATCTGGGCGCAGACCCGGCGTATGCAGCGGTTTGTCGGCGTATGAAAGAAGGCCTGCTGGACTGGCACGACACCCTGAAAGGACGTGCCAGCGAGAGCTGGGCTGCGGTAGAGGATCGTACCAATGCGCACGAGCGCATGATGAATATCTTGATTGGACGATGGTAAATGCGCTGCGGGGGCTACCAGTGGGTGGCGGACCGCAATCAATAACGATAAGGAGTGGACAATGAAGCAGCTTAAAAATACGACGCTGGCCCTGTTGGTGGCAGGTGTGGGGGCCTTGGCCCCGATGATGGCTCAGGCTGCCTGGCCGACGACGGATCAGGTTCGTATTGTGGTCCCTTACCCACCCGGCACTGAGCCTGACATTCTGGCCCGCGATCTGGGTGTGCATTTGAACAAGGCCACCGGCAAGGTGTTTGTGATTGAAAACCGCCCGGGTGCCAATGCCATTATCGGTACTGATAATGTTGCCAAAGCCAAGGGTGACGGTTCTGCCTTGCTGATGGTGGACAGTCTGGCGGTCTCCACCAATCCCCTGCTCTACAGTAACCTGCCCTACAAATGGGAAAAGGACTTAAAGCCGGTCACCACCGTAGCCGGTGTGAATCTGTACCTGCTGGTGCGTAATGACTTCCCGGCCAAGGATTACAAGGAGTTCATTGCTCAGGCCAAGAAAGCCAATGGTGATACCAATGTGGGTACAGGTGGTCGCGGACACGTTACGCACCTGGGTATGGGCTTGCTGGCCCGTGAAGAAGGCGTGAACTTCACCTACATTCCCTATAAGGGTATGGCCCCGGCCACAAATGCCATTTTGGGCGGTGAGACCGATGCCATGCTGGTTGGCGGTATTCTGGCTTCGCAACACGTGGATGGTGGCAAGGTGCGCGTGCTGGCGGTAGGGGCAGACAAGCGTACGGAGTTGCTGCCCAACGTGCCGACGGTGCAGGAAGCAGGCGGTCATGCCAACAGCATCCCCACGACCACCTTTGCGCTGTTCGCTCCTGGTACCACACCGGATGACACCGTAAAGGAGATTCAGGAACAGGTCGATGCGGCCCTGAAAACGCCCGAGATGCTGGCCGCTTTCAAGAGCCGTGGACTGGCCCAGTTCTACACCACCCCGGCCCAGACTCTGGAGCGCGTGCAAAATGACTCCAAGGTCTATGCTGAGTTGATTCCTACACTGGGTATTCAGCCTGAATAGGCGGGTTGTTTGATCGCACCCTGTGCCGGCCTGTTGGTCGGACAGGGTGTGATGAGACTGAATGGCTTGAGCGGACAAAAAAACACCACCCACGCACTGTTCCAGTGGTGCGCGGGTGGTGTTTCATGACGTTGGCGACCGTTAAAGACCGGACTCGAACCGTCAGAGCAGCCCCTTGCAGGGTTTGAACCAATAGTGTGACGGGTGTCGCTGCGTTTTACTGATCGTTGTAGTCGTGCTGCTCGGAGATCAGGCGCCGCAAGGTGGTCTTGAGGGCACCGACATCCAGTGGCTGCAGGCGCTGCACCACTTCCTGCTCGTGCAGGCGGGCCTTGGCAATCAGACCGGAGATCAGGGTTTGGCCTTCTTCGGTAATACGGACCAGCGTGATACGGCGGTCCACATCGTGGGCCACGCGGCGCAGCAAACCCTGTTTTTCCAGTCTGTCCAGCAAGCGGGTGACGGTCGGTTGTTTGGTCGTTGCAATACGAGCCAAGTGGCCGATACTGACTTCGCCCGCGCCCGACAGGGTGGACAGGACACGCCACTCGGAAATGGACAAACCGTTGCTTAGCACCACTTCGTGGAACTCGGCAGAGATCAGTTGGCTGGCCTGGGCCAATAAGGCGGGCAGGTAGTTTTCGACAAAGACGGTGTCGTGTTCGGTGGGGCTCATGTGCTTATTGTCATTACGGGCTAGTGGGTGCCACATGGTGGCAACAGGGCTCACTATAACCAAGCTGTCCGTTTGCGTGTCGCAAATAGTTTGCTGACTTTACTAGGGAAAACCATGAGGATGGATATGTTGAGATATAAACATATTCATATGAAAATAAATACCATGTTCACAATGAGCGGTAAGTAAGGAAAGAAAAATGGCTGAGCGATCGTTTGTCGAAGAAGTCAAAAAGCTGCGCCTGGGTGATGGAGACGTATTCAGTGGCGAAGGCATCCTGGCGGTGACCAAGGCCCTGCTGGAATCAGGCGTGTCCTACGTGGCCGGTTACCAGGGTGCACCTATCTCGCACTTGATGGACGTCTTGGCCGATGCCCAGGACATTTTGCAAGAGAACGGAATCCGTTTTGAAAACAGCGCCAGCGAGGCGACGGCGGCGGCAACACTGGCTGCGTCGGTTAACTACCCGCTGCGTGGCGCCATTACTTTCAAAGCAACGGTAGGCACCAACGTGGCCTCGGACGCGCTGGCCAACCTGGCCTCGGGTGGGGTCAAGGGCGGTGCGCTGATCATTGTGGGCGAAGACTACGGTGAAGGCTCGTCCATCATGCAGGAGCGTAGCCACGCTTTTGCCATGAAATCCCAGATGTGGATGCTCGATCCCCGCCCCAACCTGCCCTGTATTGTGCAAGCGGTTAAAGACGGCTTTGATCTGTCCGAAGCGTCCAATACCCCGGTGATGTTGCAGTTGCGGATTCGCGCCTGCCACGTGCATGGCCAGTTTGTGGCCTCGGACAACCGCCGCGCCAAGTTCACTATTAAAGAAGCCATGGAGCAACCCACACGCGATATCAATCGCATTGTGTTGCCGCCTGCCAGCTTCATGCACGAAAAAGAAAAGATCGAACAGCGCTGGCCTAATGCCGTCAAGTTCATCGAAGAGCGTCAGCTGAACGAGTTCTTTGCAGATGGCACCGATGATGTGGGCTTGATCGTTCAGGGCGGTGGCTACAACACCGTGATCCGTGCGCTGGAGCATCTGGATCTGGCCGATGTGTTCGGCGAATCCAAAGTGCCCATGTATGTCATGAACGTGGCCTACCCCTTGATTGAATCTGAAGTCGTTCGCTTTTGTGAAGGCAAGCGTGCGGTGCTGGTGCTGGAAGAAGGTCAGCCCAACTTTGTGGAACAGAACATCTCCGACATCGTGCGTCGTCACAATGTGGATGTGACGCTGCACGGCAAGGATCTGCTGCCATTGGCCGGTGAGTACAACACTGCCACCATGTTGAAGGGCCTGCGTGCCTTCATGGAAAAATACGGCCGCGTCGAGCCTCTGGCCCCTCGCAAGCCACGCGTGATTCCGATGAAAGTCGAGACCGTGGAGCGTCCTAAAGCTGAACAAGCCAGTCTGGTGGAAGTCGAAGCGGCTGAGATCAAACCCTTGGGCAGCCTGGACGAGAACGTCCACGCCCGACCCCCCGGGTTTTGTACCGGCTGTCCCGAGCGTCCTATCTTTACTGCCTTGAAGCTGGTGGAGCGCGAATTGGGCGAACACCACGTGTCGGCCGACATTGGTTGCCACCTGTTCTCCATTTTGCCGCCCTTCAACCTGGGTAACACCACCATGGGTTACGGCCTGGGTGGCGCCGGTTCGGCTGCTTTGAATGTGGATTCGGACAAGCGCGCGATCTCGGTCATGGGTGACGGTGGTTTCTGGCACAACGGTTTGACCAGCGGTATTGCCAACGCCGTGTTCAACCGCAGTGACAACCTGACCATTGTGATCGACAACAGCTACACCGCAGCCACGGGTGGTCAGGATATTCTGTCCTCCAAGGCCAAGAACGAAACCCGCAGTACCGGTCACCTGATCGAGAAAGCGGCGCGGGGTGTGGGTGTGGAATGGCTGCGCATGATTCGTCGCACCTACGACCTGAAGACCATGACGGCCACCTTGCGTGAAGCCCTGACGACCAAGGAAAAAGGTCCCAAGGTGCTGGTGGCGCAAAGCGAATGTATGTTGAACCGTCAGCGGCGTGAGAAAGGCCAGGTACGTAAAGCCGTGGCTGCTGGCGAACGTGTGGTGCGCGAGCGCTTTGGTGTGGACCCGGATACATGTACCGGCGATCACTCCTGCATTCGTTTGTCCGGTTGCCCTTCGCTGTCGATTCGCCCCAATCCGGACGCCCTGCGTCAGGACCCCGTAGCGAATGTGATGAACAGTTGTGTGGGTTGCGGTCTGTGTGGTGAGGTTTCCCACGCCGCGATTCTGTGCCCGTCTTTCTACCGTGCACAAGTGGTCAGCAACCCGACAGGCTGGGACAAGTTCCGCGAAAAAACCCGCCGTGGCTTTATCGGTTGGTTGCAGCGTCGTGACGCTGCTCGTCGTGATCGTCTGGCCTTCTAAGTACACCCGTAGAGATTCTTATCATGCAGATCAAACCAATCAAGATTGCTATTTTGGCCATGGGTGGTGAAGGTGGCGGCGTGTTGGCCGACTGGATCGTCAATCTGGGCGAACAAAACGGCTACTTTGCACAGACCACCTCGGTTCCCGGCGTGGCTCAGCGTACCGGCGCCACGATTTACTACGTGGAACTGTTCCCGCATTCGGCGGCTGTGGATGGCAAAAAGCCGGTGCTGGCCCTGATGCCTATGCCCGGTGATGTGGATGTGGTGCTGGCCTCCGAGCTGATGGAAGCCGGTCGCGCCGTACAACGTGGGCTGGTCACCGAGGACCGCACCACGCTGATTGCCTCTACGCACCGTGTCTATTCCATTGCCGAAAAATCGGCCATGGGCGATGGCCGTGTGGACGACAATGCTCTGATTGCGCACGCAAGCCAGGCGGCCAAGCGTTTTGTGTACTTCAATATGGAAAAAGCGGCCGAGGACTCGGGCAGCGTGATTTCCGCCGTGCTGTTTGGCGCCTTGGCCAGCACCGGCGTGCTGCCCTTTAGCCGCTCGCAGTTCGAGCAGACCATCGAGCGCGGTGGTGTGGGCGTCAAACCCAGCCTGAAGGCTTTTGGTGCCGCTTACGCCCGTGTCGCTGAAGGCGATGCAGGCAAATCCGATTCGGAAACCAAGCCGGTTGATATGGCTACGTTGGCCCCTCGCGATCCTGCAGTGGCCAAGCTGATTGACCGTGTCCGTGCCGAAGTGCCCGAGCAGGCCCAGCCTATCGTGGTGGAAGGGGTGCGTCGGGTTCTGGACTTCCAGGACGTGGCCTACGCCAATCTGTACCTGGACCGCCTGAAAAAGATCAGCCAGTTTGCCCGTCCTGACGATGTGGCCCTGATCCGTGAAACAGGCCGTTATCTGGCGTTGTGGATGTCCTATGAGGACGCCATTCGCGTGGCCGAACTGAAAACCCGCTCCAGCCGTTTTGACCGTGTACATAAAGAAGTGCGTGCAACTGACGGCCAGATCGTGGCAATCAATGAATACATGCATCCCCGTGTGGAAGAAATCAGCGAAATCCTGCCTTTTGCCAGTGTGGGCCGTTGGTTGATGCGTCCTACCTGGGGCAACAAGCTGGTGAAGTCGCAGACCAAATCCGGTCGTGTTATTCAAACCAGTTCGGTGCGCGGTTTCATTCCTTTGTACGTACTGTCGGGCTTTAAGCGTTGGCGTCGTCGTACGCTGCGTTACCAGGCCGAGCAGCAGCGTATTGAAGGCTGGCTAAAGCAGATCGAGCAGGCTGCCGATGCCCACCCGGCTTTGGCGCTGGAAATTGCTCAGTGCCAGCGTCTGGTCAAAGGTTATGGCGATACGCATGTCCGTGGTTTGCGTAATTACCAGACCGTGATGTCGGCGCTGGAGCGTAACCCCAGCACCCTGTCACCTGCCATCTTGGGTGCCTTGCGTGATGCGGCATTGGCCGACGAGCACGGCACCAAGCTGGAGGCGGCACTGCGCCAGTACGCTCTGGTGTAAAGGGTCACACCGGGCCGCTTTCGGGCGGCCTCGGTGAAAACCCTTGAGGACACGGATTTAACCCCCCAAATACTTTATTTCTAAAATATTCATAGTAGAATATAAATTCGGATTGGCACTGCGACCAAGGCCCTGAAAGCCATAGATCCTGTGTCTACTTGGCCACTTGTTCAAGCAAGAATATCCCGCCTGTTGGTCAAACTGAATTAGCCAAAGCTTGGGGGAAAAACAATATGAATCAAAGCGAAGCAGCACTCGAATTTTTGGTAGAGCCGGCCGATGCCGGTTTTGAAGGGCGCGTCGGTCCCAAGGACCCGGCCAGCCTGAAACTGTGGTTGCGCATGCTGACCTGCACCAAGCAGATCGAGGACGAAATCCGTCGCCGCCTGCGCCAGAATTTTGATATTTCGCTGGCCCGTTTTGACTATATGGCCCAGTTGTACCGCTACCCGCAGGGCCTGAAGATGGGTGAGTTGTCGCGCTATCTGATGGTGACCGGCGGCAATATTACCGGACTGACTGACGAGCTGGCCCGCGAGGGCATGGTGTCTCGTCAGAGTAGCCCGACAGATCGACGTGCCTGGGTGTTGCGACTGACCCCCAAGGGCAAAAGCAGTTTTGAGGCGATGGCCCAGGCCCACAGCGACTGGATTGCAGAAATGTTTGAAGGACTGGGTACCGAGGAAGTCGTGCACATCCATCAGCATCTGGGCCTGTTGCGGGTCCATCTGCAAAGCGCTGCTGGCTAGCATAAGGTGCATCCTGCCAGGCCTGTGAACCGGGCAGGATGCGGATAGCGTCACGAACAGGCGCACAAAACACTTGCTAAAAAGGTGTCTACAACATGGTTTCCAAGCTGTACGAACAAGAACATCGCATCCGTTTTTCGGAATGCGATCCAGCGGGTATCGTTTTTTATCCGCAGTACTTTGTGATGTTTAACGACCTGATGGAAGCATGGATCGACTCCATGACCCCCGAGGGTTTTCACAACATGATCGCCAGCAAACGGGTAGGCATGCCCTCGGTGCATATTGAGGCCGAGTTCAAGTCCATCAGCCGTATGGGTGATGATGTGGTGATGAGCCTGGGTGTGGAACGCATTGGCAATAGCTCCTTGACGCTGCTGTTGCGTTGCATCGGTAAAGATGGTGTGCTGCGTATGCAAGTGCGCCAGACCGTGGTGACCACCTCGCTGGAGACGCACCTGGGTATTTCTATCCCTGATTTTCTGCGCAACCCCATGCAAGAGTATGTGATTGCCCAGCCAGAAAGCAGCAAGGCTTGATCTAGTTTGAAGTAGTAGCAGGCAGTGTGCAGGTCAGCTATTTTTTTTTGATTTAAATAGTTGACTTGTATAATATTTATTAATAAATATACTATGCTCGAAAGCATGTATTCAGACCATACGGACATATCATGAATATCGTATGTATTGGCGGAGGCCCAGCCGGCTTGTATTTCGGTTTGCTGATGAAGTTGCAAAACCCTCAGAACGAGGTTTTTGTTGTCGAGCGCAACCGACCGTACGACACCTTTGGCTGGGGTGTGGTGTTCTCGGACGCCACCATGGAAAACCTGCGTGAAGCTGACCCCGTGTCCGCGCAGACCATCGGTGACGCGTTCAACCACTGGGACGACATTGAGTGCCATTTCAAAGGTAGCGCCGTGCGCTCCAGCGGTCATGGCTTTATCGGGATTGGTCGCAAGAAACTGCTGAACATCCTGCAAGCTCGCTGTGAAGAAGTGGGCGTCAAGCTGGTGTTCGAGACCGTGGTCACGGACGAAGCTGAATTGGCCCGCAAGTACAACGCCGATATCCTGATCGCTTCTGACGGCATCAACAGTGCTGTGCGTACCCGTTACGAAGACGTGTTTCAGCCTGATATCGACACCCGTAACTGCCGCTTTGTGTGGTTGGGTACGGAAAAAGTGTTCGATGCCTTTAACTTCATCTTTGTTGAAACCGAGCACGGCTGGTTCCAGGCTCACGCCTACCGCTTCCAGGACGGTCTGTCCACGTTCATCGTGGAAACGCCTGAAGAGACCTGGCAGAAAGCCGGTATTGGCGAAATGTCGCAGGAAGATGCCATTGCCTACTGCGAAAAGCTGTTTGCCGACCACCTCGATGGCAACAAGCTGATCAGCAATGCCACCCACCTGCGCGGTTCGGCCATCTGGATCCGTTTCCCACGCGTTATCTGCAACAAGTGGGTGCACTGGCAAGATTACGGCACCGGCAAGAAAGTTCCTGTGGTGCTGATGGGCGACGCCGCTCACACCGCTCACTTTTCTATTGGTTCCGGCACCAAGTTGGCCCTGGAAGATGCCATCACCCTGGCCCAGCACATGGACCACGAGTCCATGGAAGAGGCCCTGAAAGATTACGAAGCCGCTCGTAGCGTGGACGTATTGCGTATTCAGAATGCTGCCCGCAACTCGACCGAATGGTTCGAGAACGTGGCCCGTTACGCCAATATGAAGCCCGAGCAGTTCACCTACTCCATGCTGACCCGCTCGCAGCGCATCTCGCACGAGAACATGCGCATGCGTGACGCCGCCTGGCTGGAAAAATACGAGCGCTGGATGGCGACCGAAGCCGGCATGACGCTGGCCGACGGTGAAAAGGCCCCTTCGCCTATGTTTACGCCCTTCAAACTGCGCGATATGCAGTTGAAGAACCGTGTCGTGCTCTCGCCCACCTTGATGTACAGCGCCAAGGACGGTATGCCCGGTGCTACGCACCAAGTGCATTACGGCAGCCGCGCCATGGGTGGTGCTGGCCTGATCATGGCTGAAATGACGGCGGTGACGCCTGAAGGCCGTGTCACTCCCGGTTGTACCGGTCTGTGGAACGACGAGCAGGCCAATGCCTGGAAACCTGTAGTGGCTTTTGCCCACGAACAGGGTGCCAAGATTGGTGTGCAACTGGGCCATGCGGGCCGTCGCGGTTCGACGCAACTGGGCTGGGAAAAAGCCAATCAGCCGCTGGCTGAAGGCAACTGGCCCTTGGTGTCGGCTTCCGCCCTGCCGTATCAGGCGGGCGTAACTGCCGTGCCTGCCGAGATTACCCGTGCCCAGATGGACGAAATTCGTGACGCCTTTGTGGCTGCGGCCAAGCGCGCCGATCAGGCCGGTTTTGACTGCATCGAATTGCAAGCGGCCCACGGCTACCTCTTGTCCAGCTTCATCTCGCCGCTGACGAATCAGCGTAGTGACGAGTTTGGTGGTAGTCTGGAAAATCGCATGGCTTACCCGCTGGAAGTGTTTGCGGCTATCCGCGCCGTCTGGCCAGAGAACAAGCCCATCATGGTGCGTATCTCGGCAACCGACTGGGCCGAAGGCGGCAACACGGCGGACGACGGTGTGGAAATTGCACGCCTGTTCAAGCAAGCCGGTGCCGATCTGATCGACGTGTCCTCGGGTGAAGTGGTGCTGGAGCAGCAGCCAATTTACGGCCGCATGTACCAGACACCATTCTCCGACCGTATCCGTAACGAAGCCGGTATCGCCACCATGGCGGTGGGTTCGATCATGGAAGCGGATCACGCCAACAGCATTATTGCTGCAGGCCGTGCTGACCTGTGTGCCCTGTCGCGTGGCTTTTTGGCCGACGCAAACTGGCCTCAGCGTCAGGCTGCGGAGCTGGGTTACACCGACCTGGCCTGGCCCGTTCAGTACGAATGGGGCAAGGACTGGTTGCAGCGTCAAATCAAACGTGCGCCAGTGGCCCAGGACGGCCCTGCCAAGTCATAAAACACAGAAGGAGACAGCATCATGTCGGAAGAACGTTTTGACACCCACCGCGAAAGCGTGCTCGGTCGTGCAGATGTTGAGGACACGCCCGAATTGGTGAAGTACTACCAGGATTTGACTCAGTTTGAGGCCGGCGCCCTGTGGACCGTGGCCAACAAGATTGAGCCCTGGGAGCCCAAGTCTGACTCCGTGCCAGTGGTCTGGCGCTACCGCGACCTGCGCGACTACGTGTTGCGTTCGGTCGATCTGGTCAGCCCTGAAAAGGCCGGTCGTCGCGTGATTTACCTGAACAACCCCGGTCGCCAGGAAGTCTCGGCGGCGGTGGGTTGGCTGTACTCCGGTTTGCAGGTCATGAAACCGGGCGAAGCGGCTTCCGCTCATGCTCACTCCTCCTCGGCCCTGCGTTTCATTATGGAAGGCCGTGGTGCCTACACCATCGTGGACGGCCACAAGATGACGCTGGGCGCCAATGACTTCGTGCTCACGCCTAACGGCTGCTGGCACGAGCATGGCGTTGAAGCGGACGGCCTGCCTTGCATCTGGCAAGACGGACTGGACATCCCCTTGGTCAACGCACTGGAAGCCGGTTTCTACGCGGTTCACCCTGACTTGTCCCAAGCCATTACGCACCCCGTCAATGACGCGGTGGGTATCTGGGGTGGCCGAGGCCTGAAGCCAACCTTGCACGACTGGCAAAAACCGTACTCGCCCCTGCTCAAGTACGAGTGGGAGCCTACTTACGAAGCCTTGTCGGCCTACGCCAAGGTCACGGACGGCAGCCCGTTTGATGGCGTCATCATGGACTATATCAACCCGCTGACCGGCGGCCCTGTCATGTCTACCATTGGCGCCAGCATGCAAATGCTGCGTCCTGGCGAGCACACCAAGGCCCACCGTCACACGGGCAGCATCATGTATCAATGCGCCAAAGGTGAAGGGTATTCCATCATCAATGGCAAACGCTTTGACTGGCGCGAACGCGACATTTTCTGCGTACCTTCCTGGATGTTCCACGAGCACGTGAACGGTTCCTCGTCCGATGACGCTTGCCTGTTCTCGTTCCACGATCTGCCCGTGATGCGCGCCTTGAATCTGTACCGCGAAGAAGCGCTGGCAGAGAACGGCGGCCACCAGGTCCTGCTGTAAGACTACTTGTTTAACTTATTTGGACGGCCTGCCAAGGCGGGCCGACCCGATTTATTCAAGCCATCTGCACAAGATGGCCCAATCTGGAGATAGAAATGCGTCTTGTAACGTACCGTAGTGAAGTTGCTGCCGCTGGCCGCTTGGGTGCCATTGTGGGCGATCTGGTGGTTGACCTGGGTTACCTGGGCGACGCCACAGGCCACATGCTGCCTGACAATATGCTCGATTTCATCGACCTGGGCCCAGCCGCTGTGACTTCCACGGCTCGCTTGCTGGAAACCTACGCCGACGATATGCCTTTTGGTGTGGCGCTGCCCCTGGCCAACGTCAAGCTGTTGGCTCCTATCCCACGCCCACGCAAGAACATCTTTGGTATCGGCCTGAACTACGTGGAACACGTGGCCGAATCCAGCCGTACGCTGGACACCTCCAAAGAGTTGCCCAAACAGCCTGTGATTTTCTCCAAGCCACCTACCACCGTGGTTGGCCCTGGCGATGCCATCGAGCACAACAAGAACATCACTCAGCAAATGGACTGGGAAGTGGAACTGGCCGTGATCATGGGTACCCGTGCTCAGCGCGTGGCTAAAGAAGACGCCCTGAAGTACGTGTTCGGTTACTCCGTCATGATCGACGTGAGCGCCCGCGACTGCCGTCGTGCCGGTCAGTGGATCTACTCCAAAGGCCAGGACACCTACGCTCCTTTCGGCCCCGTGATCGTGACCGCTGACGAGCTGACCGATCCTCACAACCTGAACCTGAGCCTGACGCTCAACGGTGTGACCAAGCAAAGCTCCAACACCAAGCACATGCTGTTCAACGTGAACGACCTGATCGCGGACATCAGCGCCGGTATCACGCTGGAACCCGGTGACATCATCGCTACCGGTACCCCAGAAGGCGTGGGCGCTGGCCGTGATCCTCAAGAGTGGATGTGGCCTGGTGACGTGGTGCACGCAGTGGTCGAAGGCATTGGCGAATTGCGTCACCCCATCGTGGACGTGACCCCCCAAAACTAAGTAAAGGAGAGCATGATGCTGGAATTGCGTCAGTTCAAGGCCGCCGCCGTTCAGGCAGCGCCTGTGTTCCTGGACACGAATGCGACCATCGAGAAAGTATGTCGTCTGATCAATGAAGCAGCCGACAACGGTGCCGAGCTGATCGCCTTTCCCGAGGTGTTCGTCTCCGGTTACCCCTACTGGAGCTGGGTGATGAACCCGATCGAGGGCAGCCCGTGGTTCGAGCGCCTGTGCAAATCGGCCATCGAAGTGCCCGGTCCCGAGATCCAGAAGGTTGCGCAGGTTTGCCGCCAGCGCAAGGTCAATGTGGTGTTGGGTGTGAACGAGCGCAGTCCCGTTGGCATCGGCACCATTTACAACACGCTGGTCACCATCGGTGCCGATGGCCGCATTCTGGGTCGTCACCGCAAACTGGTTCCAACCTGGGCTGAAAAGCTGACCTGGGCCAACGGTGACGCCTCCTCGATGCGTGTGCATGACACTACCATCGGCCCGCTGGGTGCCTTGGCTTGCGGTGAAAACACCAACACGCTGGCTCGTTTCAGCCTGTTGTCGCAAGGTGAACTGGTCCACGTTGCCAGCTACATTGCCTTGCCCGTGGCACCAAAAGACTACGACATGGCCGAAGCGATTCGCCTGCGGGCTGCGGCTCACTGCTTTGAAGGCAAGGTGTTTACGGTGGTGGCTTGCTCGACGGTTTCCGAGGAAATCATCGAAGCCATGTCGGCCAGCCATCCTGAAGCACGTGAGCTGCTGGCTCGTCCCAACAGCGCGTTCTCGGGCATTATTGGTCCCGATGGCCGCGTGCAGGGCGAAGCACTGATCGACAAGGAAGGCATTGCCTACGCCGACATCGATCTGTCGCGCTGCATCCAGCCGCGTCAAATGCACGACATCACTGGTCACTACAACCGTTTTGACGTGTTTGACCTGCGTGTGAATCGCAAGGCGCTGACCCCTGCCCGCTTTTACGAAGGCGATGCAGCGTCCCAGCCAGACCTGAATCCTGCCGAGTTCTCCGTTCTGGACGACAAGGAAGTGTAAGCAGGTTCAAGACGGTCCCTTTCCAGTATTGGATCGGGACCGTTTTTTGACGGGTCGCTTTGCTCAAGCGACCGGCTCAAAAAAAACCGCCGTGGCCTGGCCGCAGCGGTTCAAGATGCACACTGCCTTTTGTAAAAAAGGGCAGCGCCGGGCCTGAAGGAGCGGGCTGTTTTAACGGCTGGTCCCTATCCTGCGCCTTGCAGGGCAGGCACTTATAACGATGACATAAGATCTAAGTAGGAGATGACATGAGCGACAAGAACCCATTGGCAGCCTTTATCCAGGCGATCGACAGCAAGCAGGTCCGTTTCGTGGATCTGACCCAGACTCTGTCTCCCAGCTTCCCCGCCTTGCAACTGCCCCCTCAGTTTGGCCAGACGGTGGGCTTCTCGATTGAGCGCATCAGCCAATACGACGAAAACGGCCCAGGCTGGTACTGGAACAACTTCACCTGTGGCGAACACACAGGTACCCACTTTGACGCGCCAGCACACTGGATCTCCGGTAAGGATCATCCCGACAACACCGTCGATACCATTCCGGTGGACAATTTCCTGCGCCCTGCCGTGGTGGTGGATGCTTCTGCTGAAGTGGCCCAGAACGAAGACTTCATCCTGACCTCGGAGTTTTTGCAGAACTGGGAAGCCAAGCATGGCCGTATTCCTGAAGGCGCCTGGGTACTGTTTCGCACCGACTGGTCCAAGCGCGTGAACGACGCCGAGGCGTTCCTGAACATGCGTGAAGACGGCGCTCACACGCCTGGCCCAGCACAGGAAGCGGTGGAGTGGATGATTCACGAGCGCAAGGTTCACGGTTTTGGCGTTGAAACCATCAACACCGATGCAGGTCAATCCTACGCTTGGCCTATTGCCTACCCTTGCCACACCCTGATGCACGGTGCCAACCGCTACGGTCTGCAGTGTCTGTGCAATCTGGATCAACTGCCCCCTCAAGGTGCGCTGATCATGTCGGCCCCTTTGAAGATTGAAGCTGGCTCTGGCAGCCCCTTGCGCGTCGTTGCGCTGGTTGCCCAATAAGTAGAAAAAGGGGGGACAACGGCAGAATTGTGTACAGTACGGTTCTGCTGTTTTCTCACCTAGTGGTTTTCCATTATATTCGGCAGTATATATTTATCCGTAAACTATTCATCAATAAAATAAATTCACAAAAGAATGAATAGCGATCCAGCCGTACAGCCAGTGTGGATGTCAGGCAGCCGGTTTTAGCGGAGACAGTAGACGAGCCTTACGCAGCCTTGATCGGCTACGAGATACCGTCCCATTGCCGCCTGCGGCGCTACATGATGCCATGGCTTGGCCTTTTCGGCTGGGTAATTGATGTAGTCATGCTCAATGGTAGGCACATGATGGATACTTTTGAACTCGTCATCCGGGACATCCAGAACGCATCCCCGCTGATTCGCAGTTTTACGCTCGAGCCTGCCCAGGCCGGTTCCCTGCCCGCGTTTGCGCCGGGCTCGCACCTGCAGGTACAGATCCCTGATCTGAACGATCACCGCTGTTATTCCTTGATTTCGCTGGACGCCGACACGGCACAGGGTCCGACCTGTTACCGATTGGGTGTGCGCCTGGAGGACAACAGCTCGGGTGGTTCGCGCTTCATGCACAGCCTCAAAGTCGGCGATACGCTGCGCGTGGCTGGCCCCAAGAACGATTTTCCCTTGCATGCTGCCGCTGCCGGCGAAACCGAAACCGTGCTGATTGCCGGTGGTATCGGTATCACCCCCATTGCCAGCATGGCCGCTGCCTTGCATCATCAAGGTCGCCCGTACCAACTGCACTATGCCGGTCGCAGCGTGGAACAACTGGCCTTTCTGGACGAGTTGACGGCCCTGTCCGGCCCGGCTCTGCGCCACTACGCGGATGACAGCGAAGGCCGTTTCTGCCTGAGTACTTTGCTCGACGGTCTGTCCAAAGACCAGCACATTTACGTCTGCGGCCCCAAAGGCATGATTGATGCCGTGATCGAAGCCTGCAAGCAACGCGGCTGGCCTAGCGACCATGTTCACTTCGAGCTGTTCATTACCGCCGCTCCCCAGGAAGGCGACCAGCCTTTTGAAGTGGAATTGCGCCAGACTGGCGTGACCCTGCACATTCCCGCCGACAAGACCATTGTGGACGTGATGGAAGAGCAGGGCCTGGACCCCATGATCGACTGCAAGCGCGGCGAGTGCGGCGTCTGTACCTGTGATGTGATCGAAGGCGAGGTTGACCACCGCGACTACTTCCTGAGCGACTCGGAAAAAGCCAGCAACAAGGTCATCCAGATCTGTATTTCCCGCGCCAAGACCCCGCGTCTGGTGCTGGATCTATAAGCCCAAGGGCGACGGAGAACATGATGGAAAAGTATCGTGATAATCCCCAGGCCATCCGCGAGTTGGTACGCGAGGCCGAGGTCCACAAGGATTTGTACATCAACCAGGAGCTGTTTGAACTGGAGATGGAGCAGTTGTTCGTCAATACCTGGGTCTACGTTGGCCATGCCAGCCAGGTGCCCAATAAAGGCGACTTCTACACCACGACGGTCGGTACGGAGTCCGTCATCATGGTGCGCCATACCGATGACAGCATCCGCGTGCTCTACAACCGCTGCCCGCACAAAGGCGTGCAAGTGGCGGGCGAGACCTGTGGCAACACGGGCAAATTCTTCCGTTGCCCCTACCACGCCTGGACCTTCAAGACCGACGGCTCGTTGCTGTCCATCCCTTTGAAGAAAGGCTACGAAAACACCGGCTTTGAATGCACCGAAGGCAGCAAGGGCATGGCGGCGGTACAGAACGTCAAGGTGTACCGCGATTTCGTGTTCTGTCGCCTGGCCGATGAAGGCGTGAGCTTTGAGGACTTTTTTGGTGAGTCCCTGAGCACCATCGACAATATGGTGGATCGCTCCCCCGAAGGTCGTCTGGAAGTGGCCGGTGGCGTAATGCGCTACATGCACCAGTGCAACTGGAAAATGCTGGTCGATAACCAGACCGATACCTGTCACCCCATGGTGGCGCACGAGTCCTCGGCTGGTACGGCTGTCAAAGCCTGGGAAGCGGCCCCTCCAGGTACGCCCAAGCCCATGGCGGTTGAGCTGTTCGCCCCGTTCATGTCGCCTTACGAGTTCTACGAAGGCATGGGTATTCGCGTGTGGGAAAACGGTCACGGCCATACCGGCGTGAGCAACTCCATCCACGCGGATTACTCCGAAATCCCCGGTTACTGGGACCAGATGGTCGAAGCCTACGGTGAAGAGCGTGCCAAAGCCATTTTGGGCGACACGCGTCACAACACCTGTTACTTCCCCAACATCATGGTCAAGGGCCCGATCCAGACCTTGCGTTTGTTCAAGCCGCTGGCCGCTGACAAGACCTTGGTGGAGTCCTGGACCTTCCGCCTAGTGGGTGCGCCTGACACCTTCCTGGAACGCACCCTGATGTACAACCGCTTGATCAACGCACCGACTTCCATGGTCGGCCACGATGATCTGGAAATGTACGAGCGTGCCCAGCAAGGCTTGCAGTCGCGTGGCCGCGACTGGATGAATCTGGCCCGTCTGGTGGAAAAAGACGAAGACCAGCAAAAGAATGTGGTGATCAACGGCACCAGCGAAATGCAGATGCGCGCCCAGTTCCGTGCCTGGCTGAAGTTCATGCTGCCCGAGCAGCAGGCTAAACAAGAAGAGGAATAACCATGAGCGAAATCAGCCGTCAGGCCCTTATCGATTTTGTGTATGCGGAAGCCCGCCTGCTGGATGAACAGCGCTACGAGCAATGGCTCGACCTGTTTACCGAGGATGGCTACTACTGGATGCCTCTAGTGCACGATCAGCAGGATGCTCGTTTGCATGCGTCCCTGATGCACGAGGACAAACTCTTGCTGCGTATCCGTGTGGAACGTCTGGCAGGCCGCCGTACCTTTTCCCAGCAGCCCAAGAGCCGCAGCCATCACTTGCTCCAGCAACCCACCGTGGAAAGCATGGACGAGGAAAAAGGCGAATACACCGTGCGTTGCGCTTTCCATTACACGGAAACGCGCGGCGACAACCAAGATATTTACGTAGGCTGGAATACCTACACCCTGGTGCGCCAGGACGACGCCTTGAAGATCCGTCTGAAACGAGTGGATCTGCTTAACTGCGACGCGCCTTTCGGCAATATCCAGTTGTTTATGTGACAGGACAGGAGAATTTTTGATGGCCAACACCACGGTCTACCAGGCTTTTCGAGACACCGCCCAGAAATGGGGCGACAAGCCCTTTGTATGTACCCTGCCTGAGACCGCTGAGATCTACGGTATTGAAGCGGGCGAGCTGACTTATGGTCAGGCGCTGGAGCGTATCGACGCCTTGCGCGGTGCTTACGCGGTTGCTGGCTACGGCCACGGTCACCGCGTCGGCATCCTGCTGGAGAACCGCCCCGTGTTCTTCCTGCACTGGTTTGCACTGAACAGCCTGGGCGTGTCCATTGTGCCGATCAATCCAGACCTGCGCGCTGCCGAGCTGGAATACCTGATCGGCCATTCGGAAATGATCATGGCCATTGCCCTGCCCAGCCGCCACCAGGATCTGCTGGAAGCGGCTCAGCGAGCCGGTCAGCCCTTTGCCATCATGGCCGATGGCGACATGCCTCCGATGGTAGAGCGCGCCGCTTGCCGCTCCTGTGATATTCCTGATGAAAACAGCGAATGTGCCCTGTTGTACACCTCTGGCACCACAGGCCGCCCCAAAGGCTGCATGCTGGCCAACCAGTACTTCCACTACGCCGGTGAGTGGTACCGCGACATTGGTGGTCTGGCCTCGCTGGAGCACGGCAAAGAGCGCATGCTGACTCCGCTGCCCCTGTTCCATATGAATGCGATGGCCTGCTCGACCATGGCCATGATCAAGACCGGCGGTTGCCTGATTTCTCTGGACCGTTTCCACCCACGCAGTTGGTGGGATTCGGTACGCGAATCCGGTGCAACCGTGGTGCATTACCTGGGCGTGATGCCCGCCATTCTGATGAAGGCCGAGGCCAGCGAAAAAGATCGTCAGCATAGTGTGCGCTTTGGTTTTGGCGCCGGTGTGGATCGCGGTCTGCATCCCCTGTTTGAAGAACGCTTTGGTTTCCCACTGTTGGAAGCCTGGGCCATGACCGAAACTGGCGCCGGTGCCAGCATCATCGCCAATCACGAGCCCCGCTTTATTGGCACTTCCTGCTTCGGCAAGGAAATGCCTGTGGTGGAAGTCCTGCTGCGCAAGGACGATGGCGAGCCTGCGCAAGCCGGTGAAAACGGTGAGCTGCTGGTGCGCTCGGCGGGTGACAACCCACGCTACGGCTTTTTCTCCGGCTACTGGAAAGATCCAGCGGCGACTGATGAAGCCTGGGAAGGCGGCTGGTTCCACACGGGCGACATTGTTTGCCGTGACGAACAAGGCTACCTGCACTTTGTGGACCGTAAAAAGAATGTGATCCGTCGCAGTGGCGAGAATATCGCTGCCGTGGAAGTGGAAAACATCATGCAGCAGCACCCGCTGGTGCGCTCCATTGCCGTGGCTGCCGTGCCCGACGCCATCCGTGGCGACGAAGTGATGGCGCTGGTGGTGCCGCACAATCCCATCGAAACCCAGGAACAGCGCGAACAGGCTGCCCAGGAAATGGTGCAGTGGGGCCTGACCCAACTGGCCTACTTCAAGGTGCCCGGCTACGTGCTGTTTGTGGATGCCCTGCCGCTGACCTCGACCAACAAGATTCAGCGCGGTGAGCTGAAAACAGTGGCTCTGGCCGCTTTGGAAAACCCGGCCTGCGTGAACACCAATCACCTGAAAAAACGTCAGGAGGCCTGAACCCATGGCCTTGCCGCAAGCAGCCCGCCAGGGCTATGACGATGTGGTGCTGGTCGCCCCGGTGACCATCCCCTACGAGCGCCATTCCGAGCAGACCGCCCATTGGTGGCTGGGTGCGGCATTGGGCCAGTTGCTGGCCCAATCCGGCCTGAAAAAAGCCGATGTCGATGGCGTGTGTGTGTCCAGCTTTACGCTGGGCAGTGACACGGCTGTCGGCGTGATGCAGCATTTTCAGATGAGCCCGCGCTGGCTGGATCACATCCCTATGGGTGGAGCCAGCGGCGTGGTGGCCATGCGCCGTGCGGCGCGTGCCGTGCAGTGTGGTGATGCGTCCATCGTGGCGTGTATCGCGGGCGATACCAATCACCGTGAGTCCTTCAAGAACACGGTGTCGGGCTTCTCGCGTTTCTCGCAGGATGCTGTCTACCCTTACGGTGCCGGCGGCCCCAATGCCAGCTTTGCGCTGCTGACGGACTACTATATGCGTCATTACGGTGCCACGCGTGAGGACTTCGGCAAGCTGTGTGTCGCCCAGCGCGACAATGCGCTACGCAATCCGCATGCCCTGATGAAAAAACCGCTGACGCTGGAACAGTACATGGAGGCGCGCGTCATTGCCGACCCCATCCACTTGTTTGACTGCGTGATGCCGTGCGCCGGAGCCGAAGGCTATCTGGTCATGCGTCGTGAGCAGGCCGAAGCACTGGGCCTGCCTTATGTCCGTATCCGCTCCACTATCGAGCGTCACAATGCCTTCCCTGAAGACGCGGTACAGCATCGTGGTGGTTGGGCCATGGACAAGGATGCGTTCTACGAACACGCGGGCCTTACCCCGGCAGACGTGGATTTCATGGAAACCTACGATGACTACCCCGTCATCAACGTCTTGCAGTTTGAAGACCTGGGATTCTGCGCCAAGGGCGAAGGCCCGGCGTTCATTCGCAAGAACACCTTTACCGTGGATGGCACTTTTCCTTTCAACACCAGCGGCGGCCAATTGTCGGTAGGCCAGGCCGGCGCAGCCGGTGGTTATCTGGGTCTGGTCCAGGCGCTGCGCCAACTGACGGATACCGCAGGTGATACGCAAGTGGCCAATGCCCGCATCGGTTTGGTGTCCGGCTTTGGCATGATTAATTACGACCGGGGCATTTGTACTGCCGCGGCCTTGCTGGAACGGGGGCAGTGATGAGCGATACCCAAATCTTGCCACCGGGCGCACGCAGCGCCACGGCAGCCGGTCTGACCGAGGCCGCCCAGCGCGGCGAATTCGCCCTGCAAGTGTGCCCGTCCTGCGGCACGGTGCAGTATCCCGCCCGCGATGTGTGCGGCCATTGCCTGCACACCACGCTGAACTGGCAGGCCGTTGCCAACACTGGTGTTCTGCAGGCCACGACCACATTGCATCACAGCAACGAACCCTATTTTCAGGCACGACTGCCCTGGCGTATCGGCACCGTTCAACTGGATTGCGGCCCTTTTGCCATCGCCCACTTGCCCGAAGGCGGGCAGGCCGATGAAAAAGTGCGCCTGAGTCTGGAGCTGGATGCCGGTGGCGTAGCCGTGCTGGTGGCGCGCCCTGCGCCTTGAATTTGCCTGGAGACAATCAAGATGACACAAGCTCACTACACCGCCATTGTGACGGGCGGCAGCACCGGTATTGGTGAAGACATTTGCCGCAAGATGCTCGATCAGGGTTACACCGTGATCAGCATGGCGCGCAATGTGCTGCCCTGGACGCACGAGCGTCTGCACTGCGTGCAGGTGGATTTGCTGGATGCGGCGGCAACCGAGAAAGCCGCCAAGGATATTGCTGAACGCTTTGAAGTGACCCACTTCATCCACAACGCAGGCGTGATCTGGCCCGCCTTGCTGGACGAGGTCAAGCTGGAAGACTTGCAGGGCCTGACCCAGATCCATCTGGGCGCGGCCTTGCAGATTACTCAGGCGGTGGTGCCTGGCATGCGCGAGCGCCACTTTGGTCGCATCGTGCTGATGTCCTCGCGGGGCGCGCTGGGTCTGCAAACCCGTACTGCCTATGCCGCGACCAAGGCTGGCATGTTGGGCATGGCCCGCACCTGGGCGCTGGAACTGGCTGACCAAGGCATTACCGTCAACGTGATTGCCCCTGGCCCCATCACCACCAATATGTTCTACGACGTGGTTGAAGCCGGTAGCGAACGCGAAGCCAAGCTGGCGGCCGCAATTCCTGTGAAGCGCCTGGGCCGTGCCGATGACATCAGTCGCGCCACCCTATTCTTCTCCGATCCTGAAAACAGCTTCATTACGGGCCAGACCCTGTATGTTTGCGGTGGTGCCAGCGTGGGTACGTTGACGATCTGATTGTCGGCTAGCGCGGATCGCCCTTGCGCTTGCATCAGTCATGGTTCACCTTTTGATGACATTGCGATGGATGTCGGTCGCTTCTTCCCCACGAAGAAGGTCACCATGGCAAGTCCGAACGAGGCTGCTGCCAAGAGAAACGTGTGGGAGAAGGCCTCGCCGATGGCGATTCGGGAACTTAAGGCCATCTCTTCATCACCCAGGAGCGAGGCAAAAAGTAGCGGCATCAGTGCTGCGCCGGTCATGAATCCAAGATTGCGTGACAGGCCTATCAGCCCGGAAACCATGCCCCGTTGAGCGTCTGGAGCGGCTGCCATAGTGGCGGTGTTGTTGGCGGCCAAGAACAGTTGAAAGCCCGGCGTTGTTAGTATCAGTGCCATGACGTAGCCGGGAATTCCAACTTGAAGGGGCAGCAGTGCGAAGCAGATCAGTCCGCCCGTCGCAAGCACCAGACCAGCAAGCACAATTCGATTGGTGCCGAATCGGTCCGTGAGCTGGCCGGCGGGTACACCGGACAGCGCGGCGGCAGCAGGACCGGCCGCCATTACAAGGCCCGCCATCAGTTCATTCAGGCCAAGGCCAAATGCCAGATAGAAGGGGCCAACCACCAGCGTTGACATCATGATGGCGCTGACAATCAGGTTCATGATCAGTGACGATGCAAGGACTCGATTACCCAACAGGGCCAAGGGCACCAGTGGGTGACTGGCGCGTCGTTGGAAGCCGACAAAGGCCGTCAGCGCGATGGCAGTTGCGGCGAGTAACATCCAGAGCGGAATGGCCATTCCGACCTTGCTGCCAGTGGCGGACATTGCGAAGAACAGCAGTGCCAGGCACAGCCAGAGGCTGCCCATCCAGTCCATACGCGCCGTCGTGGTGGTCGGTCCTTGCTGCTTGGGGATACCGATCGCCGTAATGGCGATCATGCCAAGGGCGCACACAAGCAACAGAACAAAGACCGAGCGCCAACCCAGAAGCTCAATCAAGCCGCCGCCAAGAGAAGGACCCAGCGCGGTCCCGATGGCCGACATGGTTCCTAGCAACCCCATCACCGCCCCCATGCGCTCTTTGGCGATCAGGGCTTTGGCAAGCGACATGGGTAATGCCATCAGGACTGCAGCAGCCAGACCTTGCCCCACCCGGCCCGCGAACAGCCAGCCCAGGTTCGGTGCTACAGCACAAGTGATTGAGGCCAAGGCAAAGAGCACCAGGCCGGAAAGCAGTACACGGCGACTTCCGTACAGATCTCCCAGGCGTCCGGCGGACACGATAGCCACCGTCAGCGAAACCAGATAGGCGAGCACGACCCATTGCACCTGTTGTACCGAGGCCGAGAAGACGGAAGCCAATGTTGGGAGTGCCACCGTCGTGACACTGATGCCCAGTGAGGCTAGCAGAATGGAGCCCGCCAGTGCGGCCAAAGCGAGCTTGTTGCCAGGTGGAAACGTCGGTTCTTTCATGTGTCTGACCCTTGATCTAGGCTTGGTTGCCAGCTAGTATCCAACTTCAAGTCAACTTGAAGTCAAGCATGAACCTCATTGATATCGGCATACTTTCAAAGACCAGTGGTGTCGCCACATCGACTCTGCGCTATTACGAGGAAATCGGCCTGATCCGATCCGTTACCCGAAACGGATTGCGTCGGCAGTACCGTGAGGACACACTCGTGCAGCTCGCTTTGATTGCCTTGGGCAAGAGTGCGGGTTTTTCGCTGGAAGAGATTGGTAGCATGTTTGACAAGGATCGAAAGCCAAACCTGCCCAGATCTACATTGAGTGAGCGTGCCGATGAACTCGATCGTCAGGCACAAAGACTGAAGACCTTGAGCAACATGCTGCGGCACGTTGCAGAATGCCCCGAGCCATCTCATCTGGAGTGCTCCAGATTTCAGAAGTTGCTTCGCGCGGCTTGCCCTACAGAGGCTGCCAGGGACGTGTTGCGACACGCTGTCAGAGAAAGTGATGCGTAACCCTTCACATTATTGAAAATATCTGGCCCGGCCCTTCAAAAGGGGAATATGGGTATCTAACTTCCAGCGTGATAGTCCTTGTTTTTACACAGGACAAGGGCTTTCGTTTGTGACTACCTTTCTTACTATGTGAGACCGACGCTCCAAATCCATGATTTTGGATGGAATTAAGGGTTTCTTTCTATTTACCTGCATTGGTTCATCTATAAACTATTTAGAACAAAAATATAACAATGCTCGCCGGTTTTTCGGGGGGCATGATGACCCAAAAAACAGGCCTACGCAGGCCAGAAAGAGTGGAGCTGTAATGAACGACGATCTGCCAGGAATGGAGCTGGTGCGTTCACGTGGAGTAGTACGGGTTGTAGAGACAATTCTGGATACTGCCTGTGTGGTCATCTTGATCCTGATGACTGGTGTCACGACCGTGGACGTGATTGGCCGGTATGTATTTCATGCCCCCTTGCTGGGAGCCTATGAGGCCAGCGAGATCTTGCTGGGCGTGCTGATTTTTGCGGCCTTGCCCCGCGTGACCTGGCATCAGCAACACCTGACTGTCAGTCTGTTGGATGCCTGGCTGGGGCCGTGGGCACGACGGGTGCAGCAATGCCTGATCAATATTCTCTCTACCCTCATGTTGGCCGTGCTGACCGTGTATCTGTGGCACCGGGCCAATGAGCTGGCTGAATATGGTGATATGAGCAATGCCCTGCAAGTGCCTATTGCGCCGTTTGCCTATGCCATCTCGATCATGACCGGCATCGCAGCGTTGGCTGCCTTGCTGCAGATTTTTCGCTCCCCTGGCCGATAAAGACGGAGTTGTTTCATGTTGATTTCTATTATCGGACTGCTTGTCCTGTTGGCTAGCTTGTTCATGGGTTTGCCCATTGCGTGGGGGATGCTGCTGGTTGGAACGGTGGGTTTTGCCCAGTTCACGGGCATGGAAGCGGCCCTGATCATGGCTGCGCAAACCAGCTTTGACACTGCCATGAGCTACAGCTTCACGGTGCTGCCGCTGTTTATTCTGATGGGTAATCTGGTCAATGCGTCGGGCCTGTCCAAAGACCTGTACAAAGCAGCCCATGCATTTATTGGCCACTTGCGTGGTGGTTTGGCGATGGCCACGATTGTTGCCTGTGGTGCCTTCAGTGCGCTCTGTGGTTCCAGCATGGCGACCACGGCTGCCATGGGCCGCGTGGCCATGCCTAATATGCGCAAATATAACTACGATGATCGTCTGGCCACGGGCAGTATTGCCGCCGGCGGCACACTGGGTATTTTGATTCCGCCCAGCGTCATGATGGTGGTCTATGGCATTTTGACCGAAACCGACATTGGCAAGCTGTTTGCCGCCGGTTTTTTGCCCGGCCTGATCGCCATGCTGATGTACCTGGTGACGGTCACCATCATTACCGCTATCAATCCCAATCTGGGCCGTCCTGGCGAGAAAGCCAGTTGGCGTGAACGCTTTGAGGCGACCAAAGGGGTGATGGCCATTACGGTGCTGTTTATCGTCATCATGGGTGGTATTTACGGTGGCGTGTTCACCCCGACTGAAGCGGCCGGTATTGGCGCGGCTGCCACCTTTTTGCTGACCTTAAAGCGCCGTGGTTGGCAGCCGCGCATGTATTGGACGGTGCTGATCGAGGCCGCCCAGACCACCGCCATCATGTTCGCCTTGGTGATCGGAGCTTTGGTTTTTACCAACTTTTTGTCAGTGGCCGGTTTGCCCAGTGAATTGCTCAGTTTTATCGAGGGCTTGGATGTCTCCCCGGTTGCAGTGATTTTGATCATTTGTGTGATTTATCTGGTGCTGGGCTGTTTTCTGGAAACGATGTCCATGGTCATGCTGACCGTGCCCATCTTTTATCCGATTGTGGCCTCGCTGGGTTTTGATCTGGTGTGGTTCGGGGTGATTGTGGTGGTGGCCGCTGAAATCAGCCTGATTACTCCGCCGCTGGGATTGAATATTTTCATGATCAAAAACGTGATGTCTGATGTTTCCCTGGGCACGATTATTCGGGGTGTGACACCTTTTGTTCTGACCGATATTGCCCGCTTGTTGTTGCTGGTGTTTGTTCCCTGGATTGTTCTGGTTATTCCGAACAGTATGTAAAAGCGGCCCGGATGCCGTTGTGATCCGGGCAGCAGTCAAAGCCGCCGGGCGTGCAGGTCCAGGATCTGTTTCATGTTCTGTCGGGCGGTCAGAAAGCCGGGCTGCAGTGGCCCGGCAGCAAAATAATTTACGAGGAGTCAAGATGCGTGTTTTCAAAAAATTGGCCTTGAGCCTGGGCCTGGCTGCAGCAGCCCTGGCGCCGACCCTGCCGTCGGTTGCCGCCGAAGTCACTACTTTGCGTTTTTCGCAGTGGATGCCACCTGGTCATTTTATTGTGACCAATATGTTCGAGCCCTGGGCACAGGAGGTGGAGAAGGTGACAGAGGGCCGTGTCAAGGTCGAGTTCATCAATGCCCTGGGCAAGCCCCAGGCCCATCTGGACTTGGTCCGTAACGGTATTGCAGATCTGGGCATGTCGGTACACAGCTATACCGCCAACCGTTTCCCATTGATCGAGTTTGCCGAATTGCCTTTCACAACAGATGACGGCGGCGTGAACTCGGTCGCCTACTGGCGTACCTATGAAAAGTTCATGATGGATGCCAACGAGCACAAAGGCGTGAAACTGTTAGGTATGTGGACCAGTCCCGCTACGGTTATTTTTACCCGCAAGGAAGATGTGCAAAGCATCGAGGATCTGGACGGCCAGAAGTTGCGCTCGCCCAGCCCGCTGTTCGATGCCATTGGCAAAGCCTTGGGTATTGTGACGGTGAATGCGCCGGCCTCAGACAGCTATGAAATGCTGTCTCGTGGTGTGATTGACGGCATGTATTTCCAGTACGACCAACTGGATAACTGGAAGCTGGACAAGCTGATCAAGACAGCGGTTTCTGTTCCTGGCGGGTTTGGTAAATCCAGTCAATACCTGTTCATGAACGAGCGTAAATGGAAGAGTCTGTCCGAGGCTGATCGTGCGGCCATCGAGAAGATCAGTGGCGAGTGGATTGCCAACGATTTCGGCTCCAAATGGCAGGCTGCCGAGCAGCAAGCTATTGAAAAGCACACGGCAGCGGGCTTGAAGACGTTGCGCATCGAAGGCGAGGCGGGCGATAAGCTCAAGGAACGTCTGGCTTTTGTGGAAGAGGACTGGATCAAAGCCGCAGACAAAAAGGGCATTGACGGTAAAGCCGTGCTGGCCTACTTCCGTGAGCAGATCAAAGAGCTGAGCGCTGCCAAGTAATACGCAGCAAGGGACACACTACAGTCTTGGCCCCGCTTTCCTTTGGGAAGGCGGGGTTTTTTTATGTTTTTTTGGGGGCTGTGGTGAGGGTGGAGGATAGGCAGCCGGGTTGCTGCTGCAGTCCTGGTCGACGTTTCTCTCTGTAAAACGCCGCTTCAGGCCCGCCGGGGCCTGAAGCGGCTTGTAGCGGAGTAAATGCGCAAGTTTTACAGCTTCAGGGGGCGGGTGGGGGTGCCCCTGTCTCCAGGTCATAGTACTGATGGACGGCATATTCGTTGATCACCGCTTTGCTCCCGTAGTATCGGGCCATGGCTTTGGGGTTGAAGTGCATATCAAAGCGATCCCGCGAGCGCAAAGTGGGTAGGAAATAATACTTCGGCAGTGCGACATGCTGGCGCTGATGCTGGTGGGCATCGACCAAGAGCGCGCGCCGCACCTGATCCTGCTCCCAGGTACCGTGATAACTGCGTAACATGAGGCCGCTGGATACCAGCCAGAGTGTGCCGCAGACTCCTAATGTCACCAACAGGCTGCGCTGCATAGGGATGGCGCGCTGCCCTTGCGCCAATAAATCATGCGCATAAATCGACAGGGCCACCAGCAGATACATCAAGCCGCCATTTAGGGCTCGCTTGGGGATATTGGGCGCCAAAACCAGAATGGCATTGGCTAGAAGTGACGCGCCAATGAGCAGCCATATTGCCCGGCGTGCTGATTCAGAGCTGGCAGGCCCTGCGGCAAAACGCCAAACCAGCATCACCAGAATGACCCCCCAGTAACGCAGTATCGCGTCCGGGAATCGACGAGCAAAGTGCTCCCCAATGCGCCATAACAAAGGCTGGTCGTACCAATGGGCAAAGAACTCTGCGCGTATTTGATTGCCCGGTGCCAGGACCAGTACGGTGATCCCCAGCCCCATACAGAGCAACCAAACCAGATGCCATGGGCTTAGCGAGCCTGTGCGCTGATAGTGCCTCAGGCTCAGATACGCGAGCAAGCCCCAACTGATAATCCCGGTGTTCTCATTGGAGCAACCGGCCAGCACGCCCAGAATGCAGAGCGCCAAGCCTGTGACGACAGAGGGCCTGCCTTTTTGCAAATACCACACAAAGGCCAGTGCAAAGCCAAAGTTGAACAGATTGGGCCACAGGTAGTTGGCAGCCCCTACCAACCAGAAGGTGGTTTGTCCCAGATTGGGATTGACCAGCCAATACAAGGTAAAGACCAGCAGCAGCAAAGAGGGGCGCAAGGCTCTTCCAGCCAGTTGCGCGCCGAGCGCCGTCAGTACCGTGATCAGGCCTAGCAGGGCTGCCGTATTCAACGTGGCTTTCAGCCACCCCGGGGCTAGGTTGAGCATGGCGCTCGAGAGCGTGTCCGAGACCAGTCGACCGCTCCATTGCAGGTAATGTTGTTTGATCGACGTCCACGCAATGCCTTTGTTGGCGTAGTTGAAGTCGTCCGAAATCATGGGGGTGAGCCAGTAAAGGGTCCACGTCGCCATGACGGCCAGCATTGAAAACAGAACAAAGGCCCAGGCACCAGAACGGCGGCTGAATAAAGGCTGGCCGAATCGGGATTCAGCAAAAGAGAGATTGGGGCTCATCGGTATGAAGAGACGAAGGTGTGGCCAGGTCCACGACGACGGTATGACACATCGTTCGCTGCTCTGGATGTGGAGGTCGCGGTGATAGTACTTATTCATCGCGCGAGAAGCGAGGAAATTATTTCTGGTAAGCGTTGAAACACAGCGTTTAACGGCCTTGCTGATCGCCATCCTTTAAATCTAAACCAAATCGGGGTTTTCCCTGCTTTTGCGGCTTCTTGCGCTTATTGGCTAGGTGCTGCGCAAAGTGGATATACCGGCACAAACGGCACTTCTACCATTGGCCTCATCGTCATACCTAAAAAACAAAAGGAGAACGGACGTGGGGGACATCAATAAAACAATAGCAGCCGTTGTACTGGGAGCAGGTGCATTGGGCGCCGGTCCAGCTTATGCCATTGAGGGTAATGGCCTGCCTATTTATCCCGACGGTTTGGAAAATTTCATGAGTGGCGCTTTGCCACCACCCGGTGTGCACTTGCTGATGTACGGCGGTGCCATGCGTTACGACTCGGTGCGTGACCAGAACGGCGACAAGTTGCCTATTCCCGACTTCAAAGTTGATGTGGCGATGGTTGCGCCTCGTTTGGTTTGGGTGACGGACCAGCAAGTGTTGGGTGGCCAATTGGCGTTCCACGCGCTGGCCCCCTTGCTGACGGTCAAGGCGCAAGCCGCTGGCCAGTCCCAGCGCCGCAGTGGTCTGGGTGATGTGGTGTTTGGTCCTGCTCTGGGTTTTCATCCCAGCGAGAAGATGCACTACATCCTGGGCGTGGACTTTGTCGCCCCTACCGGCCGCTACAAGGTGACCGACAGCGCCAACCTGGGCCGCAATTACTGGGCCATTCAGCCTGCTGCTGCGTTCAGCTACACGCAGCCCAGCGGCATCAACTGGGATTTGAAGATGATGGTGGACTTCAACTTCCGTAACAGTGACACCGAAACCCGTACGGGTAAAGCCATTCACGCGGATTACGCCGTGGGCTGGGGTTTTGGCAATGGTCTGGTGCTGGGGGTGGGTGGTTACGCCTATCAACAGATTGAAAGTGACCGTGGCCCGATGGCTGGCGATAGCAAGGCACGTGCCTTTGCCATTGGTCCCAGCCTGCGTTACGCCAATGAGAAAGGTCTGCTGATTACGGCCAAGTACCAGCAGGATCTGGGCGTGCGTGGCCGTCCTGAAGGAAAACAATTTTTTGTAAAAGTGGCGGTGCCTTTCTAAGGCCCGCGGCAGGAGAGCGACATGAAAGGACTGAAGGATAAGGTAGTCATCGTGACCGGCGGCGCAACGCGTGTTGGCGCAGGCGTGGTCGAGGTGCTGATGGGCTACGGCGCACGTGTGGCCGTGTTTGATATTGATGCCGCAGGTGGCCAGCAAGCCGTGGGCAACGATGCCGCCAAAGCCAAATTCTGGGAAGTGGACATCACCAGTGATCAAAGCCTGAATGCCGCTATTGAGCAGGTCAAGGCGCATTTTGGTCGTGTGGATGGCCTGGTCAATCTGGCCTGTTCCTATCTGGATGAGGGCATGGCCTCCAGCCGTGAGGACTGGCTCAAGGCATTGGACATCAACCTGGTCAGCGCGGTGCAAGCGGCCAAGGCTGTGCGCCCCTTGTTGCCGCGTGGTGGCTCCATCGTCAACTTCACGTCCATTTCATCGTCGATCGCACAAACCGGACGCTGGTTGTACCCGGTCTCCAAGGCCGCCTTGTTGCAACTGACGCGCAGCATGGCGCTGGACTTTGCTCCAGACGGTATCCGCGTCAACTCGGTCTCGCCCGGCTGGATCTGGTCGCGGGTGATGGACGAGCTGACTGGCGGCGATCGCGCCAAAACCGACCGCGTGGCCTCGGCATTTCACATGCTGGGCCGCGTAGGCGATCCCCAGGAAGTCGGTGAAGTTGTCTCCTTCCTGTTGTCGGATTCCGCCAGTTTCGTGACCGGTGCCGATTATGCCGTGGATGGCGGCTATTCGGCCATGGGCCCCGAGCAAGGTGTACCCGCCATTCCCAAATTGGCTGAATAAGAAAAACCGGGATGCCGCTACGGTGGCGTCCCTCGCTCCCTCAGAAGGAAAAAAATCATGCGTAAAGTTGCTATTGTGGGCGCTGGCCAAGCTGGCATGCCCGTTGCATTTGGCCTTTTGGCCCAGGGCTACGACGTAGCCGTTTTCACCAACCGTGGTCCTGACGATATTCGTGGTGGCCGCGTGATGTCCAGCCAGTGCATGTTTGCCGAGGCGCTGGACGTCGAGCGCCGTCTGGGTTTGAACTTCTGGGATGACGAATGCCCACCTGTACAAGGTATCGGCTTTGCCCTGCCTAATCCCGATCAGCCGGACACCAAGGCTGTGGATTGGAGTGGCCGTCTGGATCGCGAAGCACAAGCCACCGACCAGCGCGTGAAAATGCCTTACTGGCTGGAATTGTTCGAGCAGCGTGGCGGCAAGCTGATCATGGAAGACGTGGGCGTGGCCGAGTTGGAGCGCATCACCCAGGAATATGATCTGACCATGCTGGCGGCCGGTAAAGGCGAAGTGGTCAAACTGTTCGAGCGTGACGATCAGCGCTCCATGTACGACAAGCCCCAGCGCGCTCTGGCCCTGACTTACGTACACGGCCTGGAGCCTACGCCCGAATACTCGCGTGTGTCCTTCAACTTCATCCCCGGTGTGGGCGAATACTTTGTGTTCCCATCACTGACCTTGTCCGGTCCATGCGACATCATGGTGTTTGAAGGCGTGCCCGGTGGCCCATTGGATCGCTTCCGCGATGCCAAGACGCCTGAAGCGCACCTGGAGCAAAGCGTGTCCTTCCTGCGTGAATTTTTGCCTTGGGAAGCCGATCGTGCCCGCAATGTGGAACTGACCGATGCCCAGGGTTACCTGTCCGGCGCTTTCCCTCCCACGGTACGCAAACCCGTGCTGACGCTGCCGTCGGGCCGTATGGTGCTGGGTCTGGGCGATGCTGTGGTCGTGAACGACCCGATTACCGGCCAGGGCTCCAACAATGCGGCCAAAGCCGCCCAGGTATATCTGGACAGCATCTTGCAGCGCGGTGAAGGCGCGTTTGATCGTAACTGGATGCAGGAAACGTTCGAGCGTTACTGGGATTACGCCAACCTGGTCGTGCGCTGGACCAACTCCATGTTGAAGCCGCCAACCGACTCCTCGTTTGCCTTGTTGACCTCGGCCCAGCAATCGCCTGCCCTGGCCCATTTCCTGGCCAACAGCTTTAACCACCCGCCAGTTCTGTTCCCGGCCTGGGAAGATCTGAGTGCCGCTCAGGCATTGATCGAGAAGACTCGCAGCCAATCTGTGGCCGCCTGATAGATAGTATTCAAGGAGACGTATCATGACCCCCACCGCAACGCTGCAAGACTGCCCGTCCCAAACCGCTGAGCAGCGGCAGGCCGTGTCTGCCCAAGCGTTGGCAGCCGCTGACGCCAAACCCACACCGTCCAATCTGAATGTGGTCGATAGCCGTGCGTTTCGCCAGGCACTGGGCCATTTTCCAACGGGTGTGGCCATTGTCACGACTCGTTGTCCCGATGGCCGGGCGGTGGGTCTGACCATCAATTCCTTTACCTCCCTGTCGCTGGAGCCGCCTTTGGTGATGTGGAGCTTGGTGAATCATTCGCCCAGCCTGGAGGTTTTTGAAAACTGCAGCCACTTTGCCATCAACGTGATCAGCCAGGAGCAAGTGCCCGTGGCCCTGGGTTTTGCCAATTCTCAGGTCAAGGACAAGTTCTCGCTGGTCTCTCATGTGGATGGGGAAGAAGGTGTGCCACTGCTGGACGATTGTGTGGCGACCTTTGTGTGCGAGAACTACCGTCAACATGAAGGCGGCGATCACACCTTGTTTATTGGCCGTGTGGTGCGCCACACCACCTTGACCGAACATGAACCGGCGGTGTTTCACCGTGGCCGTTTCGCCAACCTGACAACGCCTAGCGGAGACCGTTGAAATGAGTGACGCGCACAGCGCTGATGTTGTCATTGTCGGCAGCGGGATGAACTCCCTGACCTGCGCTGCCTTGTTGGCGCAACGGGGTTTGTCGGTCACGGTGCTGGAGCGCAACGCCGTGGCCGGGGGGTGTATCCGTACGCAGGAGCTGTTCCCCGGTTTCACTCACGATGTGTTGTCCAGTTGGTATCCCCTGTTCATGGGGGGCGCTTCTTATGCCGCCCTGGCCGAACCCTTGGCCAAGGCCGGTTTGGAGTTTGTCAAAGGCCAGTACAGCACGGGTCTGGCAATTCCTGGTGGTCCTAGTCTGGCTTTGCGCCAGGATATGGACGACACGGTGCGTCGTTTCAATGATTTGATGCCCGGTGAAGGCGATGCCTTGGGGGCGATGGCGGCACGTATGTTTGGCCCGGATGCCGGTTTGGTGTTTGGGTTGCTAGGCGGTGAGCCTTACCGCTGGCCCATGGCCAAACTGGCGTTTGGCGCCTGGCGAGAACGGGGTCTGGACGGTTTGATGTCCTTTGGCTCGCAAGCCCTGGAAAGCTTCCGGCGCTGGGCCATGCGTGATCTGCGCAGCGACCTGGCTCGCGCCATGATTGCTCCCTGGGTGTTGCATAGCGGCTTGGGCCCGGATGAGGCCAGCTCGGCCTTGATCGGCAAACTGACTTTCAGCGCCGTGGTCAGCGGTGGTATGCCGGTGGTCAAAGGCGGCAGTTACCAGATTGTGGAAGCCTTTACCCGCATTATTGAAGATGCCGGTGGCGCGGTACTGACTCATTCCCATGTGGATCGCGTGTTGGTGCAAGGCAATAAAGCCATCGGGGTGTGTGTCGGCACGCAGCGCTACCTGGCCCGCCGGGCGGTGGTGTGCAATGTGACGCCCGGTCAGCTTTACGGCGACTTGTTGCCGGAAGTTGAACCCGAGCTGTTGAAGTCCGCCCAGGATTATCACTATGGTCGCGGCGGCATGCAAATTCACTTTGCCTTGAATTCCCCACCCGACTGGGTGGATCCGGAACTGTGCCATGTACCCATGGTTCACGTGACGGAAAGCATGGAGCAGGTGTGCTCCTCCGTGGTGACGGCCAGCAATGGCTACCTGCCTGCCAAACCGACCTTGGCCGTGGGCCAGCCGGTGGCGGTGGATGTAACTCGCGCACCGGAAGGACATTGGATCTTATGGGTGCAAATGCAGGAGCTGCCGCGCCATATCAAAGGTGATGAGGCGGGCGAGATTCCTGTGCCGGCGGATGGTCGCTGGAATGAAGCCGTGCGCGAGGCGATGGCTGACCGTGTACAGGCCCGTCTGGAAACCGTTATGCCCGGTCTGGCTGGCAAGATCATCGGGCGACATAGCGTCAGCCCGGCGGATCTGGAAGCCTTGAATATGAATCTGGTGGGAGGTGACCCGTATAGCGGTGTGTGCTCACCCGATCAGTTCTTTTTCATGCGCCCTTTTGCCGGACACAAGAACGCGCGCAGTGGCACGACGCCCTGGCGCAATCTGCATCAAATTGGTGCAGCGGTGCATCCGGGCCCTGGCCTGGGTGGTCAATCCGGCTATCTGGCCGCCCAGCGTATCTTGAAGGGGTGACAGGATGAATGAGGCGGTCCGCTTAGTGCTGACCGCCGCGCACTCGTTGCAGGGTCTCGCTAGGCGTTTCGCCAAAGCGGCTGCGGTATTCGGCGCTGAAACGGCCTTGGTGTGCAAAGCCCCAGCGCATGGCCAGATCAGCCAGCGTCAGATGAGGCTCGTTGGAGTGGATCAGTTCGTGGCGTAGACGGTCCAGCCGCACTTGGCGCAGATATTGCATGGGGCTGACGCCATAGTGCTCCTTGAAGGCTTGTTGCAAGGTACGCGAGCTGACGCCAGCGATGGTGCTGAGCTCGTCCACCGTGACGGGCAAATGGGCCTGTTCATGCAGATGGCTGGCGACTTTCTTAAGATGGCGCGGCAAGATGCGAGTGGGGTTCAGCGCCTGAATTTGAGCCGGTGGGTGTAGATCCAGCAGGGTCGTCACCGCCAATTGCTCCAGCTGGTTGATTATCAGCGGGGAGCGTCGGATGTACTCGTAGTTGCGGGCACAGTCCAGCACGTAGCGCAGCATGATCTGCCAGGAAGGTTGGGTGTGAGCCTGCAGGCGTACCGGAAACAGCAGGCCTTGCGGGCCGACATCCAGACCCAGACCACGGGCAGCCTGTTCCACCAGATTGCGGTCTATCTTGAGCATTAATTGCTCATTATTGGCGTGCCAGACCATATCCACGTCCTCGTTGGGGTTCAGGATCGTGGCGGCGTAGGGGCTGGAGTCCACGGTTTGGCCACCGCAGCGGATTTTGGCGGTGCCGTATTGGGGCATCTGAACCAGGTAAAACCCGGCCAGGTGATCAGGCTGTATGTGTACGTCGGCGCCATAGCCCAGGCGGCTCAAGGCGACCTGACCAAACTGGGCATGGCGCAGTCGGGTTTGCAGGGTCTGATCGGCACGTAGCTGCTTGAGCTGGTGCGATTTGAACATGTCGCTGACAGATTTGCGCACGTGTTCCAGGTCAGCAGACGCTACACGTGCCCAGTGATCGGGCTTATTTTCCATGTTTCATGTGCCTAGATGGTTCTGAAAGGCAGGAAGGAGACGTAAAACCTTGAGTTTCAACGGTTTGCAGCAGCTTTATTTTAGTTGTAAAGTATATCAGTGGGCCACCGGGATTTCCCGCAGTCCTGTTTAGTTTGTTGTGTTTATTAACAGAGAGAACCGTGCAGAAAGACTTTCACTTTTATGAACCCACTCAAGGCCATGGACTGCGCCACGACCCGATCAGTTCTATTGTGGGTCCCCGTGTTATCGGTTGGATCGGCACCAAAAGCAAGGACGGCGTGCTGAATCTGGCCCCCTACAGTTTCTGCAATGTGTTCAACTACCGCCCGCCTGTCATCGCATTTTCCAGCGTGGGCTACAAAGACAGCGTGCGCAACGCCATTGAAACCGGCGTTTTTACCTGGAACCTGGCGTCGCGTGATCTGGCCGAGCCCATGAACATGACCAGTCTGGAACAGGATGTGCGCGAGTTTGAAGTTGCGGGCCTGACGCCTGCGGACTCTCGACTGATTGATGCCCCCCGCGTGGGCGAGAGCCATGCCTCGCTGGAGTGCAAGGTGACGACGCACTTTCAATTGAAGGATTCGGAAGGCAAGGACCTGAACACTTGGATGGTGCTGGGCGAAGTGGTGGGTGTGCATGTCTCGCCCAACTGTATCGTGGATGGCATTTACCGCACCGCGATCCCACGTCCGATTCTGCGTGGCGGTGGTCCTGGCGATTACTTTGAAATTACCGACCTGACCTTGTTCGATATGCCGCGTCCCAAGTCCTGATAGCAGGGTTGTAGTCAGAAGCTGCTGGTTGGCGGCTTCATTGGAGTGACTGCCAATGCATAACGGCGCCAAAAGGCGCCGTTTGCTTTATGTCTGCTCAGAGTGTGGCCGAAGTCTTTGGGCTGTTTTGCCTGTTGATGTACATTCGGCTGTCTGGCATTCTGGCGGCCCGGCGATCCGGCTTTTCGATGTTTCCGTCGTGTCGCAGTCTGGCAGGCTCAGCGAACCTACTGCTTCGCGATTGCTCGGTGACTGGACGATCCAACCGACCCAAGGGGCAGAATAGCCAGTCACAGCCCCGTCAAACTGCTCTGCGTGCCGTAGGCGGGCATCTTAGCCCTTTGACGAACCACCTGCCGCCAGGAATTGCGCCAAACGAGGGCTGCGTGGCGATACCAGCACTTCTTCCGGTGGGCCTTCTTCTTCGATCTGGCCTTCGTGCAGGTACACCACCTTGCTGGAGACGTTGCGGGCAAAGCTCATTTCGTGGGTAACGACCACCATCGTGCGCCCTTCTTCGGCCAAATTCTGCATAACGCGCAAGACTTCGCCCACCCGTTCCGGGTCCAGTGCCGAGGTCGGCTCGTCAAACAACATGACTTCGGGTTCCAGTGCCAGCGCACGGGCAATGGCCACACGCTGTTGCTGGCCGCCGGACAAGAAGGCGGGGTATTGCTTGGCCAGATCGCGCGACAGGCCTACCTTGTCCAGATACAGTTCGGCTTTGGCAATGGCCTGAGCCTTGTCCATTCCCTGCACATGAATAGGCGTGGCGGTAATGTTCTCCAGCACTGTCATGTGGGACCACAGGTTGAAGTGCTGGAACACCATGGCCAGGCTGGTACGCAGGCGCTTGAGCTGTTGTTTATCGACTGCAACCAGTTCGCCCGTTTTAGGGTCCAGACGGGTTTTCAGCTCCTCGCCCTTGATGACGATACGGCCCGAGTTGGGCGCTTCCAGAAAGTTGATGCAACGCAGGAACGTACTTTTGCCCGAGCCACTGGAACCGATCAGGCTGATGACATCGCCCGGCTCCGCGCTTAGAGAGACTCCCTTGAGGACCTCCAGGGTGCCATAGCGTTTGTGAATATTCTCGATGAGCAGGTTGGGCATGGAAAGCGGTATCGTATTGAAAATAAAAAAGACCGGTGCGACGCGGCAGAGGGGATTACAGCACAGACTGGCCGCCAGGCAAATCATTGGGCTTGTGGTTTTCCCGTACAAATCTGTGGGTCTAAACGGATTTGGGCGCATTTCTGGGTTTATGATGCAGTCTTTCCCGCAGCCCTGATCGGGCTAAGGGCGTAGCGCAAGCCGCGTTTTAGCCAAGTTTAGGTGTCCGTTTTTAGGGGACCTGTTTCTAGAGAGTGTTGTCATGAAAAAAGTGGTTCGTGCCAAGCTGCATGGTATCAAGGTGACCGGTGCCGACTTGAACTATCACGGGTCGATCACCCTGGATCCGGAAATCTGCGAACAAGCGGGCATTTTACCCATGGAGTTTGTGGAAATCTGGAATAAGGACAGCGGTGCCCGTATTTCTACCTACGTGATCTTCGGTGAACCCGGTTCGCGCTGTGTAGTCCTGAATGGCGCGGCGGCTCGTACCTGTCAAAAAGGCGATACCGTCATCATCTGCGCAACCGAATACGTGATGAACTCCGAAGACCTGTATTCCCTGCGCCCTACCGTGCTGACCTTCACGCCAGAAAACGAAGTGGACGAAGTCATGCACTACGAAGTGGCCAAGACCGCCCAGCGCGATTACGACTTTCGCGTGGTGCGCGACGACCGCCCTCGTGGTGCCGAGCGTCCTCTGGCCCGTGTGGATGTGGACGCCCTGTCTGCTGACTTGCGCTCTCGTGGCCTGGATGATCGCGCCATTGCGGACATCCTGTCCTGCCATCTGGCCGATTTCGCGCCTGCGACTCAAAACTGATATTTTTGCGCCGGGCCGCAATGGTCCGGCTGCTCATTAGAACATCATCACCCTGGGTATTTTCCAGCCCTGCTTTCCGACCAGGAAAGGTGTGTTGCTCAAGAATAATCAGCGGTCAAAAAAACGCTGCAGCCACTGCCAAAGGCAGTAGATGCAGCGTTTTTTACATCAGGCCTGATCGCGCCCTTCTTCTACAGCATGGCAAGCCACTTCGTGCTGCCCGGTTTGCAGCAAAGCCGGGGCTTCGCGGCGGCAGCGATCATTGGCCAGCGGGCAGCGTGGATGGAAGGTACAGCCTGATGGCGGGTTCAGCGGGTTGGGCACTTCCCCTGCTACCGGAATGCGACTTTTGCCCGCCCCGCTCATGTCGGGAATGGCTCCCAGCAACATGCGCGTGTAGGGGTGGCGAGGCTGCGCGAACAGGTCATCGCGTGGTGCAATTTCCACAATCCGGCCCAGATACATCACGCCAACCCGGTCGGCGACGTGGTGTACCACGGCCAGGTTGTGCGAGATGAACAGGTAGGTCAGGCCCAACTCGCGCTGCAAATCCTTCATCAGGTTCAGTACCTGTGCCTGCACCGACACGTCCAGCGCCGAGGTCGGCTCGTCACAGACGATAAATTCAGGCTGCAGGGCCAGCGCACGGGCAATGGAAATACGCTGGCGCTGGCCGCCGGAGAACTGGTGCGGGTAACGCTGAGCGTCGCTGGGGTTCAACCCTACTTGCGTCAGCAGCTCGGCCACTTTGGCCTCTTGCTGGGCGCGGCTCATGTCAGTGTGCGTGACCAACGGCTCGGCAATGATGCGGCCCACGCGCCAGCGCGGATTCAGGCTGGCATAGGGATCCTGGAAAATCATCTGACGGCGCTTGCGCATGGCCTTCTGGCTGGCCTTGTCCATGGTTTTCAGGGACTGACCATCAAACAGAATCTCGCCGCGTGTCAGCGAATACAGACCCGTCAGCAAACGGGCCACGGTAGATTTGCCACAGCCGGACTCACCCACCAGTGCCAGGGTTTCACCCTTGTTCAAGGTGAAACTGACGCCATCGACCGCCCGGAGGCTGACTTTGGGTTTGCGGTAAACCAGACGTTCCAGCAAGGGCGGGGACACATCAAACCAGCAGGCAGCGTCCTTGACCTGGACCAGGGCTTGTTTAGGGGCGCTCATGCGGACTCCTGTGCATGCAGCCAACAGGCCGCCTGTGTTTGTGGGGGAACAGGCAACAGCTCGGGGCGTTCGACCAGGCAACGATCAAAACGGCGGTCACAACGCGGATTGAAGGCACAGCCCGGCGGGATGGCGTTTAGGCGCGGCATGCTGCCGGGGATTTGTTCCAGACGTTCCAGTCCGGCGTGCAGATTGGGGATGGAACGCATCAAGCCACGGGTATAGGGGTGGCTGGGTTTCTGGATCACATCCTGAACAGGGCCAATTTCGATAATGCGACCGGCGTACATCACGGCCACGCGGTCGGCAGTCTCGGCAATCACCCCCATATCGTGGGTAATCAACATGACCGAAGTGCCTTGCGAGCGACAGAGTTTTTTTAGCAGGTCGATGATCTGCGCCTGAATGGAGACGTCCAGCGCAGTGGTGGGTTCGTCCGCCACGATCAGCTTGGGCTCGGCCGCCAGTGCCAGCGCAATCACGACCCGTTGACGCATACCGCCAGAGAACTGATGCGGATAGTGGTCAATACGCTCGCGCGCTGCCGGAATGCCGGTGGCTTCCAGCAGTTCGATGGCGCGTTCCCGTGCCTGTTTCCAGGACAGGGGCAGGTGCGTGACGATGGTTTCAGCCAGTTGATGGCCCACGGTGTAGAGCGGGTTCAGCGAGGTCAGCGGGTCCTGGAAGATCGCGCCAATCTTGCGGCCACGAATCTTGCGCATCTGGTCCTGGTTCAGATTGTCGATGCGCTCGCCTTCCAGCAGGATCTGGCCGCCGCTGATGCGACCAGGGGCATCGAGCAAACCAATAATGGAGGAACCCGTCAGGGACTTGCCGGCGCCCGATTCGCCCACCACACCCAGCACTTCACCGGGGGCGATGGAAAAGGACACATGATCCAGGGCTTGGAGCACCCCACGCCGGGTCGGAAATTCGACACACAGGTCTTGGACAGTTAAGAGTGCAGTCATGGCTTAGCTCAATTTGGGGTTCAGGGCGTCACGCAACCAGTCGCCCAGGAGGTTGACCGACAGCACCAGCAGCACCAGCATCAGGCCAGGGAAAATCGTGATCCACCATTCGCCCGAGAACAGGAAGTCGTTACCGACCCGGATCAGGGTGCCCAGGGAGGGCGAGGTGGCCGGTACGCCGACACCCAGAAAGGACAGCGTGGCTTCGGTAATGATGGCAGTGGCCAGATGCACGGTGGCCAGCACCAGCACGGGGCCCATCACATTGGGCAGCACATGGCTGAACATGATGCGTGGCGAGGACACGCCAATAACGCGGGCAGCCTGCACGTATTCACGGTTTTTTTCCACTAGCGTGGAGCCGCGCACGGTACGGGCATATTGCGGCCAACCGGCCAGTGCAATGGCCCCGATCAGTACCGGAAAGGCGACCACATCGTGCATGCTTAAGGGGAACACCGCACGGGCCACACCGTCGATCAGCAAGGCAATCAGAATGGCTGGAAAGGACAACTGCACATCGGCCACCCGCATGATGAAGGCATCCACACGGCCACCGGAGTAACCGGCCAGCAGGCCCAACACAATGCCGACCACCATGGACAGAGCCACCGAGGCCAGGCCGATCAGCAAGGAGGTGCGCGTCCCGTATAACAGGGCTGAATACAGGTCACGACCCTGGCTGTCTGTTCCCAACCAATATTGGGGCGAGCCGTTCTCCGACCAGGCCGGTGCCAGCAAGGCATCCATCAGGTCGATAGAGGTCAGATCGAACGGGTCGTAGGGGGCCACCCAGCGGGCACCCAATGCACCGATAAACAGCAGCAAGGCCATGATGGTGGCCGCGATGGCCACGGGGGAATGACGCCAGGACCAGACCAGATCGCTATCCCAGGCGGTTTTCAATTTAGCGAACATATTAGTGCCCCTTGGCGCCCGACAATTGGGTGCGCAGACGTGGATCGACCAGGAAGTACAGCAGGTCTACCAGCAGGTTGATCACAACAAATACCAGGGCAATCAGACAGAGGTAGGCCGCCATCACAGGGATGTCGGCAAATTGCACGGCCTGGATAAACAGCAGACCCATGCCCGGCCATTGGAAAACGGTTTCCGTCACGATGGCAAAGGCGATGATGCCGCCCAGTTGCAGACCCGTGATGGTGATAACCGGCACCATGGTGTTTTTCAGGGCGTGGCCAAAGTGGATGGCGCGTTGTGACAAGCCACGGGCACGCGCAAATTTGATGTAGTCGGCGCGCAGCACTTCCAGCATCTCGGAGCGCACCAGACGCAGGATCAGCGTGAGCTGGAACAAACAGAGCGTGATGGCGGGCAGGATCAAATGCTTGATGCCGTCCCAGCTAAGCAGGCCGGTGCTCCACCAGCCAAACTTCAGGACTTCCCCCCGGCCATAACTGGGCAGCCAGCCCAGTTGCACGGAAAACACCAGGATCAGCAAGATACCAATCAGGAAGGTGGGCAGGGATATGCCCAGCAGGGAAAAGGCCAGAATGCTTTGCGCCATGAAACCATTGCGCTTCAAGGCGGTGTACACGCCCAGCGGCAGGCCGATCAGCAAGGCCAGTATGGCGGCCACCACGGATAGCTCGACGGTGGCAGGCAGACGTTCTTTGAGTAGTGTGGAGACAGGCTGGGCTTGCCGCAGCGACAAACCAAACTCGCCTTTTACGGCCTGGCCCACGAAGCGTCCGAATTGAACGGGAGCAGGTTGGTCCAGCCCCAGGCTGGCGCGCAGCTCCACGCGATCTTGTTCGGTGGCGTCCTGCCCCAGCATGATGGTGACCGGGTCACCAATGTAGCGGAACAGCACAAAAGCCAGAAGGCTGACCGTCAGCATCACCAAAACAGCCTGGATCAGACGGCGAATAATAAATACCAGCATAGGCGGTCTCCTGGTAGAGCGCGAGGATCACTCGCGACCAGTGTCGTCCTTAATGTGTAGAAAGGGCCCGTCAAGGGGGCGTGTGCAGAAATGAAGACTATGGACTACATAAGACCTGCCCCGCATGGCAGCGGGGCAGGATAGGCAAGAAAGGCTTATTGCACGGTGACCCATTGAGCCGCCATGCGGTTATCCGCACGGTGAATGACGTCGACTTTTTTAGCCATTGCCCAAGGAATGATCTGGTCATGCAGTGGGATGTGGCCCACTTCTTTAGCATGAATTTCCAGAACCTTATGAATGGCCGCATCCCGTTTGGCGGTGTCGGTCTCGGTCTTGATCTGGTCGATCAGGGTGTCAACTTCAGCGTTGTTGTAGTTGCCAAAGTTAAAGGAGCCGTCAGCGCCCTCGCCCTTGCTGTGCATCAGACTTTGCAGGGTGTAGAGTGCGTCAAAGGTTGGCACGCCCCAGCCAAACATATAGGCGCTGCTGTCGTAGTTTTGCACCTTGGGGAAGTAGGTGGCGCGAGGCATGGCGTTCAGGTTGGCCTTGACGCCGACCTTGGCCCACATACCCACAATGGCCTGGCAGATGGCTTCATCGTTGATGTAGCGATCGTTCGGGCAGTCCAGCGTGAAGGTCAGGGAGTTGTCGTAACCGGCTTCTTTCAGCAATTCTTTGGCCCGGTCCGGGTTGTAAGGCAGGCGCTGCGCCAATTCCTTGGTGTAGCCGTGAACCTGTGGAGCGATCATTGTGCCAGTGGGGGCGGAGGAACCGCGCATCACTGCTTTTTTGATGGCCTCAATGTCGATGGCCACGTACAGAGCTTCACGCACGCGCTGGTCAGCAAAGGGGTTCTTGCCCTTGATGCTGCTGTACTTCAGTTCGGGGCTCTTTTGGTCCAGGCCTAGGTAGATAGTGCGGTATTCATTCCCTTCCACCACCTTGGCTTGCTGGCGCAGACGCTGCAAATCCTGTGCTGGTGGGTCCAACACCAGGTCCACTTCGCCCGACAGCAAGGCGGCGGTACGGGTGGCGTTTTGCTTGATGGGCACGTAGATCACTTCGGTGACGTTGCCCACTTTATTGCCTTTGTTCCACCACTCTTCGTTTTCCACAAAGACGGTACGCACATCCACTTCACGGGACTTCACTTTGTAGGGGCCAGTGCCGTTCGTGTTGCGCGAGGAATAGGTTTCTTCGTTCTTGTTGAAATCCTGCGGCTGTTGGGCCTTGTTTTTTTCGGACCAGTCTTTGTTCATGATAAAGACGTTGGTCAACTGTCGCAGCAGTACAGGGTTGGGTGCGGTGGTAATGATATCCACCGTTTTATCGTCCACTTTGACCGCTTTATCAATGCCGTTGACGTAGGCTTTGAAATTGGACGTGGGAGCCATGGCACGGTGGATGGAGAACACGACGTCGTCAGCGGTAAAGGGCGCGCCGTCATGAAACTTCACGCCTTCGCGCAGAGTAAATCGCCAGACCGTGGGCTCCAACTGCTCCCAGGAGGTCGCCAGTGCAGGTGTTAACTGGAAGTCTTTGTTGTAGTCCACCAGGGGCTCATACACATACGAGCTGGCAGTAATGATGAGGTTTTCGTTCTGGGCGTGGGGGTCCAGGGTCATGAAGTCGCCCTGGCTGGACCAAGTAAGCGTCTTGCTGTGGCCCGCTAAGGGCAGGGCGACCAGAGCTGCCAGCGCAGCAGCCAATACTGTTTTTTTCATGAAAACCTCCTGATGGGATGGTTGGTGTCGCTGATAGAGAGGCTGAATAGTACCCGAGCGTCAGATACCTACTCAATACGTAATTTCAGCTAAAAGTCAGCTTAATGAGTATTAGTGATTTATATCATCTCTACGCTTATTCAGGCCGGATCAGCGCGGGGCAGACTTGTCGCTATAATGGTGTACATATATACAGTTAACGGGCTGATCAAGGTGGCGGCACAAGAAGAAAAACCCCTGGAGCGGCGTATCGCTCATGTGGATATGGATGCGTTTTATGCCTCGGTAGAGCTGCTGCGCTACCCGCATTTGCGTGGCAGCCCCGTGGTGATTGGCGGGCGCAGTGCGGATACGCCGCGTCAATTGCCCGATGGCAGTTGGCAACATGCCCGTCTGGCGGATTATGTTGGGCGCGGGGTCGCTACGACGTCGACTTATGAAGCCCGCCAGTTGGGTGTGTTCTCGGCCATGGGTTTAATGAAGGCGGCCCAACTAGCCCCTGATGCCATCTTGCTACCTGCCGATTTCCAAGCCTACCGTCATTATTCGCGCTTGTTTAAACAGGCTGTGGCGACGGTTTCGGAGCATATCGAGGATCGGGGTATCGACGAGATCTATGTAGACCTGAGTCATAAAACCGAAGACAGCCACGAATTGGCCGAGCAGATCCGCCAGGCGGTGAACCAGGCCACGGGCCTGACCTGTTCGGTAGGCATCACGCCCAATAAGCTGCTCTCCAAGATTGCTTCGGAATTGAACAAGCCCAATGGGGCCTGTGTGCTGACCATGGACGATGTCCCCACCCGCATCTGGCCGCTGGCCGTGGGCAAGATCAATGGTATTGGTCCCAAGTCGGTCGTGAAACTGACGGAAATGGGCATACGGCAGATTGGTGAACTGGCCGCCACGCCGGCAGAAAAATTGCAGGAACAGTTTGGCTTGCGTTACGCGCAATGGCTGATGGCCGTGGCACAAGGCCAGGACGAGCGCCCCTTGTCCACCGATCGCACGCCCAAGTCGATCAGTCGTGAAACCACCTTCGAGCGTGATCTGCACGTGCGCATGGATCGGTCCCGTCTGTCTGCCGTACTGGAGTCCCTGTGTGAAAAGCTGGAGCAGGATTTACGCAAATCCGCCATGTGTGCCCAAACCATAGGGATCAAGCTGAAGTTCGAGGACTTCAAAACCGTGACGCGCGACCTGTCTCTGCCCGCGCCGGTGCTGTCGGCGGATGCCATTCTGGCTGCTGCCCGCCAGAATCTGAAACGCGCCGTACTGGACAGGCGCTTGCGCTTGCTGGGCGTGAAAGCCAGTGCCCTGCTGCCTATCAGTGAAATGCCGCAGGAGCAGCCCCGGCAACTGGATCTGGACGGTTTGTTCTGATTCAAAACTAGGCAGACTAGCAGCATATCCATATAATGAGACTCATTCTTATTTGAATCTCAGGATAGTCGCCCGTGAACGAGCGCTCCACCACCGAAGTGATGACCGTCGCTCAGATGCAGCAACACATGCACGTGTTGTATTGCCAGCACCGTGGCTGGCTGCATGATTGGTTACGGCGACGTTTGGGCTGTTCTCACCATGCGGCCGATCTGGTGCATGACGCTTATGTGCGTGTCATGAGCTCGGGCCGCATCCCCGGCCCGCCCTCACCTGATGCAGATCGCCAAGGGGCTGGTTATTGATCGCTACCGCCGGCAGCAAGTTGAGCAGGCGTATCTGGATGCCTTGGCGCATATGCCGGAACCGACGGCGATCTCTCCTGAAGAACGTGCCCTGACCCTGGAAGTGCTGCTGCGTATTTGCGCTGCTTTGGACGGGCTGCCCGGTCGCGTCCAGCAAGTATTTTTATTGTCGCGCTACGAGGGCCTGACTTACTCGGCCATTGCTCAGCGTCAGGGCATTGCTGTGGCGACAGTACGCAAATACATGCTGCAGGCCACTCAAGCCTGTTTTGCTGTGATGGCTGATCTGGACGCGAGCGCCCTGCCGTGAGCACACCCCGTCCCGCCATGAGTCCTGTTGATGCCCAGGCCCTGGAATGGCAAGTCGTCTTTTGGTCTGGTGAAGTGCAAGAGCACGAGCAGCAGGACTTTCAGATCTGGCTGGCGGCCGACCCCTTGCATGAGCAGGCCTGGGCCCGTATCCAGCAGTTTGGTCAGCAAATGCAGCTTGCGCCGCAGGAGGTGGCGTCGCAGGTCTTGCAGGCTGGTTTGTCCGCCCAGGCTGTACAGCGTCGTCGTGCCATTTTGCGTAGCTTCCTGTTGTTGGTGTGTGGCGGGCTGGGCAGTTATGGCGTGAGTCGCACACCCCAATGGGCGGCCTGGAATGCAGACTACCGCACTGCATCAGGCCAGCGTAAAGAGCTGACTTTGCCCGATGGCACCGCGCTGGCCCTGAATACGGCCAGTTCCTTGAACGTGCAATACAGCGAAACGCAACGCAGTGTCGTCTTGCTGGGTGGCGAGGTTTTGATCAGTACGGCATCCGACCCGCAAATCCGGCATCGGCCTTTTGTGGTGCAGACCCCCGAAGGGGAAGTTCAGGCGCTGGGTACCCGTTTCCTGGTGCGACATTGGCCTTCTAAGGCGCGTGTCTCGGTCCAGGTTTATGAGGGGGCGGTAGAACTGCGCCCCCGCCATGCCGGTCAGCGCACACGCTTGCAGGCCGGACAGCAGGTCCTGTTCAGCAAGCAGCAAAGCTATACCCCAGAACCAGCCAATGAGCAGGCCAGCGCCTGGCAGCGTGGTTTGCTGGTTGCAGAGCGCTGGCGCTTGGGTGATTTTCTGGCAGAAGTCGCCCGCTATCGGGCTGGAGTCTTGCGCTGTGATCCGGCGGTGGCTGGGCTGATGATTTCGGGCGTCTACCCCTTGCAGGATACGGACGCGATTTTGCAATCGGTGTCGCAGGCTCTGCCCGTGCAGGTACGGATGATGACGCCGTATTGGGTCACGGTATCGGCGTCGGCGTAGCACTTTTTGATTCTCGTTCGGGATATATGCAAAGGCCCGGTTTTTGTTCTGGGCTGCTTATTCCTGAAGAGAGAAGCCATGTTGATTAAATCCATGCGTTCTGCGGTCCGGCCCAGACGTTTCACTATTGCCCGTTCGGCCCTGGGGCCGTGCTTGCTGGCGGCAAGCCTGGCGGGAGCCTTGTCGTTGTCCAGCGTTCAGGCTCAAAGCATGAGTAGTCAGCAAATAAGCTATGACATTGCCGCAGGCACTCTGGATCAGGTCTTGAATCAGTTTGCGGCGCGTGGCGGATTTTTACTGGCTATTGATGCGTCTTTGACTGCCGGCAAGACCAGCATGGGCTTGAGGGGCGCTTACACACCGGAACAAGGTTTACGGCAGATTTTGCAAGGTAGCGGTCTGGAGGCCGTGGCGGATGGTCGCGGTTATCGTTTGCGCGCTGCGCCTGGCTTGAGCACACGCAGTCACCAGGAGCTGGAAGCGGTACGTGTGCAGGCTCAACGCGAAAGCGCAACCGGGCCCGCGAATGGCCTGCTGGCAAGGCGCAGCGCAACGGCGACCAAGAGCGATGCGGACATCATGGACACGCCGGCCTCGATCGCCGTCGTGACGCAGCAACAGATCGAGTCTCTGGCCACTCGCACGGTGGGCGAAGCCTTGCGTTACGTGCCGGGCGTGGCGGTGGAATTTGATGGGGTGGATTCACGTTTTGACACTATGTCCTTGCGTGGCTTCAATGCAGATTCCGTGGCGTGGCTGGACGGCGTGAAGCTGGCCGGCGGCAGCGGTGCGGGCAATAACTGGACCTTGCCGCAGGTTGATCCTTTCATGCTGGAGCGCATTGAAGTCCTGAAGGGGCCGGCCTCGGTGGTGTATGGTCAGGTGGTGCCGGGCGGTATGGTCAATATGGTCAGCAAGCGCCCTACTCAAGTGGACCAACGCAATATTGAACTGACCTTGGGGGCGCCGCGTCAGCTACGGGGCAGCGTGGATCTGGGCGGCGCATTGGGTCAGGATGGCGTCAGTGCCTGGCGCGTGCTGGCACTAAGTTCCGATACCGAAAGCCGTACTGATCACGTCAAGCGTAAACGCCTGTTGTTGGCCCCTTCCGTCACCTTGCCGCTGGGCGAGAACGGTGAAATCGTCCTGATGGGTTCGGTGCAACGCGACCGTGGCGGCAGTGACTATATGTGGTTGCCCGCCTACGGCACCTTGTTTGATAACCCCAACGGCAAAATCCCTCTGTCACGCTTTATCGGCGAGCCACATTTTGATCGCTATGACCGCGATCAGGATATGGTCGGCTGGGCGGCGGTCTATGACATCAACGACAACTGGACACTGCGCCAGAACTTGCGCGTGCAACGCATCAAGTCGGTGATGGAATCGGTGACCAGCGATATGTATTCCTTCGACGATCCCAGTCTAGGCGGTTGGGATTGGCGCACGCTGGAACGCTACGCCAACCGGGGGACAGGAACATCCCGCTCCTTGGGTGTGGATACGCAGTCCGAATGGCGTTGGAACCTGGGGGAGGCCGAGCATACGGTGTTGCTGGGTCTGGACTATTACCGGGGCACTTTTGATGCCCGTCGTCAGACCGCCTCGGTAGGCCCGGAAGGCAGCGGCGGTGTGCTGGATTTGTATGACCCGCAGTACGGCGCAATGATCGGGCCTTTTACCACCTTGAGTGAAGTCAGTAACCGGCGTCATCAGACCGGCGTGTATCTGCAAGACCAGGTTTCATGGGGGAATTGGCGTCTGGTGGCTGGCTTGCGTCATGATCGGTCCTCCGTCAGTGGCACCAGCCGCCGCCGGTCCGGAGAGGATGATTTGGGCCAGAGCGACAAGGCCACCACGGGTCGCCTGGGTGCCTTGTATCGTTTCGATTCGGGTTGGGCACCGTATATCAGCTATGCCACCTCGTTTGAGCCTGTTGCCGGTGTGACGGCAGACGGTGTGGCCTTCCGGCCCATGAAAGGCAAGCAGACCGAAGTCGGCGTCAAGTATCAGCCCGATGGCGCGAACTGGATGGCCAGTGCCGCCGTGTTTGATTTGCGCCAGACCAACAGGCTGACGGACGACCCGATTCACGGCTTCCCGGATCAGGTGCAAACCGGAGAACTGCGTTCGCGCGGTCTGGAGTTAGCGCTCACGGGCCGCTTGTCGCCTAACTGGTCTGTGATAGGCAGTTATTCCTACCTGAATACCAAAGTGCTTAGCAGTGAGATCCCTGAAGAACAGGGCAAACCGGCCTTGTATACACCGCGCCATCAAGCCGCCTTGTGGGTGGATTACACCTTTACCGGGCGCACAGCGCTGGCTGGCACGGTTATGGGGCTGGGGATCCGTCATGTGGGCTCGTCCCACGGCGGGGACATTGATGTGGCCGGTGGTGGCTACGCCAGCCTGCGCATCCCGGCCCATACCGTGGCGGATTTCCGGATGGCGACGCAGTTGGGCTGGATCTCGCCTGAGCTGAAAAACAGCGAACTTTCTTTGAATGTGACCAATATTGCCGACAAACAGTACGTCAATGGCTGCGGTTCCTTGTGGACTTGCGGTTGGGGGCTGGGTCGACAGGTGTCTTTAACTTTTTCAGGACGATTCTGATGAGACGACTGATAGGGCTAGCCCTGCTGGGCCTGGGTTTGAGTGTCAACGCACAAGCCAGTCCCCTGCTGAAACCGGGTTGCGCCTGGACCTTGCTGCATCCGGAGCAAGGGGAACGCACAGGAAGCTGGGGGTGGGCGGATCTGGAAAAACGTCAGTACATCGACGAGCACACGCGCTTTAATCTGGCCTCCCTGTCCAAGCAGTTCACTGCCTTGGCTGTCCTGATGCTGGTTCGGGATGGAAAATTGGCTTTGGATGAACCCGTGGCCCGGTATTGGCCGGACCTGCCCGGTGAACTGGGCAAACCCACTGTTCGACAAGTTTTGCGTCATACCGGTGGTTTGCCGGATTACATCGAGCCCTTGTACCAGGCAGGCCGAGAGCATGAGACGGTCACCGTGTCTGAGACGCTGGAGGTTTTGGCTGCCCATCCCGCTTTGCGCTTTACGCCGGGTGAGCGGTTTGAATACAGCAATACCGGGTATTTTCTGCTGGCCCAACTGGTGGAACGGGCCAGCGGCCAGCCACTGCCCCGGTTTTCCCAGCGCTATATTTTTGAGCCATTAGGCATGGACGAAACTGCGATTGTGGATCGCTACCCGTCTGCGTTGCCACAATTGGCTCGTGGCTATCGGGTCAAGGATGGGCAAGTACAAAACAGTGAATCCAGTTGGGAGCAGACGGGCGATGGTCAGGTGCATAGCAGCGCAGCAGATATGTGGCGTTGGTTGCAGCATCTGGAGCAAGACACGGTCTTGCAGAGCCCGGAGGGGCAGCCGCTGATGGGGGTGCGTAGTCTGCTGACGCAATCGGCCCCTACCGAACCCAAAAATAATTACCAGTTCGGGCTGGAAACGGTGCAACTGGGTGAGGACTATGCTGCCTGGGGACATGGTGGAGGCTGGGCGGGCTATCACAGCTTCATGGCCTACTCACCGGAGCGGCGTCAGGGGGCGGCGGTGATGTGTAACGCGATTCATTGGGATGTGCGTGCCATGGCCGAGCGGCTGCTGCAGACCGGTATCGGGCAACTGGAGCCCATTGTGTATCAACCTTGATGGTACGACTTGACCGGAGCCCTGTTTGATATGGCAGCGTAGCACCTGAAAACAAGCCTTCAGGCTTCAAGCAAAACAGCGCGGCTCCTGTTGATAAGTCAGGAACCGCGCTGTTTTCGCATCAAGCTGTACCAGAAAAGGGACAATCGCTGTCCAGATGGACATTGTCCCAGGCATAAGCGTCCTGCCGGGGGTGGGCTGCGTTAGAATTAATTGTCCAGCCGCCGGGCTGGCTTATTTTTTTTCTTTCATTTTCATCAAGGTTTGCCGTTATGGAATTCGATCGGGCCGGTGTACGTGCATTAATGGAAATTACCCAGCGTCCGGAGTTGGTCTTTGTGCGAGGAGAAGGTTCCTGGCTGCAAGACCACAACGGCAAGCGATACCTGGACACCGTCCAGGGCTGGGCCGTGAACGCGCTGGGCCACAGCCCTGCCAACGTGATCAAGGCGATCACCGAACAAGCGTCCAAATTGATCAACCCCTCGCCGGCGTTCTACAACGAGCCCTCTATCGCGTTGGCCAAACGCATCGTGGAACACTCCTGCTTTGATCGTGTGTTCTTTGCCAACAGCGGTGGTGAAGCCAACGAAGGCGCCATCAAGCTGGCGCGCAAATGGGGTCAGATCAACAAGAACAACGCTTACAAGATCATTTCTTTTGAGCACTCTTTCCATGGCCGTACCCTGGCCACCATGTCCCTGTCCGGCAAACCCGGCTGGGATCGCATGTTTGCGCCTCAGGTTGAAGGTTTCCCCAAAGCCAAGTTGAATGATCTGGAATCCGTGCGCGCACTGATTGACGATCAAACCGTGGGCATCATGCTTGAACCCGTACAGGGCGAGGCCGGTGTTATTCCCGCGACCGTGGAGTTCATGAAGGGCCTGCGCGCTCTGGCCGACGAGCACAAGCTGCTGCTGATCGTGGATGAAGTGCAAACCGGCATGGGCCGTACCGGCACTATGTTTGCTTACGAACACTCGGGCATCCGTCCTGACATCATGACCTTGGGTAAAGGTATTGGTGGTGGCGTGCCTTTGTCGGCACTGTGCGCACGCGAGGAAATCTCCTGCTTTCAACCTGGTGATCAGGGCGGTACCTACAACGGTAATCCCTTGATGACCGCCGCTGGCGTGGCGGTGTTTGATGAACTGACCGCTCCTGGCTTCCTGGATTCGGTCAACGCCCGCGCCAAGCAACTGTCCGAAGGCTTGCTGGCCATCAGCGCCAAGTGGGGCATGGATGGTGAACGTGGTGAAGGCCTGCTGCGTGCCCTGATTCTGGATCAGGATGACGGCCCGGAAATTGTGGCTGCGGCCCGCGACCGTGCTCCGGAAGGCATGTTGCTGAATTCACCTCGCCCTAACCTGCTGCGTTTCATGCCAGCCTTGAACATCACGGCTGATGAAATCGACCTGATGCTAGCCTGGCTGGACGAAATTCTGGTCAAGGTTCGCGGCTAAGTCGTGTTGCTGCCATAAAGAAATCCGCCTTCGGGCGGATTTTTTTGGTCTTTGCACAACAGGGGCTGTGTTCCTGCCATAACGTGGAGCAGGGGATGGTGGGTGTCACCTTCCCTGGGGAAAAGGTGTATTTACACGGTTTCTAAATGGGCTTTTACAGCGGCAGCCACTAATTCAGGGTGGGAAATATGCATGCCGTGGCCTGCCCCTGTGACGGTGCGAATCGTGGCGCGTGGCACCCGTTCCGATATTTTCTGAATGACCGCTGCGTAGGTTGGTAGGGTCGCGCTACCGGTCAATAGTGTCGTCTGGCCGGCAAACGTGGCTAAGGCGCTGACATTGACCGCCAAGCGATCCGGGTCCCGGAATTGATCGAGCCACGTGTGTGCATTGGACAGGATGGTGGCGCGGGCCTGCGAGTCGAATACTTCATGCCAGGCCTTGTCTCCGAAGGCGACTTTCTCGATAAAAAGTTTTGCACCTGCTTCGACCTGTCCTTGTTCTATCATCATGGCGGCTTGTTTCATCAAGTCGCTTGCTTCCAGTCTGAGGGCCTCGTTTTCGTCTTGTAAAAGGCTGAAAACCGGGGGTTCCAGCAACATCATCGAACTGACCCGCTCCGGGTGGCGGCTGGCCAGAACAATGGAGACATTCGCTCCATAAGAGTGTCCGAGGACATGAGCTGTTTGCAGGTTCAGATGGTCCAAAAGAGCGATGACATCGGCGACATCTTCGCTCAGGCGACCCTGGCCTTTGGGAGCGGAGCTTTGGCTGTGGCCGCGCCGATCGTAGCGCAGAAGTGTATGGTCAGAGAGCTTGTTGGCAACACCGTTCCAGCTTTGGTGATCATCCCATGAGCCATGTATACAAATGATAGGGGTTTTGCCGTTTGTGGGGGGGTGGAGATAGGCGAGACTGAAATCCTGAAAATCTATTTTTTTCATTATGTTTCGCATGTTTAGGAGCCCTTTCTCGCTGTTTTCAGTTGGTTTCGATGAAACATGAGGTATATGCCATAATTGTAGATAGTATACCAAAAGGGTGGATAGCCTCTGTTAGGGATATTCCTGCCTGGCTGGGCCGATGTGCAGCAATAGGGTTGAATGTGAGTACGGGTTCTCGGATAGCCGCCACTTTTTGTGCTGGGTGGCAGTGAAGGACAAAAGCAGTGCCAAAACTGGATAATCCGCCCCTGTGTTGTGCCAGAGCTGGATAGTTCGGTGCCAAATTGATTCATAGAATAAAAACCAGCCAATCCGGGGGATTGGCATCCGACTGTGTCACACACGCAGCGGTTTTATTTCTATGAGAGAGACAAGTCATGACCCAAAACAGCACCCCACCCTACATCGAGATCGAAAAGCGCATCGACAAGGTCCGCGACGAATACGCTCTGGTTGAAGGTCACTTCGATACGTCTGAAGAAACCTCCCCCTGGATTCCTTTCGGCCCCAATATCTGGCTGCGTCACCTGAGCTTTGATATTCGCAACAACACCTCGGTACACATCATGCGTGCCGACAAGGGTGGCTCCCTGGGTCGTCACCGTCATCGCGCTGTGGTGACTGGCTACATCTTGTCCGGCAGCCTGCGTTACGAGGAGTACGACTGGGTGGCTCGCGCTGGTCATTACATCCACGAAAGCCCTGGCCGCACGCACACGCTGGTGTCTGATGAAGGCATGGAAACGCTGTTCCACCTGGGCACGCCCATCGAGTTCCTGGACGAGAACGACAACATCCTGGAAATCATCGACGTGTTCTGGATGATCGACCACTACACCAGCTACTGTAAGAAGCACAATCTGCCCATCAACCAGTCCATGTTCATCTAAGACTGTTTGAGGCTTGTGTGCCGTGTCTGCCCCGTTTGATGGGGCAGCTCCTTGAAGCGTTGCTGATAGTAGGCAGAAAACCGGCCCAGATGTCCAAAGCCATGTGCCAGTGCCACCTCGGTGACATTGGGGCGGGGTCGGCTTTGCAGCACTTGATGCGCGGCGTCCAGACGTAGATTACGTACCCAGCTCATGGGGGATTGCTGATGATGACGGCGGCACAGCAGATGCAGGAAGCGGGGGCTCACACCCGCTGCCTGTGCCAGGTCATTCAGTGTGATGTTGTTGTGCAAATGCGCCAGCACATAGTTTTTGGCCTGGAGCAGACGCATTTGCCCTGCCCGGGCTGCGGCTCCCATGGACTCATCCACCAGAGCCTGCACAGCTTGTTTATCGGTGGGATGACTGAGCAGGAATAAAGCCAGGCTGCTTTCAATATGCTGCGTCCAGGAGGCTGAACGGTCGCTGTGCTGCGCCGGGAGCAGAAGCAGGTGCTGGATGAGGTTGGCCCATTGCGGGCCCATACAGGGGTCCAACTTGTAGACACAGCCCCGAGTCATGCCCTCGTGCGCCAGCGTCTGATGACCTACGCCATCAAACAGGCTGTAGGGAATTTTGACGATTAGTTGTTCGCAACCGGCTTGCCATAAGGTGCGCACATGATGGCGGGGGGATACCACCGCAATATCGCCGGGATAGGCTGTTAATTTGTGATGACCATCACTGATGAATTCGGCCGTGCCTTGCAAGGGCATTTGCACCAGACAGAAGTCGCCGAAGGCATCGGCCTGGATTTCCACTTCGGCACCGTAGCCCAGCCGCATCAGGCTGATCTGATCAATATCGCGGCGGTACAGGCTGGTGTTGATGCGCCCGCGACCCCAATGCAGAGCATGCCGGGAAATGGCCCGGCTCAGTGGCTGATGGGACAGCTCGGCGCTGTGTGAATGAAAGATTGGATGACGGTACAACACCGACAGATCCAAGCCATTTTCTGCCGACATTGGGAACCCCTTGTTCCAGAGCATAAGGATGCGCGTGATCAGCGACTAGTGTAAAAGTTGCGCGGCTGGGCGGGCATGGGGGCTATCCCTGATCGGGGCTTGTGGGTTTCAGAATATTCTTTATTTACAGAAGGATAGGCTGGTTGTTATTTTATTTAGACTTAAAAGAAGCTACCTGGTTTTTGGCGTTGTGGTTGAGGTTTGAAGAAGTGAGCCATAGGTCTTCAATGTCGTGAGCTGACCTTAAATAAAAGGACGAATAATCAGTTGCAAGCCCAATACCGCCAGGAACAGCAACAGACATTGCTTGAAGCGTCGCGGGCTGATGCGCACGCGAACTTTTTGCCCCAGCCACATGCCCAGTAAAGCTGGAACAATCACCACGGTGGACAGGCTCAGCTGATTTGGCTTGAACACATCGTGCATGAACAGGCCACCTGCCAGCGCGAGGGTGGAGATGGTGAAGGACAGCCCCAAGGCCTGTACCAGCTCATCCTTGTTCAGATTCAGGGCCTGTAAATAAGGTACGGCAGGCATCACAAAAACGCCGGTAATGCCGGTCACGATGCCCGTCACCAGGCCAATCAAGGGTGCAAGCCAGGGCTCGAAGCGGGGTGACACCGTCAGGGTGGGGGCGATAAGCGCATAGCCTGCATAAACCAGTAGCGCGATACCCAAGGCCATACCTGATAGCTGCGGTGAGGTATTGGCCAGCAACGACGAGCCCCAGAGCGTGCCCAGCACAATGGTCAGCATCATGGGCCAGAGCCTGCGCAGCAAAGCCAGCATGGACGGCCCGGCAAGGCATTGCCAGACATTGGTGATGAAAGAAGGCAGCACCAGCAAGGCGGCGGCCGAGGCGGGTGACATCACCAGACCCAGCAAGCTCATGGCGACCGTAGGCAGGCCCATGCCGGTAATGCCTTTGACCATGCCTGCTACCAGGAAGGTGGCGCCGATCAGAAGAAAGAAAGTGAGAGATTCATGCATGCCTGTATTGAAGCGTGGCAGGCAGGCGTACACAATGTGGATTTAAGACGGTATCCTTCGGTTTATCCGAAGGGTTTTCAGGAGTGGTCATGCGACTGGGTCTGGCAGATCTTCACTTGTTCTTGAGCATTGTGGAGGCAGGTAGCATCACACAGGGGGCGGTACGCGCGAATCTGGCATTGGCTTCGGCCAGCGAGCGTTTGCGTCGTATCGAGGACGACGCGGGTGTTGCCCTTCTGGAGCGTCTGCCGCGTGGAGTCGTCACTACCGAAGCGGGTGAGGCCCTGGCCCACCATGCCCGTTTGATGTTGCGTCAGCATGATTTGCTAAAGGGCGAATTGCAGGATTTCGCCCTTGGCGTGCGGGGGACCTTGCACCTGTACGCGAATACGGCGGCCTTGACTGACTTTCTGCCGCCCCGTCTGGCGCCCTGGTTGGCGCAGCGGCCTAACCTGCATATCGAACTCAAAGAGCGCACCAGCGCTGATATTGCGCGTACGGTTGCTGCGGGCTTGGCCGAGGCCGGTGTGGTGTCGGATGCGGTGCAGGCACCGGGACTGATGCTGGAGCCGGTCGCCAAGGATCATTTGGTGCTGATAATGGCGGCGGCTCATCCCTTGGCGGCGCTCAGCAAATTGAGCTTGCAGGAGGTTCTGCATGAGCCATTCGTGGGCCTGATGCCCGGTAATGCCTTGCAAGACCATCTGGACGAGCATGCTCGCGCTGCGGGCCATGCTTTGGCGCAGCGTATCCGCATGAAAACTTTTGAAGGGCTGTGCCAGATGGTGGCCCACGGTGTGGGCCTGGGGATTGTGCCGCAAGGGGTGGCCAGCCGCTACAAGCGCCGTTATGGCTTTGTAGCGCGGCCTTTGAGTGACGCCTGGGCCAATCGCTCCTTGTGCCTGTGCTATCAGGATTGGGATGCCCTCTCCAAACCCATGCAGCGTTTGTTGCAGCATTTGGGGTCTAAGGAGACGGTCTGAGTCCACATTTTTTGTGGAAACTTGTTCACGGAGCTGCATGCTTTACAAGCAGCCAGGGGACAGATGCCAGGCGTAAGGTTCGTGCTGGTTTCTGAATTTTTTGTGGGATTCTTCTGTGGGATTCAGCGGCCCGTTTATTTTGTCGCTGGTGCTGTGTAAATCTGTCGTTTGATTACTTGCGCTAATGCTGGAGCTTATCTTCCTGGCTTTCGTTTAACCCCCGAGCGGACAATGCTGATAAATAGCGGGCTGCTGGCGTTCTTATTCCAGCTCCTCCATCTTGTTAGCTGCAAGTGGCTCGTTTGATTCTGCAGGCTCTGTCAGGCTGACTTTCACCCCAATATCCGCCGGTTTTGCGTAGTGCAGGCTGCTGGTCACCAAGGCATTCACGCCCGTTGTGGCATAGGAGGCGGCATTGCCTGCATGAATCCCGCCCGCCGCCAGAATGGTGACGTTGGGATGCGCTTTGCGCAGCGCAGGCACGATTTGCGTCAGAATTTCAGGCGGGACTTTATCGAACTGCACCACGTCCGCGCCAGCCTGGGCCGCGCGATAGGCTTCGTCCAGATCGGCTGCTTCAATTACGATTTTTTTCTCGCATAAGGCGTATTTGTGGCGGGCAATTGCACGGCCTACCTCTTCCCAACCGCCCATCAGGGCGCGGTGCTGCGGGAAGATCAAAATGGTTTCACCCAGGCCCAGCCGATGCGGCATGGCACCGCCCGATAGTGTGGCTTTCAAGGCCAGCTTGCGTACACCAGGCGCATGTTTGCGGGTGGTCAGCACCGCTACCGAGGCATCCACCGTTTGCACGGCTTGCACCACTTGATGTGTCAGGGTGGCGATGCCGCAGGCAAACTCCAGCAGGTTCTGGCCGACTTTCCAGGCGCGCAGCAAGGCTTGGGCGGGGCCTTGGGCCAGCAAGATGGTCTGACCGGGCACAGCCGCCACGCCGCTGGGGGTGTAGTGCTGGGTCTGGCCGCCGCAAGAGCGCACAATCTCGGCCACTTCTTCAGTGCCTGCTACGCGGATAGGGTCACGCACGACGTAACGCAGTGTGGTGTTCTGCTTGTGCAGGCCCAGCATATGGCTGGTCAGGTCCAGGTAGGACGCATCTTCGCCAATCCATTGGTCGATTTGGCTTTGTTCAAAAAAAACCGTCATTTTTGATTCCCGTAGCGCCGTAGCGCCCAAAAACAGGCTAATGCCGTCAGCCCCAGCATCCAGGACAGTGCATTGGCGCAGTCTGTGTCGCCATCCAGGACGGCGTTGTAGATAGATAAAGACAGGGTTTCGGTACGGCCCGCGATATTGCCACCCAACATCAGCGAGATCCCGACTTCGCCCAGCGCCCTGCCGCCCGACAGAATCAGGCCCGTGGCCAAGGCGGGCCGCAGCAAGGGCAATTCCACCCGGAAGAGATAGGACCAGGTGCCGTGGCCCAGCGTGGCTGCGGCTTCACGCAGCCGTGGCGACAGGCTGTTCATGCTGTTTTGCACGGGTTTGACCATTAAAGGCAGCCCAGCGATAAATGCGGCAATCAACAAGGCCGCAGGCTGAAAAACAATATTGGGTGACCAGCCGGTGGCACTGGCCAGCCAGCCCTGTCTGCCCAAGGCAAGCAGCAGCAAATAACCGATGACAATCGGTGGAAAAACCAGCGGCAGGCTCACCAGCGAATCGAGTAATCCGTGGCCCGGAAAGCGTTTTCTGGCCAGTACCCAGGCCAGTGCCACCCCCAGAACCAATTGGGCCACCAGGGTGGCGGCCAGCACATAGACACTCAAGCCCAGCGAGCTGCTGGAGCAGCTCATCCAGGCAGACATCACAGGCCGTGGCGCTCAAGAATGGACTTGGCTTTGTCCGAGCCCAGAAACTGGGTCCAGGATTGCAGCGTGGGACTGTCAGGGCGGTTCTTGAGCACGGCCAGACTCAGATCAATCGGATCGTGGCAGTGGGCGGGCATGGGCAGGATGGTGCCTAGTTTGTCCTTGTGGGCCAGCGCTTCGCTGCGGTTGATGAAACCGGCATCCACTTCGCCGTTCAGCAAGTAAGTCGATACTTGCGGGAGCATGGCCACTTCAAGGGTGCGACCATCGGCCTGGATTTTTTCGCGTTCCATGCAGGTGGTGGCGGCACGGCCGTAAACCGTTTTCTTGGCATCGCCAATCGCGATGCGGGCGTAGCTGGGCTGCTGCAGATCCTGGATGGAATCAATGGTCTTGCCCTTGGGCACGGCCAGCATCAGGGCACCCTGACTGATGTTTACGAACTGCTGGGCAATGCCCATGGGTTCCAGAAAAAAGCGGTCGCCAATGATGGCGGCAATGTCCGGGTTTTGCTCGCTCTGGGCGCGGACCTGCTGCATATTGCCAAAGCTGCTCTCTACCGTCAGGCCGGTTTCTTTATTGAAGGCTTCCATCAATTCGGTGACGGGTTTGCGGTAGCCCGCGCCGGAGGCAATCAGCAGGTCGGAAGCGTGGGCCGTGGTGGAGATCGCCAGCAGGCAAGCGGCGGAGAACAGCAAAGATTTCATGGGGTTTCCTGTCGGTCAAATTCGTTATGAGCTCAAGTTTATAACGAGAAGGGACTGACAGGGACTACCGGGGTGCTTTTAGGCCGTGGGTTTGACAACGGTTGCAGGTGTTGTGGTTCGACAGCGTGTTTGGGTGTTTTGGGGAGGGGCAAGTCGCGATCAAACAGGAAAGCTCAGCAAAGGCATACCCTTAAACGAAAAAATCCCCATCCTGCATCAGCAGGATGGGGATTGGGGGGCACCCGCCACCCGGAGTCAGGCTCCGGGCGACATCGTGTGCTTTAGGCTTGAGCGGCTTTGAAAGCCAGACGCCATTGGTGCAGCAAAGGCTCGGTGTAGCCGTTAGGCTGTTCCAGACCCTTCAGAACCAGATCCTGAGCGGCGCGGAAGGCAAAGGAGCCTTCAAAGTTGCCGGCCATGTTCTGGTAGGCGGGGTCGCCCGCGTTTTGCTGGTCCACCACAGCCGCCATGCGCTGTAGGGTTTCAACCACTTGTTCGTGGGTGACGATGCCGTGCAGCAGCCAGTTGGCGATGTGCTGGCTGGAGATACGCAGGGTAGCGCGGTCTTCCATCAGGCCGACGTTGTGGATGTCAGGCACTTTGGAGCAACCCACGCCCTGGTCAATCCAGCGCACGACGTAACCCAGAATGCCTTGAGCGTTGTTGTCCAGCTCTTCCTGGATTTCCTTGGCGGACCAGTTGGTGTCCGTGGCTACAGGAATGGTCAGGATGCTGTCCAGGTAGTCGTTGGTGTCGCCTTCCAGACCTTTCTGGACGTCGACCACGTTGACTTGGTGGTAGTGCAAGGCGTGTAGCGTGGCAGCAGTAGGCGATGGCACCCAGGCGGTGTTGCCACCCGCTTTCACGTGGCCAATTTTTTGCTCCAGCATTTCTGCCATCAGGTCAGGCATGGCCCACATGCCTTTACCGATCTGGGCGCGACCGCGCAGACCGCATTGCAGGCCGATCTGAACGTTGTTGCGTTCATAGGCAGGCTGCCATTCGGCTTGTTTCATGTCGGCCTTGCGCACCACGGCGCCCGCTTGCATGCACGTGTGGATTTCGTCGCCAGTGCGGTCCAGAAAGCCTGTGTTGATGAACACCACGCGCTCGGTGGCCTGGGCAATGGCGGCCTTCAGGTTCACGCTGGTGCGGCGCTCTTCGTCCATGATGCCCAGTTTGACGGTGTTGGGAGCCAGACCCAGCAGGCTTTCGACGCGGTCAAAAATTTCGCTGGCAAAGGCCACTTCGTCAGGGCCGTGCATTTTGGGTTTGACGATGTACAGCGAGCCGCTGCGCGAGTTTTTCTTCAGTTGCAGATCACGCATGCCGATCAGGGTGGTGATCACGGCGTCCAGAATGCCTTCAGGGATCTCGCGACCTTCGCCGTCAATGATGGCGGGGTTGCTCATCAGGTGACCGACGTTACGCACGAACATCAGCGAGCGGCCAGCCAGAGTCTGGGTAGCGCCCTTCAGGTCGGTGTACTGGCGATCGTCAGCCAGGCGGCGGGTGAAAACCTTGCCGTCTTTCTTGATTTCTTCGGTCAGCGAGCCGGTCACCAGACCCAGCCAGTTGCGGTAGGCCAGAACCTTGTCGTCGGCGTCCACGGCAGCCACGGAGTCTTCGCAGTCCATGATGGTGGTCAGCGCGGCTTCCAGAACGATGTCTTTCACGCCAGCCGGGTCGGTCTTGCCGATGGCGCTGTTGGGGTCGATCTGCAGTTCAAAGTGCAGGCCGTTGTGCAGGAACACGATGGCCTCAGGCGCATCGGGCTGACCACGGTAACCCAGCAGGGTCGATGTATCTTTCAGGCCGGTGGTGCCGCCGTTTTCCAGGGTGACGCGCACAGCGCCGTCAGCGATGGTGTAGGAGGTAGCCTGGTCGTGGCTGCCTTGAGCCAGAGGAATAGTGTCGTTCAGGAACTGGCGGCCAAAGGCGATAACCTTGGCACCGCGCACGGCGTTGTAGCCACCGCCACGCTGGGCACCGTCGGTGTCAGGGATGGCGTTGGTGCCGTACAGAGCGTCGTACAGGCTGCCCCAACGTGCGTTTACGGCGTTCAGCGCGTAACGTGCGTTCATGATGGGCACAACCAGTTGAGGACCACCTTGTTCGGTGATTTCAGTGTCGACGTTGGTGGTGTTGACCTTGACGTTGGCAGGCGCCTCTTTCAGATAGCCGATGGAGCTCAGGAAGCTCTTGTAGGCAGGCATATCGGTGATGGGGCCTGGATTGGCCGTGTGCCACTTGTCCAGTTCGACTTGCAAGCGGTCGCGTTCGGCCAGCAAGGCGCGGTTTTTAGGTGCCAGATCATGGACCAGCTTATCGAAACCAGTCCAGAAGGCTTCGGAGGAGATACCTGTGCCGGGCAGGGCTTCTTGTTCGATGAACTGATGAAGCACCTCGGCGACTTGCAATCGCTGGCAGGAGATTCGAGTGGTCATGTGTACCCTTGCTGATAGTTAAAAGTGATTCGGTACAGCGGCAGGCCAAACGGCCTTGCTAACTGCGATTACCTGGTCAAGAGCGCATTCAGAACTTGCTGAAATCGCGGGTGGATAGACCCACGCGGCGCCAGGACACAAATGACATCAGAGGGCGAGCAGATTGCTTGAAGCGAAAATCATTAAAATACGCTAACCCATTGTAAATTAGCCTAAATACAAGCTAATTTGCGCGATGACGAGCTATGTCTCACACGCATGCCGAGCACACTGCCAGGTTGGATAACTTAAATTATGAAGGACTGACGCAAGCTGGATTTAATACTAAAAGTATTAAGACTACATACTTAATGTATTTACTGGTTTTGGGCAAGTCTTATATATGAGGTAGAAGACGTAGCTGACTTTCCCTTGTCATCATAAGCTGCCACATCGAGTACTGCTTGAAATACTTGAAATGCCTGCCAAGCCGCTTGTATAGGGCCTTTGACATCAAAGCGGGTTCTAGGGGGCAGGCGTACGTCAGGGTGTCCTTGGCCGAATCGGTGAAAAGTGAAATGTGCCCAAAACCGGGGCAAAGGCGCTGATCCAAATAGGGACCGTGAGTGAATTCCGTCTGAAAACCACAGAGAGTCGCGTCCATTGTGTGGACAGGAGGGCTTGTGATTCAGTCAAAAACCAGTGACGACATTTGCTTTGGGTTGGGTGCTGCCTTGGCCATCCTGCGCGGATACGGCAAGACGCTGGGGGCTGACCGAGCCATTTCAAAGGTAGATGGGGGATGGCTGTAGGTGTAGGCGAAAACGATAGCCGGGCTTCTGCCTCGGGTGGTGGTGGTCTGCGAAAGCGGCAGACGGCCAGGCATGTTTGTTTGGCTGGCACATAAGCGTGCGGATCAGGCAGTTGAATTTGTCATAGAGCCGTGTAGGAGGCCAGACAATAAACAGCTTATGATGCTTGCAGATCTGCTTGTCTTTGTTTCCCCTTGGAATACTTGTTATGTCTGATCCCAGCGGTTTTTCTCGTATCACGTCCACGCCTGAGTTGATTCCGTTCAAGGCTTATCAGGACGCCGGCCAGGCTTTGGAGCAGTTGCGCCATATCTACGATCGCAATACCGCTTTTTTGCGTGATTCTTTTGCCCAGTGCCTGGAAAGTGGCTTTCCACGCGGGCAGCGGTTCAGAGCCTGCTACCCTGCGGTGCGCTTGCGCGTCGATACCTATCAGGAAGTGGATAGCCGTCTGTCTTACGGGCACGTGGTTGAACCTGGTGTGTACATGACCACCATTACCGCCCCTGGCCTGTATCACGATTACTTGCTGGAGCAGTTGGAGTTGCTGCTGCGCAATCATGGTGTGCAGGTAGAAGTGGGCGAGTCATCCGTGCCTATTCCATTGCATTTCGCCCTGAACAATGGCGTGCAAACTACCGTGACGACTGTGCCCGAGTCCCCCGGTGACACCTTGCGTGACCACTTCGACGTGCCCGATCTGGCGTATATGGACGATGCCATTGTCAACGGCACGTGGGAGCGTGTGCATAACGAACCTTTGCCGTTGGCCCCGTTTACCGCGCCGCGTATCGACTACTCCTTGCATCGTTTGCAGCACTACAGCGCCACCCGGCCCGAGTACTTCCAGAACTTTGTACTGTTTACCAACTACCAGTTCTATGTGGACGAGTTCTGCCAGTGGGCGCGTGAAGTGCTGCAGGCCGACGAGCAGGGGTATATCGATCTGGTGGAACCCGGCAATATCATCACCCCGGCGGGCGCGAATGCTTCAACAACAGGTTCGCCCCTGGCCCGTGCGCCGCAGATGCCCTCTTACCATTTGCGCCGGGCTGATCACTCTGGCATCACGCTGATCAATATCGGTGTGGGGCCGTCCAATGCCAAGACCATTACGGACCACGTTGCCGTCTTGCGCCCTGCCGCCTGGCTGATGCTGGGCCACTGCGCGGGGTTGCGTACTACCCAGCGTTTGGGTGATTACGTGCTGGCACATGGCTATGTGCGTCAGGATCACGTGTTGGACGAAGATTTACCCACCTGGGTGCCTATCCCTCCCCTGGCTGAAATCCAGGTCGCTCTGGAGCAAGCCGTGGCCGAGGTGGCCGGGCTATCGGGTTGGGAGCTGAAACGCATCATGCGCACGGGCACGGTGGCGTCCATTGATAACCGTAATTGGGAATTGCGTGACCACCACGAGCCGGTGCGACGTTTGTCGCAGTCGCGGGCGATTGCACTGGATATGGAGTCCGCCACGATTGCCGCCAATGGCTTTCGCTTTCGCGTACCGTATGGAACCTTGCTGTGCGTGTCGGACAAGCCCTTGCATGGCGAGCTGAAACTGCCGGGTATGGCCAGTGAGTTCTATGCGCGTCAGGTTGGCCAGCATTTGCACATCGGCATTCGGGCGCTGGAATTGCTGCGCGAGATGCCCAAGGAAAGGCTGCATTCACGCAAGTTGCGCAGCTTTCTGGAAACGGCGTTTCAATAAGCTATCGCAGTGCCTGTCAGTGTTTGCCAGCCTGGACGTGTTGCAAACTTGCAGTGCCGCTAAACCATCTTGAGCAGCTTGCCAACGGGTCATGCTGGCAAGTGGCGAACGGTCTACTGGTTTGTATTGCGGGCGGCAAGCTAGAAATTTTTTGCTTAAGCGCGTTGGTCGAACAAAAAAAGCCGGGCCTGAAATAGGCCCGGCTTTTAGTATTGCCAACCCAGTTATTTAGCGGCTGGCAGCAATGGCGTCACGCGCTTTCTTTACCAGATCTTCACCAATGGTTTTGGTCCATTTTTCGACCACACCTTCGGTTGCCTTGGCAAAGGCGGCATGCTGCTCAGGAGTCAGGGTGGTGATTTTCACACCGTGGCTTTCGATCTCTTTGAGCAGGGACGGATCTTCAGCCGTGATGCCGGTGCGCGCAATGACGATCTCACGTTTGCCAGCTTCCATAGCGGCTTCACGCACGATCTTCTGGTCTTCCTCACTCCAGGATTTCCACACATCGCGGTTCACCACAAACACCAGTGGATCCGACACGTAGTTCCACAGAGTCAGGTATTGCTGCTGCACGTCGTACAGCTTGGCACCGGCGTAGATGGACAGGGGGTTTTCCTGGCCGTCCACGGCCTTATTGGCCAGTGCTGGCTGTGCGTCAGCCCAGCTCATTTGTGTGGGATTGGCGCCCAGGGCACTGAAGGTGTCCATGTACAAGGGCGAACCCACCACACGTAGTTTCAAACCCTTCATATCCTCAGGCTTGGTCACTTCGTGTTTGGAGTTGCTGAGCTGACGGAAACCGTTTTCACCCCAGGCCAGAGGCACCACACCGGCTTTCTCGATGTAGCCAAACAGATCCTTGCCCACTTCGCCGTGGATCAAGGCGTCGGTGGCTTTGGCATCGGGCTGAAGGAATGGCAGGGAGAACAGGTTCAGTTGTTTGATCTGGGGGGACCAGTTGATGGTGGAACCCACGGCCATATCAATGATGCCTTGGCGAATGGCGGTGAACTCGCGTGTCTGGTCGCCTTGCACCAGCGAGGTACCCGGGTAGATTTTGATATTGATGCGGCCATCGGTGCGTTCGCGCACCAGGTCGGACCAGATCACCGCACCTTGGCCCCAAGGGAAGGAGGTGCCCACCACGATGGACAGCTTGTATTCGGATTTGTAGGCGGCTTGCGCTGCCGGAACCACGGCCAGGGTGGCGGCTGTACATGCCAGAGCGGCCAGAATGTGACGGAATTTCATGGGTCAGGTCTCCCTTTCTATGAGTTGTGTTGCAGTCTTGTGGTTTTAGTTAAAACCCAGGTAGCGTGGCAGCCACAGGGCGATTTCGGGCTCTATGATCACTAGCATCATGGTGGTGCCCATACCCAGCAGCAACCAGCCTACCCAGCGCAGGGTGCTTTCCATGGGTACGCCTGCGATACGGCAGGCCACCATCAGGTTCACGGCGACGGGTGGGGTGAATTGGCCCAGGGCGACATTCAACGTCAGCAGAACCCCAAACCAGACGGGGTGCCAGCCAAAGTTGTAGGCAATCGGCATGAACAGCGGCACAAAGATCAGGAAGATCGAAATGCCATCCAGGAACATGCCCAGCACAATCAGCATGACAATCATCAATGCCAGAATGCCGTACTCGCCCAGACCGGAATGGATGATGGCATTGGTGACGGGGTCAATAATGCTCAGGGTGGATAAGGCCCAGGCAAAAATACCGGCCAATGCCACGACCATCATGATGACGGCTGATAGTTCGGCGGCTTCTCGCAGGATCAAAAACAGATCGCGGAACTGGATGGTGCGATGGATGACCATACCCACAAACAAGCCGTAGAACACGGCCACCACAGCCGCTTCAGTGGGGGTGAACAGACCCAGGCGCATACCGCCCAGAATAATGACCGGGGCAATCAGGCCCCAGGCGGCTTCTCGCAAACTACGCCAGAATGGCGGGCGCGGCAGTTCGGCTTCGGCCAATCCCAGCTTGTGACGACGCGACAGCCAGATGGCTGGAATGATCAGGCCTATCCCTGCCAGCATGCCTGGAAACATACCGGCAGCAAACAGGGCCGGTACCGAGGCTTCCGGCACCAGCACCGAGTAGATAATGAACGCAATAGACGGTGGAATCAGAATGTCAGTGGCAGCACCCGCGCCCACAATACTGGCGGCAAAGGGGCCTGGATAGCCCGCGCGTTTCATCGCGCCGATCATGACTGCACCTACGGCGGCGGCGCAGGCGGGGCCGGAACCGGAAATACCGCCCAGGAACATGGCCACCCCAATGGCGACGACGGGCAGCATGCCGGGACCACGGCCAACCAGCGCCACGGCAAAGTTCACCAGACGGCTGGCAACGCCTGAGCGGTCAAAAATGGAGCCCACCAGCACAAACATGGGGATGGCCAGCAAGGGGTATTTGGCCAGGCCGGCGTAAAAACTTTGCGGTACCGCCATCAGGCCAAACCAGTGCGTGTCCAGGTTCGACATCAGGATGGCAAACGTACCGCCTATGCCTAGCGATACGCCAACGGGTACGCCCACCAGCATCAAACCGATAAAGATGATGAACAGCAAGCTTGCAATCATGGTTTGGCCTGCCAACGACGGACCCACATGCCCAGTAAACGCAGACTCAGGGTTGTGGACAGGATGGGCAGCCACATGCTGTACCACCAGGTGGGCACGCCAATGGAGGGAGAGGTATCGCCCCACTGGAATTCATCTAAGGCCATGCGGCCCGACAGAATGGCCATGCCAATAAAGAACAACAGGCTCATGCCAATGCTCAACAAGGCCAGGCGACGTTGCCGATGCTGTGTACCTGCATCGGCAAAGACTTCAATGCGAATATGCAGGTGGCGCACACAGGCACTGGCACCTGCATTCATGGTCAGGACCACCAGCAAGAAGATGGAAATTTCCTCGGTCCAGGCAAAGGAGCTATTGGTCAGATAGCGGACAAACACGTTGGCGAACGTAATTAAGGCCAAGGCCGCCATGATCAGGACCGATGCCCAGTCCTCTATTTGCAAAGGAATACGCAGTCCGGATTCGGCGGGCGGGGCGGTGTGATGATCAGGTGTATCTGTAGAACTTGAATCCATGAGATCGGTCGGATTGGGCAATAAAGCTACATGCTAGCGGTCAAAGACGGGGCTGGCAGTGAGTAATTTCCCCCGGTGCACGAGCACTGACGGGCCATTGCTGGCCCTGAGGGGAGACGATAGGAATCGAGGGCGAGGGCACACGCGGTACGGGGTTGGTGCTTCGCCTAGCTGAGGAGGTGTAAAACCTGGCCCGGCACGACAGATGGGCCTGTGTGTGGCGCTCTGAGAGAGCCCGGCAGGGGTGTGGCCGGGCCTGCTGTGCGGGGCGATTAGCAAGGGTGCAGGCTGCCGGTGAGGCAGCCTGGGCTAATGCAAGCTGGGGGACAGCTTACTCTTTTTTACGGTCCTTTTTTTCCTTTTTGCCTTCTTTGTCCTTTTTGGACGATTTTTTGTCTTTATTTTTATTCTTGTGTTTGGCTTTGTCTTTCTTCTTCTTTTTGCTCTTTTTGTCTTTTTTATCTTTGTGCCCTGAAGACTCTGTATCGTCGTCCGTGTCGTCGTCTTTATCCTGATCGGGCTCGTCCTTTTCCACTCCCTGTTTAGTGGCGGCGGCTTGTAGATCAGCCGTTTTTTGCTTGACCGAGACAGGGGCTTTGCGGGCTTGCTCCATTTCTGCATCCAACTCGGCGGCCACGTCACGCAGCTCGTCTGCCACAGCCTGGGAGCGATCCGATTGCAGGGCAATCATGGTGCCACGGCATTGGGCCGCGCCACACAGACAGCGATAGTTCTGCTTGAGCTCTTCGGTAATTTCATCGTCGATGACCAGCGAGTAGTCATACAGAAGCTCTTGCCCGGCAGGGATATCGCGCATGGCCACAATGAACACGCGTGAGCCGTCTGCGTTCTCGTGACCTTCACAGTTGGGTGCGCAAGAGTGGTTGATCCAGCGCGAGTCGTTGCCCCTTTGGCCACCGTCCACAATTTTGCCGTTGCTCAATGCAAAGAAAAAAGTGTGAAAGGGCTCGTCGGGATTGACCGGGAACAGGGCATCGGCCTGTTCGGGTGTCAGCCGCTTGCCCGCGTATTGCAGAATGCGCGTTCCGGCAGGAATATCGCGCAGCGCAAAAACGCCATTGCCATGCAGTTTGGACGGTTTGACGACATGCCAGGGTTGGCGTTGAGTGACCATGGGGAATCAGCCTGTAAAAGGGGATAAACTGGACGGCGATCTCTATCTTACAAAACATGCAGGGCTACGCAACCATGTCACTTGAAACGACCGCCCATAACGGCGCGCAAATCTTGCTCGAAACCTTGATCGCTCAGGGTGTGGATACCATTTTTGGTTATCCTGGCGGAGCGGTGTTACCGCTCTATGATGCGCTTCATGCTCAACCGCGAATTCGTCATATTCTGGTCCGTCACGAGCAAGCTGCCGTACACGCGGCCGAAGGCTACGCCCGTAGCACCGGTAAACCTGGCGTGGTGCTGGTGACATCGGGGCCCGGTATGGCCAATACCACCTCCGGTTTGCTCGATGCCTTGTGTGATTCTATTCCTGTCCTGTGCATTAGTGGTCAAGTAGCGACCACCGCAATTGGGACTGCTGCGTTCCAGGAGTGCGATGCCATTGGCATTTCCCGCCCTGTGACCAAGTGGAATGCCCAGGTGCGTCGGATTGAAGATGTGGCTTCCTTGACAGCCAAAGCCTTGCGCCTGTGTACCCAGGGTCGCCCCGGCCCGGTGTTGCTGGACTTTCCCAAAGATATTCAGATCGCCACCCTGCCGGCTGCCAGCAGCGAATCACCCGTTCAGGAAGAGGCCGACAGCCTGTTGGCGCCTGCCGCTCCGGCCCCTGCTCAGGAAGCGGCGATCAAACGCGCGGCTGCCATGATCGCCCACGCTCGTCGCCCCGTATTTTACGGCGGTGGTGGCTTGATCAACTCCGGGGCCGATGCCAGCCATGCCTTCACCAGCCTGGTTCAGGAAACTGGCGCACCTTGCACGCTGACCTTGATGGGGTTGGGGGCTTATCCTGCGCGTGACGAACAGTTTGTCGGCATGCTGGGCATGCACGGCACCTTGGAAGCGAATCTGGCCATGCACCATGCCGATCTGATCATCTGTGTGGGTGCGCGTTTCGATGATCGCATTACCGGCCGCCTGTCCGACTTCTGCCCCCATGCCAGCAAGATTCATATTGATATCGACCCCGGTTCCATCGACAAGGTCGTGCGTGCCGATGTGGCCTTGGTGGGCGATTGTTATCCCCTGCTACGCGCCTTGCGCAAAGAGCTGTCGCATCACGAATTGCCCGAAGGCCGCTTGAACGACTGGTGGCAGCGTATTGGCGTGTGGCGTGCGCAAGAGTGCTTGAACGTCACCCCGCGCAGCGATGCGATCTTGCCGCAGCATTTGCTGCAACGGTTGGACGCGCATTTGGAAGGCCGCGATGCCATCGTGTCTACCGATGTGGGCCAGCATCAGATGTGGGCGGCACAATACATCAAGTTTGATCGCCCCCGCCGTTGGCTGACCTCCGGTGGTGCGGGCACCATGGGGTATGGCGTGCCCGCCGCGTTTGGCGCGCAGATTGCACATCCCGACAAGCTGGTGGTGTGTGTCAGTGGTGACGCGTCGGTGCTGATGAATATTCAGGAACTGGCCAGCGCCGTGCAGCATCGCACGCCGATCAAGGTGATTTTGTGCAATAACCGCCACATGGGCATGGTGCGCCAGTGGCAAGAGCTGATCCATGATGGCCGTTACAGCCACAGCTATAACGAAGCCATGCCGGATTTTGTCGCGTTGTCACGCGCTTTTGGTTGGGAAGCCGAGCGCGTGGAGCATCCCGATCAGTTGGATGCCGCGCTGGAGCGCTGTCTGTCTCATGACGGCCCCTTCTTCCTGAACGTGGAAGTGCTGGCGCTGGAAAACTGTTTCCCCATGATGCCAGCGGGCTATGGCCACCAACAGGTCATGTTGTCCGAAGATAACTGGTATGTAGAAGAATAAGGTGTCTGGCGGGGGGCACAGGCGTAAAAACCCCTATGTCCCAGCCCGGACACTACGCATTAAATACACTGATCCATTCAGACAGGAGGGGCATGCATGATGTACCGACACATGAAGAACCGTCTTTTGGCCGCAGGTTTGATGCTGGGCTTGGGCCTGGCGGCGGGGGCGGCTACGGCTCAGACTTCCTTGAAGTTGGCCTACGCTTTGTCCACCAGTTCCCACTACGGTGCGGGCGCCAAAGCCTTTGCCAGTGCGCTGGAAAAGGATGGCAATTACACCATCGAGGCCTTTCCCAACAGCGCCCTGGGCGGCGAACGCGAAGTCATTGAAGGCCTGCAACTGGGCACAATTGATCTGGCCATTGTCTCGACCGGCGCAACCTTGAACTTTGTGCCCAAGACCGGCGTATTCGATATTCCTTTCCTGTTTCGCGATCTGCAACATGCCCGCCATGTGCTCGATGGCAAGATCGGTCAGGACATGCTGGCTGAATTTCCCAAACGCGGGATTGTGGCCTTGGCCTGGGGTGAGCAAGGCTTCCGTCACCTGACCAATAATGTGCGTCCTGTGACGACCCCGGCCGATGCCAAGGGTTTGAAGATACGCACGACAGAAAACCCTATTCACATTGCCGCTTTCCGCGAGATTGGCATTCTGGCCACGCCCATGGCCTGGCCCGAAGTGGCGACTGCCCTGCAACAAGGCACCATCGACGGCCAGGAAAACCCCTTGTCCGTGATTGTGTCGGCCAAGCTGCCGCAGTTGCAAAAGTATCTGTCGCTGACTGCTCACGTGTACGGCCCGGCCCTGGTGCTGATGTCCCCGGCGGTGTATGACGGCCTGTCCGACCAGGACAAGCAGTTGATGAAGGATGCCGGTGTGACAGCCGCCCAGGCCATGCGTGATTACGTGGACGACATCGAGAAAACCGGCGTGGATGCCGTCAAGGCTGAAGGCATGCAGGTCAATACCGTTGACCACGCGGCGTTTGCCAAAGCGGTCGAGCCGGTCTACCCCCAATACTACAAACAGTTCGGCCAGGAACTGGTCGAGGCCATTCGTCAGGCTCAGTAAACGGCGCTCATCATGAAAGTGCTGCTGTCCGTTCTGGATAAGGGCCTGTTCCGTCTGGTGTCCTGGGTGACGCAGTTGCTGCTGCTCTCGGCAGTGGCGGCTGCGTTCTATCAAGTGATTGCCCGTTTCGTGCTCCAGTCGCCCGCCGACTGGAGCGAAGCCTGGTCGCGTGCCGCCCTGATCTGGACGGTCATGCTGGGGCTGTGTCTGGCCTTGCGTCAAGGCGCCATGCTGAGCGTGGATGTGCTGCGGCTCTGGGTCGGGAAGCGAACTCAGCATCGGCTGGATGTGGCCGTGCTGTTTACTTGCCTGGCTTTTTTCGGCCTGCTGACCTGGGTCGGCATTCAAATGACCTGGCGGGTGCGGTTCCAGACCATGCCCAGTCTGGAGTGGTCCATTTCCTGGGTGTATATCGCGATCCCGATTGGGGCCGTGCTGGCCATTTTGGGCCTGCTGGCCCGTTGGCTTGAAAGACCGGCACCTGCTGTGGTGGATCACACGCAGCTTTGACCCCTTGTCTTTAAAGCACCACCGAACGTTGGATGCCAGGCAGGCATCTGTTTAGACCGGAGACCGTATCGTGCCCCAGATCATGCTTGTGTCCATGCTGCTGTTTTTTGTATTGACGGTGCCCGTGGCCATTGCCGTGGGGCTGGCCAATATGGCGGGGGTGGCGTGGGAGGGGCGCATGACGTTTCTGGTGATCGCCCAGCAGTTGTATGCGGCCCTGGACAAGTATCCCCTGGTGGCGGTGCCTTTCTTCATCCTGGCGGGCAATTTGATGGAATCGAGCGGCATGTCCAGCCGTATGGTCGAGTTTGCCAAAAGCCTGGTCGGTGGTGTGCAAGGTGGCTTGGCCTGCAGTTGTGTGCTGACCTGCATGATTTTTGCCGCTGTGGCCGGCTCCAGTGTGGCAACCACCTTTGCGGTGGGGGCGATTTTGATTCCTGCTATGGTCCGGCACGGCTATCCGGCGCCGTTTGCGGCGTCCTTGCAGGCATCTGCTGCGGAGCTGGGGGTGATTATTCCCCCTTCCATTCCCATGATTCTGTTTGCCGTCTCAACGGATACTTCGGTGGGCGAGCTGTTTGTCGCGGGGATTGGTCCAGGCTTGTTGATCGGTGGTGCCTTGATGCTTTACGTGTGGCTGTATGCGCGCCGTCATGGACTGGGCCTGCAAGATGGTGTGGGTCGTTTGGGCGTCTGGACGGCCTTTCGTCAGGCGTGGCTGGCCTTGTTGATGCCGGTGATCATTCTTGGTGGGATCTATGGGGGTATTTTCACGCCGACCGAGGCCTCGGCCGTGTCGGTCGTTTATGCCTTGATCGTGAGCATGGTGATCTATCGCAGCGTGAAGTGGAGCGATTTGTCCAAGGTGCTGCATCGTTCCGTGGTATCCACGGCGGTCATTATGTTCATCATTGCCAATGCCGGTGTATTTGGTTTCTTGCTCAATCGCACCGGCATTCCAGCCGCCTTGGGCACATGGTTGGGGGAGTTGTTTAGCAGCCCTGTGCTGTTTTTGATGGGGATAAATGCCGCCTTGTTCGTGGTGGGCATGTTTGTCGAGACCTCGGCCTCAATCGTGGTTCTGGCCCCTCTCTTGTTGCCGGTGGCCGTGCAGTTTGGCATTGATCCGGCGCATTTTGGCATCATCATGGTGGTCAATTTGGCATTGGGAATGATAACGCCCCCCTTTGGCGTGAACTTGTTTGCCGCCTGCTCAGTGGCCGGAATTTCCTTGGAAAAACTGGTGCGCCCCCTGCTGCCCTTCGTGGCGGCTATTTTGGTCTGCTTGATGCTGATCAGCTATGTGCCAGAAGTCAGTTTGTGGGCGCGAGACCTGGTGTACCGTTGATGAATTGTCTGCTTTTCTGAGCACTGTTCATGAGCTACTTTCTCCTGCTGTTGATCCATCTTTTGGCTGCGATTTTTTTCATCGGCACGGTGTTTTTCGAGGTGCTGATGTTGTCGCCTCTGGCGCGCCATGTCTCCCGGCCATCGATGCGGGAGTTCGAGCATGCCTTGGGGCGACGGGCGCGCCGTATCATGCCTTGGGTCTTGTTATTGCTTTACGGTGCGGGTTTGAGTCTGGCCTGGCAGCATCGGGCCCTGTTTGAGGTGGGTGGGGCCCGTGCCTGGATTTTGGGCTTGAAAATCGCCTTGGCGTTAAGTGTATTTGGACACTTCCTGTCCGTCATGGTGATGAGCCGGCGCAAGACCATGACGGCGCGGCGCTCACGGATTATTCACCTTAGTGTTCTTGCTCACGTATTGTTGATCGTGGTGCTAGCTAAGGCTTTATTTTATTGGCCGCTTTAAGGTTCCGGTTGTTGTCGTCTATGCCAAAACCTGACAACTGTCCGCTTTCTATTGGCGTTTCCATATGCTGCGCTATTGCTATGTTGATATTGATGTACAGCCGTAAATCTGGCCGGTATAAAGAACGGAAAAAAAGTCGTCAAATATACTTATATTAACTAATGTAAAATTCATATAAAATCTATTAATATCAATATATTTAGATGTGATCGCAATCGAAATTTAAGTAGGCAAAAAATGTATGATTCTCCTCATCAGTTCGACCCTCTTGTTCCGGCGAGCTTACCTCAGGCTTTGATCGAGAAAGCGGCCGATATTGCTCGTGATGCAAGCCGTTTGGCGGGTGTGGCTCACCCGCGCGCGCGTGAAAGTATTCGTGAGCTTGTACGATCCATGAACTCGTACTACTCGAACCGGATTGAGGGACAAAGTACTCATCCGATCCATATTGAGGATGCTTTACACAAGCAGTTTTCAGATAAGCCAGACGTTGCTCGACTACAGCGCGTCGCGTTGGCGCATATCCAGGCGGAAAAAGATCTGGAGGAGTTGCTTGATCAAGGAGTGTCTCCGATGAACTCGGAGTTTCTGCTGATCGCTCATGAGAAGTTGTACTCGCAACTGCCTCAGGAGGACCGGCTTACCGAAGATGGCCGAGTCATTATTCCTGGCAAACTTCGAGAGGAGACGGTGCAGGTTGGCCGACACATTCCTCCGGTCGCCACATCTTTACCCCGTTTTATGAAGCGCATGGACGAGGTCTATGACCAAAGCCATTCTTGGGATCGACGACTTATTCTGGTCGCCTGCTTGCACCACCGTGTCACATGGGTGCACCCCTTTTTGGATGGTAATGGCCGCTCTGCCCGCTTGCAGACGCATTGTGCTCTTTGGCCTTTATCCGAAGGCTTGTGGTCGCCCAGTCGAGGGCTGGCCCGTGCCACGCAAGACTATTACGTTCATTTGAATAATGCAGATTCGGCCCGCCGTGGGGATTTGGACGGTAGAGGCAATTTGAGCACTGCCGGTTTGAATGAATGGATTGAGTTCTTTCTTGGTATTTGCCAAGACCAAGTGAAATTCATGGGACGTATGCTTGATTTGGATGATATGAAGCGACGCATTGAGGCGCTCATCATATTTCGCCACGCTCATGACAAGGAGGTGCGTAAAGAGGCTATCTTGCCTCTCTATCATTTGTTTGCAGCGGGTCCTCTCAAGCGCATGGAGTTTGCGCAGATGACGGGTTTAGGCGAGCGTACAGCACGCTCCTTGATGTCGAAGCTGTTAAAAAGCGGCTTGCTTGTCAGTGATACTGCATCTGGGCCAGTGCGTTGGGGCTTGCCACTTGATAGCTTGCAGTTCTTGTTTCCGGAGTTATATCCGGAAGCCGCAACCAAGCCGGATTAAGTCTCGCTATCTTGTCAGGCGATATGGCGTTGTATAAAAAAATGGCCCCCCAAAAAAGGGAGGCCATTTCTTCCAACTAAGCCGAGCTTTTTACTCTGCCTTGCTGGCCGTCTTTTTAGCAGTCGTTTTCTTGGCTGCCGTCTTCTTGGCCGCTGTTTTCTTCACTGCCGTTTTCTTTGCTGCTGTTTTTTTAGCCGCCGCTTTAGTCGCCGTTTTCTTGGCGGCGGACTTGCGGCCTGGCTTCTCTGGACGAGGCTCGAACTCAAAGCCGATCTTGCCGTCGGCCTGACGCACCAGGAAGGCTTTGAACTTGCGGTTGGTGCGCGAGGACACGAAACCATCCAGCAAGTCTGTCTTGCCCTCACCCAGCAACTTGGCCATCTGCTCGCGGGTAATTTCCTGCTGCAAAATCACCTTGCCGCTACGGAAGTCGCAGCTCTTGGATGGGCCAACGGACTTTTCGCACAAGTAACGCAAGCCATGCTCAAAGACGGAGGACTGGCACTTGGGGCAGGGACCGACCGGGGTCTGGCCGCTGAAATCCAGGGTTTCGTCATCATCGTCGTCGTTCTGGCCGAAGTCGAACTCCAGCTTGTACTCGTCGGTGATGCGCAACAATGCCGCAAAGGGGCGACCCATTTTGCTGATGAAACCAGGCAGAGGGCCCAGTTCCTTCTTGGCCAGCAGCTCTTCGACTTCCGGCAGTTCAAAGGTGCGACCGCCGGGGTGTTTGCCAATCGAAAAATCGCAAGCCGTGCAGGCATAACGACGGTAATTTTCTTTGACCACACCGCCACATTTAGGGCATGGCGTCTGCAAGGTTGCGTAGTCGCCAGGAACAGTGTCGCGTTCGTACTCTTTCGCACGTTTGACGATCACTTGCGTCATTTGCGCGATTTCACGCATGAATACGTCGCGGTCCAACTGACGTTGCTCGATCTGCTTGAGCTGGTGCTCCCACTCGCCTGTCAGTTCGGGCGAAGTCAGTTCGCTAACGCCCAGACCGGACAACAAAGTCATCAGTTGACGTGCCTTGGCGCTAGGCACCAGTTCGCGGCCTTCACGGCGCAGATAGGCTTCGTTCAGCAGACCTTCAATAATGGCGGCACGAGTGGCTGGTGTACCCAGACCGCGCTCGGACATGGCTTCGCGCAAGGCTTCATCGTCGACGAGCTTGCCCGCGCTTTCCATGGCCGACAGCAAGGTCGCTTCCGTAAAGCGTGCAGGCGGCTTGGTGGCCAGTGCCTTGGTGTTCACATCTTCAGTGCGGACCTTCTCGCCATCGGCAACGGGTACCAGGGACGCGTCTTCGCCTTGGGCATCACGGCCATAAATAGCCAGCCAGCCCGGTTTGACCAGCACTTTGCCTTCCGTCTTGAAATGGTGTCCCGACACCTGCGTGATACGTGTGGTGACGCGGAACTCTGCGGTCGGAAAGAACACGGCCAGGAAGCGACGGCTGATCAGCTCGTAAATCTTGTGTTCGGCATCGCTCAGCTCCCGGGGTACCTGCAAGGTGGGGATGATGGCAAAGTGATCCGACACCTTTTTGTTGTCGAAGATCCGACGGTTGGGCTTGACCCATTTTTGTTCGACCACTTCCTGCGCAAACGGCTGCACCGAAGCACTGGCAGGCGTGCCGCTGTCAGCCAGCGCACGCATGGTTTCTTGCACCGTGCTTATATAGTCTTCGGGCAAATAGCGCGAATCCGTACGGGGGTAGGTCAGCGCCTTGTGACGTTCGTACAGCGTCTGGGCCAAGGACAAGGTGGTCTTGGCCGAGAAGCCAAAGCGCGAGTTAGCCTCGCGTTGCAGCGAGGTCAAATCAAACAAGGCGGGCGACATCTGCGTGCTGGGCTTGGATTCCTCGGTGACCACACCGGGCTGCTCGCGGCAGGCAGCCACAATGGTCTGGGCGGCAGCCTGGGACCACAGACGCGAGTCTTTCTTCTCGGGGTCGTGTTCGTCCTTGGTGAATTTGGGGTCAAACCAGCGGCCGGTGTACAGGCCGGCAGCGGCGATAAAGTCCGCGTGTACTTCCCAGTAGTCGCGTGATACGAACTGGCGAATGCGGTTCTCGCGCTCGTTCACGATGGCCAGCGTGGGGGTTTGCACACGGCCCACGGGAGTTTTGAAAAAGCCGCCGTCCTTGCTGTTGAAGGCGGTCATGGCACGAGTGCCATTAATGCCCACCAGCCAGTCAGCCTCGGCACGCGAACGGGCCGCTGCTTCCAGCGGTTTCATGTCCTCATCATCACGCAGGTTTTCAAAGGCTTCACGAATCGCCGATTGTGTCATCGAACGTAACCAAAGCCGTTGCACCGGCTTTTTCGTTCCGGCGTATTGCATAATGTAGCGAAAAATCAGCTCACCCTCGCGCCCTGCGTCACAGGCATTAATAACAGCAGTGACATCTTTTCGTTTGATGAGCTTGACTAGCAGTTTCAAGCGTTCAGTCGATTTTTTGTCTGTTGGGTTGAGCTCAAACTGAGGGGGTATAACAGGTAGATGTGTGAAGCTCCACTTGCCGCGAACCGGATCATTAGGGGCTACCAGGCCCAGCAGATGGCCGATGCTGGAGGCCAGCACATAGCGATCGCTTTCAAAATAATCACCTTCTCGAGTGAAACCGCCCAATGCCCGCGAGATATCTACGGCGACTGAAGGTTTCTCGGCAATGATTAGTGTTTTATCCATATGATTCCAGTGACAGCAACTGCGCTGCAATGCGCGAAATGATACGAGGTGCTTATCCCTCTATGCAAGTTATGAGACCTGACAAGACTAACGTATGGCCAACTGACTGGCGAGTGTTTCTGACAAAACTGGCCTGGGGTTTGGCCGTTTTGCTGCTTGCCAGTGGTCTGGTGACCTGGATTGCGGCCAATTGGGAAAACTGGGGGCATGCCGCCAAATTTGCCCTGGCTCAAGGTGCCGTGCTGATTTCAGCAGGACTGGCCTTGCTGTTTCGCCGACGTTCCGGTGGCTGGGGACATGATCTGGGAGTGCCTGCTGCTTTGACCGGCCTGGCCGCCGTGGCCACGGGCGGTTTGCTGGCACTGATTGGCCAGACTTATCAGACTGGCGCAGACCCTTGGCAGCTTTTCGCATTGTGGACTGTGCTGATCATACCTTGGGTATTCACCGTGCGCAGTGTCTTTCTGTCCGTGCTGTGGCTGGTACTGATCAATACGGCCTTCTACCTATGGATAGATGTGGCCCGTCTGGACTGGTTTGGGCGCAGCTACACCACGCAGACCTTGCTGGCTCTGGCCGTCAATGCGCTGCTGTTGCTGGCAGCCGAAACCATCTGGCGTGCGCGTCATGACCCGTGGCGCATCGTGCCGCGTGTAGCAGCGATTGCGGTGGGCTTTTTCATCGGTGCCCAGGTCATGGAAGGCAACTTCCTGCTCGGTCTTGCCTTGTTCCTGGCGTTGTACGGTGTTTATCGCTACCGTCGCCCGGATTTGCTGATCATGTCCTTGGCCTCGTTCGGCGCGTATGGTTCCTTGAGCATGCTGATTATCGAGTATGCAGGCGATGCGTTTCTACTGATCGTGGTGGTGATTGTGGGCCTGGGTCTGGGCTTGCTGCGCTTCCTGCAGCAACAGGTTGTCCATTGGCGACGGACTCATGGTAGCGAGGCGCTGGCTGTTAAAGATGATGTGGTGTCAGATGTCACCTTGGGGACGGCCTTGGCAACGGGTGCAGCAGCGACCAACGCCACGACCAAGACAAATGCTGGAACCGAAGCGGCCGCAACTCAAGCATCAGTAAACGCAGCAATGGCAAGCAGTCCTGCCGCCTCAACAGCACAGATCCTGGCCAACGCACAGTTTAGTGTTCACGCTGACGCTCAGGACAGTGACGAGCATCACCCCTGGTATCTGCGCGTGATCAAGCTGTTCCTATACCTGCTGTTACCACTGATTATTCTGCTGTACCTGGCTGTTTCTCTGGACTTGAGTCTGGAAGCGCTGGGTGTACTGGGCGGCATCATGGCTCTGGTGTCACCCGTACTGTTTGCCAAGGCTCAGACGGTCTCCAGCCGGGATCTGGTCGGCGGCTGGGTTGCGTGCGCGGTGCTCTTGCTTAGCGTGCCGCTTGTGGACATGCGTTACCCCTGGCCACATGAAGTCAGCGCCATGATAGCCGTCGTGATCAGCACCTTGCTGTACAGGCTGGCCAAAGGACAGTTCGTATTGCGCATGTTGCTGGTGATTTGGGCACTGGCCGCGATCGAGTTTCTGGTGATCGAGCGTCTGTTTGATCGCTGGACCATGATGCCTTATTGGGTGCTGGAAATGCCCGCTGCATTCATGTTCTTTGCTGCCTTGTTGTTAGGACATCTTTATTTGCGTGGTGAGCGCAAGCCGCATTTCTGGCTGCCCTTGTTCTGGTCTTTGCTGCTTGCTTCCCAGATTCATCTTGTTTTGGCGGGCACGCTGTTTTATTCCATGCCCTTCTGGGACGAGTCGCGGCCTTACCTGACCGTGGCTGGCTTTTTGCTGGCGATGGCTCCTTTGGCGATACTGGCGTTTTATTGGCGCGGCTGGCGTGACCAGCCTCTGGTCTATGGCATTGCCTTGCTGGGTCTGACAGCCTTGTGCGCGGTCTGGACACCCTATCCGCCGGTGGCTCTGGCTTTGAGCTGGATTCTGGTGGCTTATGCCTGGCGCTATCTCAGCTTGTTGGCCGTGGCCGTGGCAATGGGCCTGTTCTGCCTTTGGCGTCTGTATTACATCCTGAACATCAGTCTGCTGGACAAGGCCGAACTCTTGCTGGCAACGGGCGTAGGCTGCTTGGTGTTTGCGTATCTGGGTCAGCTAGGTCGCAATAAAGTGGTGGCCGACGCGCCGGTGCAGGCGGCTCCCAAAGGCATTCTTGCCAGCGTTTTGTTGGGGACGGTGCTGGTGCTGGGTGTGGCCAACGTCGCTATCGTGCAAAAAGAACGTATCTTGAGCGATGGTCAGACGGTGTTGCTGGAGCTGGCTCCGGTGGATCCCCGTTCGCTGATGCAGGGCGACTATATGTCCTTGAACTTTGCCCTGTCGCAGAACTTGTCTGCCCTGTCCTGGGGCTTGCCCAAGGATGCGCTTGCCAAGATGGACGCTCAGCAGTGGGTGGTTGTGGCGGTGCAGCTGGATGAGAACAAGGTGGCGCAGCTCAAGGGTGTTTATCTGGAGCAGGACGGCCAGGAGCGCCTGTGGAGCGAAGAAGGCCCTGTGGCTGAACCTTCCGATGTGATGCGCTTGCGCATGCGCCGTCACCGCAGTAACTGGACGCCTGGAACAGATGCCTGGTTCTTTGCGGAAGGCTCGGCAGATCGCTTCGATGCCGCCCGCTACGGCGAGTTTGCCGTGGTCGAGGATGGTCAGAGCCTGTTGCGCGCGATGCTGGACAAGGACAGGAAGGAAATCAAGTGAGCCTGATCGGATCAGTTGCGCTCAATAGCCTATAGTCGGATTGCCCCTATCTAATAAAGACAATCCGGCTTTCTTGAGTGTCTGCCTTATCCACAAAGAAGGTTAAACACCGTCCAAGCGACAGCAAGACCCATCAAAAAGGCCCGAATCCGATGAAGTGTCGGAGTCGGGCCTTGGTTTTTTGTGTGGAAGGACCCTCTTTATCGGGGCCGTTTCTTGAACAAAAAATAGGTTCCTGTGTATCAGCTTAGTGGGACTGACGGGTGGAGTCGTCGCTGAGCAGCTCTTCAAAGATCAGATGATCGATTTCGGCTTCGTGGCTCCACAAAACCATCAGGGCGACAATTTTTATTTTGTCCAACGAGACCGGGCTTTCGTCCACTGTCATGGCGCTTTCAATCAGAATTTCGCGCAGGTGGGCGGTAAGAGCGCCGGAATTTTGCAAAAAGGTGATGAAACCCATCGCGTCAGCGCCCAGCACATTCTGTTCGTGCTCAGAAAAAATACGCTGACTGTTGGGACTGAGTTGAGCGGTAGGCTGACACTGTTGCGAGGTCTCGCCCAGTGCATGTAGCCAGCCCAGTGCGTCGTTGATGTCCTCGTCTTCAAAGCCAATAGCGGCCAATTTGTGGGCCAGAACCTCCGCCTTGGGACAGGACTGGGGGTTGTAATACGTCTCGAAAAGATAAACCAGGATATCAAACATGGGTATAAGGTTGCCGTCCTAAGTGATTAAAAAAACTGCGTGAATTCGGTAACCAGTGACCAAACTTTACGCTGATTTGCGGTAGGGGGCAAATGGGGGGTTCAGGGCTTGGGTGGGTTCTGCCGTGAGCGGTGAGGCCGATTTTTACCGGGTTTTGCTCTGGCAGACGCCCTGTGCGGCGGGGCGTCTTTATGATTGAAACATAAATCGATTGTTCGGGCAGAAACTGTCGTTTATTTGAAACCTAATAAGCTGGCACAGAGAGCCGACGGAGGGGCACACTGGTTGGCAGCAGGCAGCAGGCAGCAGGCAGCAGGCAGCAGGCAGCAGGCAGCAGGCAGCAGGCAGCAGGCAGCAGGCAGCAGGCAACAGGCAACAGGCAGCAAGGAATCAGCGCTCAGAATCCAGTGTGCTGCATGGATACCTGGATTTTAGCTAAGCGATAAGGGGAAGCGCCGTGCCCAGGCGCTGGTGGCCTGGCTCCAGAACTCGTCCAGAGTGTTGGCAACCAGGGGAGCAAAGCCCAGAAAGGCCCAGACTCGTTGCAGCGTTTCCATTGGATGGTCCAGATCAAAGGCCGGGGCATGGTTCTGTTTGGAAAGCTTGCGGCCTTGCTCATCGCAGGCCAGCGGTACGTGCAGGGTACGCGGGAGCGGCAGGCCCAGGATTTTTTGCAATACCCGCTGGCGGGCCGTGGAACTGAGCAAGTCTGCGCCACGCACGACATCGGTGATCTGGCTGTCCGCATCATCAATGGCCACCACAAACTGGTATGCCCAGAGTTTGTCGGCGCGTTTAAGAATGTAGTCCCCTACTTCTTTGGCTACGTCCTGCTGTTGCGGCCCGGCCCAGCGATCCGTGAAGTGTTCCATCCCTTCCGGTACGCGTAGCCGCCAGGCTCGTACGGCGCGATCTGCCGGGATGCCGTGGCGGCAGGTGCCTGCATAGGGATATTCATGCGAATCCGGGGCAAGCGGCATGGAGGCGGCCAGAATCTCCTGACGGGTGCAGGTGCAGCCGTAGACCAGATCCCGCTCGCGCAGGCCGTCAAACACGTCCTGATAGCGAGCCAGCCGCTGGCTTTGCCATAGAACTTCGCCATCCCAGTGCATGCCCAGGCCCCGCAGTTGCTGCATGATGATCTGGTCTGCCCCGGCGACCACGCGTGGCGTGTCTATATCTTCAATGCGTAGCAACCAGCGCCCGTTCTGGGCGCGTGCATCCAGGTAGCTGGCCATGGCCGCAACCAGTGAACCCTCGTGCAAGGGACCACTGGGACTAGGCGCAAAGCGACCACAGTAGGGGGTAAGAAGCTGGGCGGTCATGAGTCGTTCTTAACGGCAAGAGCCCCTGGAAGGGGGCTCTTGGTAATGCGACTTTACGCCTATTTTTCTAGCCCGGCAATGCGTTTTGTGCGGGCTGGAAAGAAGAGGTTTTAGCTCTCCATGGTGACCAGCTCTGCGCCTTCGGGCACTTGATCGCCCACCGCAAAGAACAGTTCGGCCACGGTGCCATCGGCAGGTGCCTGAATGGAGTGCTCCATTTTCATGGCTTCCATGACCAGCAGCACATCGCCCTGCTTGACACTGTCACCTGCAGCCACATTCAGGGCAATAATCTTGCCCGGCATGGGAGCGGTCAGGTGGCCACCGTGCGCTTCCTGGCCGCTGGTACTGGCGCTGGCCAGGGTGTCGACCACGGCCAGGGTCCAGTCCGAACCGGCCTGGGCCACTTGCAGATGGTCGCCATCTTGCAGCACCTGGGCACGGTATTCGACCTGATCCAGCCACAGGCGTACGGTCAAGGTCTGGGCTAGACCCGCCGTTGCCTCGGCTTGCCAGCGCAGCGCGTGTTGAGCTTCGCCCAGCGTGATCTGCCACTGGTTTTCACGACGTTGCAGCAGCACGTCGTGGGCTTGTTCACCCAGTTGCAAGGCTACTTTCTGATCGTAGTCCCCACTGAGGCGCCAGCCGTCATGTACGGCCCACGGGTCGGAGTTGGGAGCTTGCCCGCTCAGACCCTGGTGAGTCAGTACGGCGCAGGCGGCAAAGGCCAGCACAGAAGCCGGAACGTCCTGATTGCTGGGGAACAGCGCATCGTGACGGCGTGGGATCAGGCCCGTATCCAGATCGGCCTGGGCAAAGGCGTCATCGCCCAGCAGACGTTGCAGGAAGGTCTTGTTGGTGTGAACACCGGCCACCTGAGTGTCCGCCAGCGTGCGAATCAGGCGACGACGAGCCTGTTCACGATCAGCACCATGAGTGATGACCTTGGCGATCATGGGGTCGTAGAAGGGGCTGATGACGCTGCCTTCACGCACACCGCTGTCGATACGCACCTCACCGGAGGTGAAGGACGCATGGGCGGGGTACTGCAAGCTGCGCAGCGTACCGATGGACGGCAGAAAGTCCTTATCAGGATTCTCTGCGTAAATGCGAACTTCAATGGCGTGGCCATTAATGCTCAGCTCGTCCTGTTTGGCCGGCAAAGGCTGGCCATCGGCCACACGCAGTTGCCATTCCACCAAGTCGTGGCCAGTAATCAGTTCGGTGACGGGGTGCTCCACTTGCAGACGGGTATTCATTTCCATGAAGTAGAAACGTCCGTCCTGTTCGGCAATGAATTCCACCGTGCCTGCGCCCACATAGTTCACGGCGCGGGCCGCTGCAATGGCGGCTTCGCCCATGGCCTGGCGACGCTCGGGCGTCATGCCGGGGGCGGGAGCTTCTTCAATCACTTTCTGGTGACGGCGCTGTACCGAGCAATCGCGCTCGAACAGGTACACGTACTCACCATGTTGGTCACCAAAGACCTGGATTTCGATATGGCGTGGTTTGGTGATATAGCGTTCGATCAGCACGCGGTCGTCGCTAAAGCTGCTTGCGGCTTCGCGCTGGCAAGAGCGCAAGGCTTCCAGGAACGCGCCGGACTCTTCCACAATACGCATGCCCTTGCCGCCACCGCCAGCACTGGCCTTGATCAGCACGGGGTAGCCGATCTGGTCGGCTTGCTGGTGCAGAAAGTCGGGGTCCTGGTTGTCGCCGTGGTAACCGGGCACCAAAGGCACACCGGCTTTTTCCATCAGGGATTTGGCGGCGGATTTGCTGCCCATAGCCGCAATGGCTTGAGCGGGTGGGCCTACAAAAATAATGCCGGCTTCTTCACAAGCGCGAGCAAAGTGCTCGTTCTCGGACAGAAAACCATAACCAGGGTGGATGGCATTGGCACCAGTGGCACGGGCCGCTTCCAGAATGGCGTCGATCTTCAAGTAACTGTCGCGTGGCTCGGGGCCACCGATGCGCACGGCTTGATCACAAGCACGTACGTGCTGGGCGTCCGCGTCCGCGTCGGAGTAAACCGCAACGGTACGCAGCCCCAGGCTGCGGGCAGTGGCGGCCACCCGGCAGGCAATTTCACCGCGATTGGCTATCAGCAGGGTCTGAAACACAGTGTCTCCTTGTCTTACATGCGGAACACGCCAAAGCGGGTGTCTTCAATAGGGGCGTTCAAGGCGGCGGACAAACCCAGGGCCAAAACGCGCCGGGTGTCCGAAGGCTGGATGATGCCGTCATCCCACAAACGCGCGGTGGCGTAGTAGGGGTGGCCTTCATGTTCGTATTGTTCGCGGATTGGGGCTTTGAAGGCTTCCTCGTCCTCGGCACTCCAGGTCTGGCCACGGGCTTCCAGGCCATCACGGCGCACGGTCGCCAGCACGCTGGCAGCTTGCTCACCACCCATGACCGAGATACGAGCATTGGGCCAGAGAAACAGCAGGCGCGGGCTGAATGCGCGGCCACACATGCCGTAGTTACCGGCACCGAAAGAGCCGCCCAGAATCACGGTGAACTTGGGTACGGCAGCCGTGGATACGGCGGTGACCAGTTTGGCGCCGTGGCGGGCAATCCCTTCGTTTTCGTATTTGCGGCCCACCATGAAGCCGGTGATGTTTTGCAGGAACACCAGGGGCGTCTTGCGCTGGCAGCACAGTTCAATGAAGTGGGCGCCTTTTTGAGCCGCTTCCGAGAACAGAATGCCGTTGTTAGCGATGATGCCCACGGGCATGCCGTGAATATGGGCAAAGCCGGTCACCAGCGTGGTGCCAAAGCGGGCTTTGAATTCATCAAAATCGGAGTCATCCACAATGCGGGCGATCACTTCGCGCACATCGTAGGGCTTGCGGGTATCGGCGGGGATGATGCCGTTCAACTCTTGCGGGTCGTAACGTGGCTCGCGTACTTCTTTCAGCGGCCAGGGCAGTTTTTTCTCGCGGTTCAGGCGGCCGACGCAGCGGCGTGCCAATTCCAGCGCATGCAGATCGTTCTCGGCCAGATGGTCGGCCACGCCGGACAGACGGGTGTGCACATCGCCACCGCCCAAGTCTTCGGCGCTGACTTCTTCACCTGTTGCGGCTTTCACTAGTGGCGGGCCACCCAGGAAGATGGTGCCCTGGTCGCGCACGATGATGGACTCATCGCTCATGGCCGGAACGTAGGCACCGCCAGCGGTACACGAACCCATCACCACGGCGATCTGTGCAATCCCCTGGGCCGACATATTGGCCTGGTTGTAGAAGATGCGGCCAAAGTGGTCCCGGTCCGGGAAGACGTCTTCCTGGTTGGGCAGGTTGGCCCCGCCCGAGTCCACCAGGTATACGCAAGGCAGATTGTTCTGCTGGGCAATTTCCTGGGCACGCAAATGCTTTTTAACAGTCAGCGGATAGTAGGTACCGCCTTTGACCGTGGCGTCGTTGCAGACCACCACGCATTCAATGCCCGCAATGCGGCCAATGCCCGTGATGATGCCCGCGCCGGGAGACTCGTTGTTATAGACGTCCTGGGCAGCCAGAGGCGAGAGTTCCAGAAAGGGAGTACCGGGATCAAGCAGCCGTTCGACGCGCTCGCGGGGCAGCAGTTTGCCGCGACCCACATGGCGTTGCCGGGAGGATTCAGACCCGCCCAAAGCGGTTTTCTGTAGCTTTTGGCGCAGATCAAGGATCAGGGCCTGCATGATCGAGGCGTTGTCCTGAAAGTCTTGGGAACGCGGATTGATGCGGGATTCAATAACTGACATGGCGTGCCTGGAAAGAGAACAGAGAAAAGCCCATAAAATCAGCCGGGCCGCAGCCCGGCTGATGAGCTTGCTTTAAACCAGCTCGACGGCCAGGGCGACCGCTTCGCCACCGCCAATGCACAGCGAAGCAATACCACGCTTGCCGCCGGTCTTGCGCAGGGCGCCGATCAAGGTCGCCAAAAGGCGAGCACCCGATGCACCGATGGGGTGGCCCAGGGCCGTGGCGCCACCGTGGATGTTGACCTTGTCATGCGGGATGTTCAGCTCTTTCATGGCGGCCATGGTGACCACGGCAAAGGCTTCGTTGATCTCGAACAGGTCCACATCGGCCACGCTCCAGCCGGTTTTATCCAGCAGCTTCTGGATAGCGGCCACCGGTGCGGTGGTGAACCAGGCGGGTTCCTGAGCGTGCTGGGTGTGAGCCACAATGCGGGCCAGCGGTGTTGCGCCCAGTTCTTTGGCCTTGTCTTCAGTGGTGATCACCATGGCGGCGGCGCCGTCCGAAATGGACGAGGCGTTGGCAGCGGTAACCGTGCCGTCTTTCTTGAAAGCGGGACGCAGCGTGGGGATCTTCTCGGGCATGGCTTTGGCAGGGGCTTCGTCCTTGGCAATGACGACATCACCCTTGCGACCCGCAATGGTCACGGGCGCAATTTCCCATTCAAAGCTGCCGTCATCGCTGGCTTGGCGAGCGCGGCGCAGCGATTCCAGCGCGTAAGCGTCTTGCTCTTCGCGGCTGAATTCGTATTTGCTGGCGCAGTCTTCGGCAAACACGCCCATGGCGGTGCCACGGCTGTAGGCATCTTCCAGACCGTCCATGGCCATGTGGTCATAGACGGTGGAATGGCCGTAGCGGTAGCCCTGGCGGCCTTTAAGCAGCAGATAAGGGGCGTTGCTCATGCTTTCCTGACCGCCAGCCACCACCACGTCCACACTGCCTGCTTTGAGCAGATCGTGGGCAAACATAGCGGCTTTCAGACCGGAACCGCACACTTTGTGAATGGTGGTGCAAGCCACACCCTGGGGTAGACCGGCGCCCAAGGCAGCCTGGCGCGCGGGGGCCTGGCCCTGACCGGCTTGCAGCACATTACCCATGATCACTTCATCGACCTTGTCGGCCGGAATGCCCGAACGCTCCATGGCCGCCTTGATGGCGACGGCGCCCAGTTCGTGGGCGGCCAGATCGGACAGGCTACCCATCATGCCGCCCATAGGGGTGCGGGCGATCGAGACGATGACAACGGAATTAGTCATGAAAGACTCCTGGTTGCAAAGAGGAGACCGGCGCGCGTTTGGCAAACTCGTGCAGCTGCCGATCTTTGTTGTACGGAAAAATATTTTCGATCCGACCTTGTGTTACCCGCAAGCGACATTGGGACCACCACTCAGGTTCGAGCAGTTCGGCATGGTGGGCCATGAAGGCTTTGCGAATGCGTGGGTCGGTTAGTAGAAAGTAGCCGAATTCTTCAGGAAATACATCGTTCGGGCCGATCGGATACCAGGGTTCGCTGGCCATTTCGGCTTCTTCGTTCGGTGCGGGTGGAATGGCGCGAAAGTTCATCTCGCGCATGTGCTGGATTTCGTCGTAGTCATAGAAGACGACGCGGCCCAGGCGGGTTACACCAAAGTTCTTGAACAGCATATCGCCTGGGAAAATGTCGGCAGCAGCCAGCTCGCGGATTGCTTTGCCGTACTGGTCGACAGCGGCATTGAGGGCGGGGTCGCTGGCCTTGTTCAGATACAGATTCAGCGGGGTCATGCGTCGTTCAATGTAGACGTGACGCAGCAAGATGGTGTCCTCGGACTCTTCCAGCAGGCTGGGCACTTCGCGGCGCAGTTCTTCCAGCAAGGCGTCGGAAAAGCGCGCCTTGGGTAAGGCAACCTGGGCGTAATCCCAGGTGTCGGCCATGCGTCCGACACGATCATGCTTTTTGACCAACTGGTATTTGCTGCGTACCGTGGCATGGTCCATGCCCTGCTTTTGAATACGGTCGCGGATCAGTTTGAACACATAGGGGTAGGACGGCAAGGTAAATACCGTCATCACCATACCGGCAATACCGGGAGCCAGATCAAAGTGATCGTGCGAGTGCGACAGGTGATGCAGAAAGTCGCGGTAGAACAGGGTCTTGCCCTGCTTTTGCAGACCGATGGCGGTGTATAGCTCGGCCTTGGGTTTGCGCGGCAGCAGGCTGGACAGGAAGTCCACATAGGCCGACGGCGCTTCCATATCGACCAGGAAATAGGCGCGCGTAAAGCTGAACAGCGTGGACAGGTCGTCCGTGGTGTGCAACAAGGCGTCTATATACAAGTGTCCCGAGGGGCGATGCAAAATGGCCAGGGAGAACGGTAGCACTTCGCCCTGGTTGATCAGTCGGCCCACCACATAGGCACCCTTGTTGCGAAAGAACAGGGAGTTCAGCACCTGAATCTGGCAGTCCGAGCCAATGCGCGAGCCATAGCCGCGCGGCAGACGGCGGCATAGTTGACGCACGGCCATGCGGGCCAAGGTGCGTACATCGCGCGGCAGGTCGGCAAAGGGGGCAGCCAGACCGAAGTCGGCCAGCATACTGGTCAGACTGGCTTCCAGACCCTCTTGGGTGGGGTAATAGACGCGATATGAAGGCAGTGCGCCGTCCAGGTAATCCGTGGCAACGGCTGGGCGCACGAAAATGAATTCGTTGCGAAAGTAGTGCCGGTGCAGCACGCGGCAGGAGACGGAGTTGAAGAAGGTCTCCGCACATTCGGGCTGACGGTGGCCCGAGAGCAAACGCACAAATTCAGCTTTGGCCTGCAACCACAATTGCTGCTGGGCATCGTCCAGATGGGCCGGATCGGATGGCGTAGGTTGATGCAGACGCAGGCTCTGGCTAAGCATGGCCGCGCATTCGCGCACCCGTGTCGCGTAGTACTCGATACGTTCGCGCGAGAGCTGCTGAATGCCATGCCAGTCGCCCGATTCGTACAAAGACTTGGCGCGCTGGGCGCTGTAGCGAAACAGTGCATAGTGGCGATTGAAACCATTGAGCATGGTCTGGGCCACCTGGATAGCGGTCATCCCCGGTTTCTGAACCGGGGTGATGACAGTCGTTTCGCCAAAGTCAGGGTTGGACATGCCTGTGCCTTTTTAGGCGGTTTCGGCGAACAATTCGCGACCGATCAGCATGCGGCGGATTTCGCTGGTGCCCGCGCCGATCTCGTACAGTTTGGCATCGCGCCACAGACGGCCTGTGGGAAACTCGTTGATGTAGCCGTTGCCGCCCAGAATCTGGATGCCTTCACCGGCCATCCAGGTGGCTTTTTCCGCGCTGTAAAGAATCGCGGCAGCGCAGTCTTTACGCACGGAACGCACGTGGCCGGCACCCAGACGATCCAGGTTCTTGCCCACGGCATAGCACAGGGCGCGGCTGGCTTGCAGGGTGGTGTACATATCGGCCATCTTGCCCTGAATCAGCTGAAATTCGCCAATGGCCTGGCCGAACTGCTTGCGATCGTGAATGTAGGGAATCACGACGTCCATGACGGCTTGCATGATGCCCAGTGGACCACCGGCCAGGACGGCACGTTCGTAGTCCAGGCCGGACATCAGTACTTTGACGCCACCATTGAGCTGGCCCAGTACGTTTTCTTCCGGTACTTCGCAGTCCTGGAACACCAGTTCACCCGTGTGGCTGCCGCGCATGCCTAGCTTGTCCAGCTTTTGGGCAACGGAGAAACCAGCAAAATCTTTTTCGATCAGAAAGGCGGTAATGCCGCGCGCACCGGCTTGCGGATCCGTCTTGGCGTACACCACCAGGGTGTCGGCGTCCGGGCCGTTGGTAATCCACATTTTGGAGCCATTGAGTACGTAGCGATCGCCCTTCTTTTCGGCGCGCAACTTCATGCTGACGACGTCCGAACCGGCACCGGGCTCACTCATGGCCAGGGCACCGACATGCTCGCCGCTGATCAGCTTGGGCAGGTATTTCTGCTTCTGGGCCTCTGTCCCGTTGCGGTTGATCTGGTTCACGCAGAGATTGGAGTGCGCGCCATAGGACAGGGCCACCGAGGCGCTGGCACGCGAGATTTCTTCCATCGCGATCATGTGGGCCAGATAGCCCAGGTTGGCACCACCGTATTCTTCGCTGACGGTCATGCCCAGCAAACCCATCTCACCGAACTTCTTCCACAAGTGCATGGGGAACTGGTCATCGTGATCCAGTTGAGCCGCTAAGGGGGCAATTTCGGCCTGGGAGAAGTCGGCGACAGCGTCGCGCAGCATGTCCAGGTCGGAGCCAAGATCGAAATTCAGGCCGGGCAGGCTCATGAGACACTCCGTGGAAATAAATGGGTTGTGGAATCGTATTTATATTACGTTTACGTAAACGTCATATATATGGGTTTTCCCTTATCGGGACTCCAGCTTCAATTGTTCGCTCATGGTGTGACAGATATCGAGCTGATCCTGAATTTCCTGCAGGGTCTGGTCCAGATCCTGCCGTTGTCGCTCCAGACGCAGGCGGTGCTCGGTCAGGACCTCCTGATAATGCTTAAGCTGGGAGGCGGTGTCCATCGGGGATTCATACATATTGATCAGTCGCAGAATCTCCGATAACTGCAGTCCCAGCCTTTTGCCGCGCAGGGCCAGTTTCAGGCGGGCGCGATCACGGGGCTGATAAATGCGCTGTGTACCTTGACGCAGCGGGCTCAAGATTCCTTGATCTTCATAGAAGCGCAGGGTGCGAGGCGTGATGCCAAACTCGTGCGCCAGATCCGATATTGTCCAGGTTGTCGTTGTCATTTTTAGTGTGATTTACGTAAACGTAAACTATCATGCCATAGAGCCGGGGTGCGAACCAGGGCCTTTTAGTATGGACAGCCCTTACGCCCTACAAGAGCCATTCTATTGGAGCGAGCATGAATCCTAACGAACAAAAATTGAATTATCCCTGGGCAGATACCCTGCCCCCAGCGGGCGGCAGCCTGGAAGTGGCGCCGGGGGTGCGTTGGCTGCGCATGCCTTTGCCCTTTGCGCTGGATCACATCAATCTGTGGTTATTGCGCGACCAGATCGACGGGCGCGAGGGCTGGACGATTGTGGACTGTGGCGTGGCCCGCCCCGAAGTACTCGAGCTGTGGGAACAGGTTTTTAACAATGAGCTTCAAGGCTTGCCCGTTCTGCGCGTGATCGTCACTCACATGCACCCGGATCACATCGGTTTGGCGGACTGGTTGTGCCAGCGCTGGAATGCGCCGCTGTGGATCAGCATGACGGACTACGCAATTGCCAAGCTGTGGTCGGGTACAGGTGGACGCCAGACGGGTGCGCAAGCCGGTGGCCCGAATGGCGCGGCCGCAGAAGCGCACTTTGTCCGTCATGGCCTGCAGGACGAGAAAGCCCGTGAGCAGATTCGCAGCCGTGGGGATTACTACCCGTCCATGGTGCCTTCGGTGCCCGAGCGTTTTGTACGCTTGATGGATGGTCAGCGTGTGGTGATTGCCGGTCGCCCCTGGCGTTTGATCGTGGGCTATGGCCATGCTCCCGAGCATATGTCTTTGTATTGTGAAGAACTGAAGGTGTTGATCTCTGGTGACATGCTCTTGCCGCGTATCTCCACCAATGTCAGCGTGTTCGATACCGAGCCCTTTGCCAATCCTTTGCCTTTGTACCTGAACTCGTTGCTGTCCTATCAGGATCTGGCCCCGGACACCCTGGTGCTGCCTTCGCACGGCAAGCCTTTCCGTGGCATGCACGAACGTATCCGTCAGCAGCAGGAGCATCACGCCGAGCGTCTGGAAGAAGTACTGCAAGCCTGCTCCCAGCCTTGTACGGCCGCTGACATTTTGCCCGTGCTGTTCCACCGCAAGCTGGACTCGCACCAGATGACCTTTGCCATGGGCGAGGCCATTGCCCACCTGCACGCCTTGTATTTTGATGATCGTTTGCGTCGCGAGATGGGCGAGGATGGGGTTTACCGTTTTCAGCGTATCTGAATACCGGAGCGCCTCTTAATAAGAGGGGGCAATATAGCGACTGTCGGCATAGGGTACCGGGCCTGCTGGCCTGTGGTAGCGTAGAGCTTTTCTTGCTACCGCCTGCCGACACTATGAGCTCTGATCTCGCCCTGGATACTGCCCTGCAACACACGGGTCTGGCCCCGTTCGATCCGCATACGGATGCCGCGCCAGTGGCCGTGCCCATCATGCGCACCAGTACGGTGCGCTTTCGTAATCTGGATGCTCTGGATCGGGCTCAGGCTGACAAGGCAGATCCTGAAAAACGTTCGGTCACTTACGGGCGCTCGGGTATGGATACCCATGCCGCGCTGGAGCAGGTGTTCTGTCAGTTGGAGTCTGCCACCCAGGCCTTGCTGGCGCCGTCGGGTATGGCGGCCATTACCTTGGGTTTGTTGGCCTTGCTGGATTCGGGCGATCACGTGCTGATTGCCGACAGTGCTTACGGCCCGGTGCGCTATCTGGAAAAGACCGTGCTGCGTCGCATGGGCATACAGGCTACCTTCTGCGCCCCGACCCCCGAGGAGATGGCCCGTCATTTGCAGGACAACACTCGCATGGTGTACGTGGAGTCACCGGGTTCCTTGCTGATGCAGATGCTGGATATGCCCGCCCTGGCGGAGTTTGGCCGCCAGCACAATTTGCTGCTGGTTACCGACAACACCTGGGGCTCGGGCTATATCTACCGTCCCTTGGAGTTGGGCTTTGATGTGTCCATCGTAGCTGGGACCAAGTATGTGGCAGGCCACTCTGACTTGATGTTGGGGGCAGTCATGTCCACCGACCCTGCCATTAACAAACGCCTGCACGATAACCATTATGCGCTGGGCTTTTCCATCAGTGCGGACGATGCCTGGTTGGCCTTGCGTGGTGCACGTACCCTGCCCATCCGTATGCGTGAAAGCGCCGCCAATGCGCTGGCCGTGTGTCAGTTTCTGGATAGCCGCCCTGAAGTTAGCCGTATTTATCACCCGGCTTGGCCTCAAGATCCGGGCCATGCTTTGTGGCAACGCGACTGCACCGGCTCTAATGGCATGTTGTCGGTGCAACTGCGACTGAACAATGCGCAGGCTCGTGTGTTTGTGGATGCCCTGACGCTGTTTGGTATCGGCTTTTCCTGGGGTGGCTTTGAAAGCCTGGTGCAACTGGTGGATACCGCATTTTTAAGCGGCCACAGCTATTGGCAAGAAAGCCAGGACAGCCTGGTGCGCCTGCATATCGGCCTGGAATCGACCAAGGATTTATGTGCAGACTTGGCACAGGCTTTTGAAAAGGCGGCGCAGGCTTAGGCCTTTAACTGACTGCTCTAGCCAGGGACGCACCCTGGCTTTAATAACTGGCTCAGACTTGCAATGACGTTGGAATCCCGTACCTTCTTGTAAGCCGCTGTTATCGAATGACTGACGAGCTATCGGCAGCTAATAGATCACAGATATAGAAACACCAAGGGCCCTCAAAACCGGAACGAATCCAGTCTTGAGGGCCCTTGGCCGTATGGCTCAGCCAGAGCGCCAATTAGCGATTGGTGACCATTTTCAGCAGCTCTTGAGCCTTGCTGATGCTTTCGTCGTAGCCATTGGCCAGTGCCGGCGAAGTCACGAACTTGCCGCCCACAGCCAGACTAGGTGTGCCCTGGATCTGGTAGGTGTTGGACAGTTCGTTGGCTTTATTGGCCTTGGTCTGTACGCCAAAGGAGTTGAAGGTCTGCTCGAAACGAGCCTTGTCTACGCCTTGTTTGGCAGCCCAGGCCGTGATGGTCTTGGCATCAAAAATGCGCTCACGCTTTTGATGAATGGCTTCAAACACCTTGGGGTGCAGGTCCAGACGGTCCATGGCTTCCAGGGTGTAGTACAGCTTTTGCAGATCGGTCATGCCGGCATTGAAGGCGACAGGCACACGGCGCAGCACGACATTGTCTGGCAGGGTCTTGGCCCAGGTTTCGACCTTGGGTTCCAGGATGGCGCAGTGTGGGCAGCTGTAGGAGAAAAACTCCAGCACTTCGGTTTTACCGACGCTGTCCGAGGGCTGAGCCGCAGGCAGGGTGACGTAGCCCTGGTTGGCTTGTTGAGCCAGCGCGCTGGTGGCGGGCAACAAAGTCGCCCCAGCCAACAGACTGGCACCGACCAGGGATCGTACAAACAATGCGTTCAGCTTCATGAATCAATTTCCTTAAGGGGGAAGATGAGGTCTATGACCTGTGCAATGGCGGAAAAGTTCACCTTGGGCCTACCCAGGGTGCAACTTGTTCAGGGCCGTACCACCGAGCTATCAATTTTTTCCTCGGCCAGACGGCTGCGAGCCCGGTTCATTTCGTCTATGCCCTTGAAGGGACCCAGGCGTACCCGGTTCACCGTGCCGCCATTGACCTGGGCACTTTGTACCGAGGCATTAAAACCCAACATCAACAAGCGGGCTTTCATGGCTTCGGCATCCGCATTGTTGCGAAATGCACCTGCTTGCAGGTAGTAGGGGGTGGATGTGGTGGCTGGCTTGGCGGGCGCCGGGGGCGCAGCAGGTGTCGGTGTAGCCGGTTTGCTGGCGGCCGGTGCCGGAGTGCTTGGTGCAGCAGGTGTTGTGGCTGGTGGTGTTACGGCAGGAGCGGTAGTGCGAGTCTCTGGCTGACGGGCTGGTTCCGTACCCATGGCAGGCAGGGTGGCAATCAAATCACCCAAGGCATCCGGAGCGGCAGGCTTGGAAGAGATGCTGGGCAAATTGGCCGGTGGCAAGGTCAATCCGGGGATGGTGTCGCCCGGCGCAGGCGTCTGCCCGCTGGAGCTGCCATACAGACCCCGGTTCGGGTCCAGCAAGTCTCGCCCTTCAGGCAAGGCAACGGTTGGTTTGTCCCGGCTGGCCTTGTCCACAAAGGGCATGGGTACTTTGGTGACAAACAGGGCAACGGCCACCGCCGCGCCCAGACCCAGAATCAGGCCAATCAGAATGCCGGTATAGGTACCGCCGGAACTACTGGATTTTTTACGTGCTCTTGCCATATCTGCCTATGGGTTTACATACGTTCGGGTGCGGACACACCCAGCAGGTTCAGACCATTACGAATGACCTGGGCGCAGGCCTGGGCCAGGCGCAGACGGGCCAGACGCAAGGCCGTGTCGTCGACCGACACGCGCTCGGCGTTGTACCAGGAGTGGAAGTCTGCAGCGCAGTCGCGTAGCCAGAAAGCAATGTGGTGAGGGGCCAGTTCGCGAGCGGATTGGGCCAGCACATTGGGGTATTCGGACAGGCGTTGCATCAGAGCGATCTCGGTGGGGGCGGTCAAAGGCGTGATGTCGGCCTGAGGCACTTGATCCAACAGTTCTGCCGACTGGTTCAACACGGAGTTGATACGGGCATGTGCGTACTGGATGTAGTAAACCGGGTTTTCTTCGCTCTTGGACAGGGCCAGATCGATATCGAATACGAATTCGGAGTCGGCACGGCGCTGGATCAGGAAAAAGCGCACGGCGTCCTGGCCTACCCATTCGATCAGGTCACGCAAGGTGACGTAGCTGCCTGCGCGTTTGGAGATTTTCACCTCCTGGCCATTGCGCATGACTTTGACCATCTTGTGCAGGATGTAGGCCGGAAATTCCTTGGGGATACCCAGGCCCAGACCTTGCAGACCAGCGCGTACACGGGCAATGGTGCCGTGGTGGTCGGAGCCCTGAATATTGATGGCGTGGTGGAAGCCGCGCTCCCACTTGGCCACGTGATAGGCCACGTCCGGCACGAAGTAGGTGTAGCCGCCTTCGGATTTGCGCATCACGCGGTCTTTGTCGTCGCCTGTGCCCAGTTCCGTGGTGCGCAGCCACAGCGCGCCGTCCAGCTCGTAGGTGTGACCGGCGTCGATCAGGGCCTGCACGGTTTTTTCAACCTTGCCGGAGGTGTACAGCGAGCTTTCCAGGTAGAAGTTGTCGAACTTCAGGCCGAAAGCCTGCAAGTCCAGATCCTGTTCGCGGCGCAGGTAGGCCACGGCGAAGCGGCGGATGTCTTCCAGATTGTCCAGATCACCACTGGCGGTGACAGAGGCGCCATCGGCAGCCTGAACGGTTGCACCAGCCTGATAGTCGCGGGCGATATCCAGAATGTAGTCGCCCTTGTAGCCGTCAGCGGGGAATTGCTCGCTGTCGGGCTCGATGCCACGAGCACGGGCATGCACGCTGGTGGTCAGGTTGTCGATCTGGTTACCGGCGTCGTTGTAGTAGAACTCGCGGGTAACGTCGTAGCCTTGCGAGCTGAATACGCGGCACAGGGAGTCGCCCAGCGCCGCTTGGCGGGCGTGACCCACGTGCAAGGGGCCGGTCGGGTTGGCCGACACGAACTCCACCATCAGTTTTTCCTGGGTAGGAGCAACGTGGCCAAAGTTATCGCCTTGCTCGGCAATAGTCTTCAGGACGGCCTGATGGGTGGCCGTGGACAGACGAAAGTTGATAAAGCCCGGGCCGGCAATTTCCGCGCCTGCCAGCAAAGCAGCGGCGTTCGGATCGGCCAACAGGGTATCGACGATTTGCTGAGCCAACTCGCGCGGGTTACGACCGGCGGGTTTAGCCAATTGCATGGCAATATTGCAGGCGGCATCACCGTGCGCAGCCACTTTGGGGCGCTCCAGCGTGATGTTGGGTTCAGCCTGGGGCAAGATGGCACGGACGGCAGCCTGTAGGCAGGCGATTAATTGAGATTGTTGCTCAGCAAGCATAGGAAAGGTCTGGATTGGTAGAAAGACAACTGGGGCGAGTTGATCTCGCCTCAGATGGAAGGCGCGACATTGGCCCGCCGGATAGCCCCACATGATAGCGTGATTTGACGCCAAATTCTTTTCAAGCACCCTAGCGTTCCCATCCCAGGTGGTTATGTAGCCACGCATCGTAAGCATCCATGTCTACCCAGCCTACTTGATTGTCACCGCGCAGGCGCCAGTCATTAAAGCGTGTGATCAGGTTTTCCAGGGTGTTGCGCACCTGTCGGCCCAAGGCTGGGTGCGAGTCCTGATACAGCAGATCCTGACCCTGGCCGTGGTAGTCAACGCGGCGTACTCCCTGTGTGCTCAGACGCAGTCCGGGTGTACGCATGTCCTGCAAGATGGGATGCCTGATCTGCAGATCGGTTTGAGGCAGTTCGGCCAGCGTCAAGCCGGCGGCGGTGGCTTGCCAGTGCATCCAGGCCAGGGCCACTTTGTCCAGGTCGCTGATGCTGTTGTCATCGGGCAGTACACCACCACCTATCTGGCTATGAGCGCCGATAAAAGGCATTTCCACTGTGTTCATGGCCTGGGCCAAGCCGCTTAAGGGAAAGAGCACGCGGTGTTCGTGCATTGCTACGGCGTGGGCCACCCAATTCCAGGCTTGCGAGACGCCCAATCGGTATTGAGAGTTGCTCCAGCCGCCCAGCCCAAATTGCGCCACCGTATCGAAAAGCCCTAGAAAGCGGGGGGTGATGCAGGCCCGGATGGCCCCACGCTGTGGATCATTCAGCACAAACCAGCCTTGTTGGGTGTAGTCCATAATGCGATTGGAAAAGTCCCTGGCCAGCGCTGCTCCCCGTGAAAAACCCAGCAAGTCCACCGGTACGGCGCGAGCTGCGGGCCCCTGCTCCTGCATGCGGTTCAGAAAGCGGTTCCATTGCGCCTCCAGAATGCGACCTGCTCGCCACGCCGTCAGCGCATCCAGATCCGTGCTCACAGGATTGCCGGGACCCTCGCTGTAATGCACCGCCCCATCCTGATACAACTGCGACAGTTTCCAGACATTGCTGTTGGTGATGGGGGCTTGCCGTGTGCCATCAAACGCGAACAGCAGCAGGCCGGTGGGATCAATATGGCGCAAGGGCTGTTGCTGGGCATAGCCCACTGCCTGGGTGTGCGGCCACGGGCCCAACGGGTCCGCTTCCAGATAGTGACCGCGATCGGGGAGATAGGTACGCAGCAGATTGTCGTGCCAGCCGGTAGCGGACTCTGCATACTGCCCCGGCAGGCGTAAGTTGAATTCCAGCGTTTCGAGTAAAGGCTCGGCCTTTCCCAACGGGTTCAGATCTGTGGCCCAGATTGGCCGGGCTTGGTGATCGCTAATCAGTCGGACGGCGCCCATCAAATCACTATGCAGGTAGTACAACTGCTCTTGCCCATCTGGTTGATAAACAATCATCCCTACGGGCGTCAGCCCGGCATACAGATAGCGCCGGGAAATGAGCTGGCCGGGCGCAGCGGCTAAATCCAGTTCAGCCATTAATTGCTGGCCGTGAAAGAAGAAAGCGCGCTCCTGATTGCCTTGCTTGCGCCAGATGCGCTGGCCAAAGGCATCGTGCCGGTACTCGACCAGGGTGGAGTTGGCCGTGTGCACGCGCCGTAAGCGACGGTTGGGGCCGTAGTCCAGATTCAAGGCTCCGACGGCTTTCGCCGTGCCGGTGGAGGAACGCTGAATGGAAGCGGCTGGCTTCGGGTAGCGCGCAGCAAGTGCGCCGCTGTGGCTCCAGGCCAGCCATTGTTCTGATTCTGTCTTGCCCTGACGCAAGGCAATCATCCGGTTCTGGGTGTCGTAGTGCAAAAACCAATGGCGTATTTGCTGTAGCAGCGGGTAGTCGTGGCGGTCCTCCAGTACATTTCCTTGTGCATCCAGGCGGCGGGTTTGTGTCCAGACAGGTTTGCCATCCGGCTGCAAAAGCATTGCATCCACAGCTTGACCAGTGCTGTTCGCATGGCTGATCAGTTGAAGGCCATTGCCCCAGGCGTAGCCCACCTCTTGTGCGTGGATGACAGTCTGGATTTGCCCGGTTTGCTGGACCCATTCCAGAGACTGTAGACGTCCATGAGCATCCCAGCGGTAGCGTAGTTGTCCGCCTTCCGGCAGTGAGTGCAGCGTCAGCCTACGCTGCTCGTCATACTCAAAGCGATCGGTCCAGTTTTTTCCAGGGCTATGGCTACGCTCCAGGCGACGTTCTTGTAATAAACCCGATCGTAACTTCAGCCATTGTGTTTCCGTGGGGTGACGAATACGTAGCGCGCCAGGCCCCAACCAGTCCAGTTCACTGCGTTCAACTTCATGGCCTTGTTGGTGTTCAAGACGGCTCAAGCGCCCCTGCTGATCGTAGTGAATCTGAAGCGAGCCTTCTTCTGCGTAGTCAATGCGCGTCAGCTTGCCATCCGGGCTCCAGTAGCGGGCTTCGCTTCCATGCTGGCTGGACGCCCACCGTTGCAAGCGCCCTTTTTCATCAAGCCCTAGGCTTAGCGACCCCCAGCCACCCTGCTTTTGCTCCAGCCGTGACACCGTTCCATTTGTACGGCGCTGCGCTGTCCACGGCCCAGCCTGCAACCAGCGTCCTTGCGGATCGTACTGCCATCGCGTGCTATAGGCCGGGCAGTCCTCGCACAAGCGGCTTTCCAGTTTTTGTAGCCGCTGCTGGCCTTGATAGTCGCGGTAATGGAAGCGATGTCGTTCTGTGCCGATGGACCATTCACTCAGGTTCGGCCCATAGTGTGCCGTCCAGTCCTGATTGAAGGCATGAGAGATCAGACGGCTGACTCGGCCTTGGGTGTCGTATTCCCATTGCTGTACTGACTGGGCAGCTTGTCCAGGCGCTTGCAGGCTGCTGCCGCCTAAACGATTCGACCAAGGCGCGGGGGCTGGATGGTAGAGGCGCTGCATGCCATCGGGTCGGCTGACGCCGGCCAGCCAGACTTGTTGGTCGTGCTGTTCCAGAAGCAGGCGAAACGGCCCGGCTGGGGTTTTAATACTGATGGCTGTGGCTGTGGCTGTGGCTGTGGCTGTGGCTGTGGCTGTTGGCGTGGTTGTGACCATCGCCATCGCCACTGTCGCAGTTGCTGCCGTTTCCGCTGCTCTTACCGCCGTTGTGACATTGGCTAGGGGCCTGGTTTTGGTGTGGGATTGAGCTTGTCTTGGAGTCTGAACCTGAGCTTGGTTTTGCCCTTGCCCCTGTGGCGACGCCTGCTCCTGCACTTGGCTTTGCCATTCAAACACCAGCGTTTGGCCCAAATGATTACGCACAGTCTTAACCGCATACGCCTGCGGATGCGTGCCGGGAAAGCGTTCTATATCCAGCCACTGCTGTGTCGAAACACGCACATGGATTAGCCAGCCCTGCTCGTCAAACCTCAGAATCAAGCCATTCGGGCCTTGCCAGAACCAGCCCTTACGTTGCACGTGTGCCGGTGGGTACAAGCGGGTCTGTCGTCCATCCGGCATGAACAGGGCATGTCCTTGCTGCCGCAATTGCAGGTCGTAACTCAAGGCCCAACCTGTGTGTCCCAGCGTCGGCGTAGGATTGCGCCCCCACCCATTCCAGTGACGCTGCAATTGCAGCAAAGGCCAGGCTTGGCTTAGCGGTAAGTCGGTATCGCTTTGGTATTTCTGCCCGCTCAGCAAGTCCACTGGATTGAGCAAACCCATATCGGCTGCGGGTTCGCCCTGTTCCCCTAAGGCGGCTGCTGGCGCGCAGCGGGTGGATGACGGGGGCAAGGGACATTCAAGCGAGCTTTGTGACCAGGCCAGGGATGGGCAGGTGATCAAGAGCAAGATTAGCCAAGACAGGAATGCGGCAGGCATGAAGGACTCTCCAAGACGGGGAAAATCCTGCTATCTTGCAGGGGTGTGTATCCTGAAAGTCGAATCGGAAACACAAAGATCCATAAGGAGAAACCGTATGCTAGTCGTCTTTAAAAGCAAAGCCGCCGCCGATGTGCTGATGTTCTCCGAACATGCCATGCCTATTCTCCGGGCCGCAGGGCGCTCCTACCCCGATGGTTTGCCCGAGCGTGGTGTGTTCACGGCAGAGCAATTGTCCGAAGCCATTGGCAATATTGAACGAGCGATTGGGCAAGACCGGGAAAACAAGCATTCGCCCCACGAGGACGAAGACGAGGAAAAGGAACACCCGATGTCCCAGGTCGTCAGCTTCAGCCAACGCGCCTATCCTTTGCTGGATATGTTGCGCCAGGCAAATAACACCGGCGTGCCGGTCATGTGGGAACCGGCAGATAGTTCCTGGTAGTCCCTGGAATGTCGGCCTGCCGACAATTTGGTAGGCCTTCTTTGCTTAAGCTCCAGAGTTGATCTATTTTTTTTCGGAGATCGTCTATGAGCGCTATGGTGCTTGTGATCTTTAGTCCTCGCCAGCACATAGAGCTGGTCACTCCTATACAAACCATTGATCCGGAAAGCGGCAAGCAATCGCGCGACTGGTTCGATCGCACCTGGCAAGAGCTGGGCTGTGAACCCCTGCGAGCCAGCGGCAAAGTCCTGTTGTTGGACAAAATCATGGGCGTGGCTGATGCCATGGGTTATACGATGCTGTCGCAGGACGATGAACGCGCCCAGGAATTTGCACGCCATTGCTTGCAAGCGGTGGGTTCCATGCAGGTCACCGTGGATTTGCCGGGTTTGGCGGTCACGTATTGATCAGGCCAAGGCAATGGAAAACCGGCTCTGTAGGGCCGGTTTTTTTTATGTTTTTTTGAATGCTTTTGGGCTTGTAAGGCGGTTGGTTTGCAGTTGATGCTGCCGTCACAGCCACAGCCACAGCCACAGCCACAGCCACAGCCATAGCCACCGTCACCGTCATCACCGCCGTTATTGCCGCTGCCAGCGCCACTACACGGGGCAGGTATACCTTAATCATTTGAACGGCTGTCGGCCTCGCCTTGTTCCTGCCTGAGTTCCAGTTACACAATGCATAGGCTCAGTCCCCAAGGGCTTATTACAATCCAGCAGATTCAGACTTGGCCTTAGCCGGCATAGTCAGCAACCCTGTCACCCGAAGCAATATGGATCTCAAAACGCTAGAAAAACACCTTGATGCCTCGCCGCTGCTGCAAGCGCATAAACAGTATTTCCTGGATTTGGCGCAGCCAGCGGTGGCTATCCATTTGGGTAAGGACAAGGGCCAGCCCTTGCAAAGTCGTTTTGGTGGTCAACCTATGGTGCCTCCCGGTTTTACCTGGCCCGAGCATCCTGACGGCCATTATCTGTTTGTTGGCCAGATCAACTTCGCGGAATTGCCCAAGGGGCCGGATCGCCCGGCTGATTTGCCCAGCAGCGGCCTGCTGTCACTGTTCTACGGTTTCGATGAAGACGATGCCATTTTCTGGCGTGATGAGGACTATCTCAAGGCTTACTACTGGCCAGACACCAGCGGTTTTCAGGAGATCCAGGCGCCCCACTGTTGGAGTACCCGTAGCTGGGCGCTGCAGTTTGAAAACTGCATCGACATTCCGCGTCATGAAGAACTGCGTCAGGATTGGCCAGTGCCTTTCGAGGAACTCTACGACTGGTTCGATAAGCTGGAAGAAAACGGTGATTTGCCTGGCGACTATCTGTTGGGCCGTCCTTCCTGGGACAGCCTGGCTTATGACCCTACGCCCAATCAGGTGGAGCATCCAAGTCAATCGCGCTGGCGCTCTTTGCTGACCGTACAGTCGCACGAAAAACTGCATTGGTGCTGGCAGGATGGTGCCCGTCTCATGGCTTTTATCGAGGACGATAAATTGCGGGCCAAAGACTTCAGCCGTTTGCAGGTTGACTGCGGTTAAAGGCAATCAAGCTATTGAGGGCATGGCTGGTTGCGTTGACGCGGAATAACAAAGGCTGAAGATATTTCCCCTACGCTCTGTTGCCAAACCAAACCAAACCAAACCAAACCAAACCAAACCAAACCAAACCAAACCAAGCCAAGGTGGATGTTTGCGCCATTGTTGATGCGGGTTGCATTTCGTTGCTGGGTTTGCCGCGTGTTGAGATGAGCAGTCATGCTGCGCCCACGAAAAACCCGCCTTGTGGGCGGGTTGCAGGCAGAGCGACGATAAGTCGGGCTGCGAAAGCGGGTCAGGCGCGGCCGGGATGGGCCGGGCGGGCGCTGGAGTGGGATCACCACCCCAGTCGCGACATAAAGATCGTTAGGCGGTGGTCGCTTCAGCTTCTTGCTGGGCGATGGTGTGGCGGTTAACCGCGCTCAAGATCGCCAGGAAGGAGGATGTCACGATGTCGGCGTGAACGCCCACACCAAAGCCCGATGGACTGTCACCGATACGCATTTCCACGTAAGCGGCAGCGCGGGTTTCCGCACCGGAACCAATGGCGTGTTCGTTGTAGTCCATGATCTTGATGGACATATCCAAAGCATTCACAAAGGCAGAGATCGCGCCTTCGCCCGACCCCTTCAAGGTGCGAACCTGACCGTCGTGTTCCACATCCACTTCAATCGTGAATTGCTGGCCGCTGTCGGCGTGCGGCTGGCTGATGATGTTGTGCTTGAGCAGCTTGTAGTGCTTTTTGCAGTTCAGGTATTCGGACTCGAAAATGCCGTACACATCTGCAGGTGTTACTTCCTTGCCGGAAGAATCGGTCACGCGCTGAATGGCACGGCTGAATTCGATTTGCATGCGGCGTGGCAAGACCAGACCGTGCTCTTGTTCCAGCAGGTAGGACACACCGCCCTTGCCTGACTGGCTGTTGACGCGAATAACCGCATCGTAGCTGCGGCCCAGGTCGGCCGGGTCGATTGGCAAGTAAGGCACTTCCCACAGTTCGTCGGATTTTTGCTGTGCCAAGCCTTTCTTGATGGCGTCCTGGTGGGAGCCGGAGAAGGCGGTAAACACCAAGTCGCCCGCGTAAGGATGGCGTGGGTGCACGGGCAACTGGTTGCAGTACTCGGCGGTGCGGCGCACTTCGTCGATGTCCGAGAAGTCCAGCTCAGGGTTCACACCCTGGGTGTACAGGTTCAGGGCCAAGGTCACCAGGCAGACGTTGCCGGTGCGCTCGCCGCTACCGAACAAGCAACCTTCGATACGGTCTGCGCCCGCCATCACGGCCAGTTCAGCAGCAGCCACCGCCGTACCACGGTCGTTGTGCGGGTGTACGCTCAGGGTCACGTTGCTGCGTTGCTCCAGATTGTTGTGCATCCACTCGATCTGGTCGGCGTACATATTGGGCGTGGTGGCCTCAATGGTGGCGGGCAAGTTCAAAATGACGCGCTCGTCGGTGGCTGGGTCCCAGGCTTTCACCACCGCATTACACACGTCCAGAGCGAATTCAGGCTCGGTGGTGCTGAACACTTCGGGCGAGTACTCGTAGCCCCATTGGGTTTGCGGGTACTTGGCCACTTCGCTTTTGACCAGACGTGTACCGGTCAAGGCAATTTCCTTGATCTCGTCCTTGCTCAAGTTAAAGACGACCTTGCGAAAGGCCGGCGCACATGCGTTGTACAAGTGAATGATGGCGCGTTTGGCGCCCGCAGCGGCTTCGACTGTGCGCTTGATCAGGTCTTCACGCGATTGCGTCAAGACGATGATGGTGACGTCTTCAGGGATACGGTTTTCGTCGATCAGCTTGCGAACGAAATCGAAGTCGGTCTGCGATGCGGAAGGGAAACCGACCTCGATTTCCTTGAAACCGATTTTGACGAGTTGCTCGAAAAAGCGCAGTTTGCGAGCCACGTTCATGGGCTCGATCAGGGACTGATTGCCGTCACGCAAGTCAGTGCTCATCCAGATGGGCGCTTTGGTAATGCGCTTGGACGGCCAGGTGCGCTCGGCGAAGTCGCGATCAAAGGCGACAAAAGGACGATACTTTTGAGAGGGGTTTTTCAGCATTGCCATGGGGATACCTGTCGGACAAAAAGTGTTGATTACTTCTTGCCGTCACCAGCGATTGCAGCATTTACGTAGGCCGGTGGCGGCACAAATGACGTAGATGTGGCTGAGTATTGGCTGCCGAACTGCCACAGGACACTAGGCCCGGCAACCGGACGCTAGTAGTAGCAGCTGGGATAGGATGGAGGCAGGGGCCGAGGAACGGCCTTCACGCACGGAACGCGACAAGGTTGCTTCAGCGGCGGGGCTGAAACCTTGGCAAGCGTAGGAGAGTTGGCGTGCGTGAGTCATGACCGTTAGTCAAACACAAAAGAAACAGGAAGGCAAGTGTCAGGTTTGTGGTTCTTGGCGCTCATAGTCGGCCTGTAACAGGCGGCTTTGTTGCTCGGCCAGTTCGATCTTGCCAAAGCGGCCAGCGCGCAACTCGCTATAGGCGCGTTGTAAATCACCCACAGTCAAAGGGCTGCGCTGATCGGGCCAGCACCACAAAATGACTTCACGGGCCGGACGGCTGAGCGATCGGGCCAACTGAGCCACGGTGGACTCGTCGATAATGCGTTGCTGGTTGCGTTGCATGACCCTTTGTATAAAGCCATACAAAAGATAGGCAATAATGAGCGTTATGACGCCCACTACCGTCCACCAGAAAAACGGGTTGTATTGTTTGATCAGCGCCAGGTTTTGAATGCTCAAGGCCTGCAGGCCAGAGTAATCCAGGCCACGCCCGAAGCTGATAAGACGGTTGAGAAGGTCCCACCAGATAATGGCTACTACGACAGTGATGACGGTGCAGATAATAGTGGCTGTGGCGCACAGCTTGAACAGAGTGCTACGCAGAGCCTGACTATCGTTGGCGGTGGGTGTCTGGGCGTTGTCAGTTTTCATGGAAACGATTGTACCTATGCTTACGCGTCAGTCACTAGATTTACGCCAGCAGCAAACGCTGGTTTTGACGCCGCAATTGCAACAGTCTATTAAAGTGTTGCAGCTATCGGGGGCCGAGCTGGAGCAGGAGTTGGCTCAAGCTTTGCTGGACAACCCTTTGCTGGAACGTTTGGACGTGCAGATGGATGTCGCCGCCGAGCCATTGCCCGAAGCCGCTTCGGGCGAGGCGGAATCCTCGTGGGCGAGTCTGGAGTTTCCCAAGCACCAAGGGGATTCGCATGACACTGATTGGTCCCCCGAATCGGCCATTGACCAGGACCTGGCTGCTTATCTAAGCGAGCAGTTGGGATTGTTGCGTTTGAGCGACCGTGACCGGGTCCTGGCACAGTTGTTAATCGACGAGCTGGACGATAACGGCTACCTGCCCGTCTCTTTGGACGAGGTGCTGGCCTGCCTGCCCGCTGAGCTGGATATTGATGAAAGTGATTTGCGCTGCGCGCTGGCACAGGTGCAGTCTTTGGACCCGGCCGGTGTCGGTGCGCGGGATCTGGCCGAGTGCCTGAGCTTGCAACTGATGCAACAGGCCCAGCAACTGGAGCCCGCCTTGTTTGATTGCGCCCGCTATCTGGTGCGTGAGCATGTCGGCGTTCTGGCCTCGCCCAGTCAACTGCGTCAGCGCTGTGCAGGCCTCTATCCGGCCGAGCTGGTGGAGCGGGCCCATCATTTGATCCTTAAACTGGACCCCAAGCCGGGGCGTGCCTGGACGCAGAACGTCTCGGCGTATGTCGTGCCGGACGTCTTGCTGATTCGTGGCAAGGATAGCTGGCAGGCGGCCTTGAATCCCTTGGCTGTACCGCGCCTGCAACTGGTGAACCTGCACGATTATGAAATTGAAGCGCACCCAGCCTTATTGGCAGAGCGCCAAAAAGCGACCGGCTTGCTGCGCAGCGTCAACAGTCGCTTTGTGACGATTTTGCGCGTAGCACAAGCGATCGTGCAGATGCAGCAGGATTTCTTCACGCAGGGTGTGTCGGCCTTGAAACCCATGCAGTTGGCCGATCTGGCAGCCGAGCTGGATTTGCACGAGTCCACGATTTCTCGTGCAACGCGGCAAAAGTACATGCAAACACCGCATGGGGTGATGGAGCTTAAACAGTTCTTTACCGTGGCCTTGGCCAGTGTGGATGGCAAGGCCGATATGTCCGCTGCTTCGGTGCGGGCGCAGATTGTACAGATGATTCGTGACGAGCCACCGGCCAAGCCTTTGTCGGACCAGCAGATTACCGATCTCTTGCAGGCTCAGGGCCTGACGTTGGCGCGCCGTACAGTGGCCAAATACCGGGAGGCGGAAGGTTTGGCACCGGCTTCACAGCGCAAGATGCGGGCAGCGGCGGGAGTCTAGGGCGACAGCCACAGCAGGCCCAAGATACTTGGCAAGACCTTGGAAACAATAAAAAAAACAGGGCCTGCATACACGCATGAACAGGCCCTGCAAAAGCAAAGTTAGCGCCTGCCATCCAGACGGAGTCACTGGATCGCAGGGTTATTGTTGGTCTATTTAGAATTTCATGGTGGCCGAAGCCAGGAAGGTACGTGGTGAGCCTTGGCCATTGCTTAAAGGCACGACCCAGTAGGCTTTATTGCCTACGTTTTCCAGGCTGGCGCGCAAGGTCACTTCCTTGCCGGCAAAACGTGTTTTGTAGCGCATGCCCAGGTCATAAGTGGTCACGCCCGGCATGTAGTAACTGTTGCTGGCGTTGGCATATTGCTTGGACTGGGTGTGCAGATTGGCATTTAAGGTCAGGCCTTGAACAAAGGGGGTGTCCCATTCAATCCCGGCCTTGGCAACCCAGCGGGACAGGCCCACGGCGCTACGCCCTTCGGTATCCGGGTTGCTGGCCTTGCGGATTTTCGGATCCAGGTAGGCGATACCGCCAGTCAGGCGCCAGTTCTTGGCAATCTGGCCAAACACCTGTACTTCCACGCCTCGGTTGCGCTGACGACCGTCGTAGCTCAAGTTGGGCTTGCCATTGAAGCGCTCATTGCTCTCGTAGCTATTGGGTTGGGTAATGTCGAACAGGGCGGCGGTCAGTGCGTAGTCGCCACTGTCGTACTTCATCCCGATCTCGTATTGGCGTGTTTTCTGGGGGGCGAAGACTTGACCTTCGTTGGCGTAGTCGTCGCCCACAATCATGCCCTGGGTTAGACCTTCGGCATAGTTGGCGTACAGCATCCAGTCGTCCTGCAGTTGCCAGACACCGGCAATAGTGGGTGTTAGGGCGTTCTTGCGGTAATTATCGCTTTTGCCGCTTTTATCCTTGGTGCTGACCCATTGCTGGCGCAGACCCAGGGTCAACTGATATTTGCCGTCTGCAAAAGACAGGGTATCGGCCAGCGCCGCACTGTACAGATAGCTGACATTAGGCGCACTTAGCCCATTCATGGGGACATAAGGGCGTGCCGGGTAGTCCGGATCATAGATATTGATGGTCTCAGACCAGCCCTTGATGGAGGTGTTGTCGCTGCGCGAGCTTTTACGATTCCAGTCCAGCCCGGCGCTGATGGTGTGCTGCACCGAGCCGGTGTCGAAGCTGTAGAACAGGCCGGTATTGGCAGCTAGGTTGTAGCCAGTATTGTTGCGCCGAGTCGCGGCCAGCTTCAGGTCCCCTTGCTCGTTCAGCAAGGTGCTGCCCTTGGTGTTGTAGTTGTTCATCTCGGACTTGCTGTAACCTGCCGAACCGTACAGGGCCAGCTTGTCGCTGGCAGCCCAGTCTGCACGGATCAGCGCCGTGGTTTCACGCGTCAGGCCGGCAGCCCAAGGGACACCCAACAAGACATCGCCTTTGGGAGGCGTAGGCAGTGGGTTCTTGTCCAGACCCTTGGCCAGACGCACACCTCGATTCAGGCCGGAAATGTACTCTTCCAGGTGATACAGGTCGGCGGACAACTTGAGCGATCCCAGACGGTAGTCCGCTCCCAGCGAGATCAGTTTGTCGCGATTGGTACGGTGATCCACCACGCCCTCGCCGTCCTTGAACACGCCATTCAAGCGCAGGCCCAGCTCATTGGATTCCCCGAAACGACGGCCCAGATCCAGATGCGTCCCGAATTGGGAGGGCTGGATGTAGGACAGGGTGACGTTGCTAATGGGATCGTCCGTGGCGCGCTTGGTCACCAGATTGATCGAGCCACCCACATCATTGCTGGCATTCATGCCGTTCAGAACGGCAGAGGGGCCTTTGAGAATTTCTAAACGCTCTGCGATGGCCATCAGGCGGCGGCCACTGGTCAAGCCTTGCAAACCATTTAGAGACACGTCACCGGCACGGAAACCCCGTATATACAGAGTGTCTTTCCCACCTGTTCCACCTGCACCGGGTGTCTGCACGGAAGGGTCGTTCTTGCTGATCAGAATGCGCAGTTCCTGGCCTTGCAGGTCCTCGATGTAGTCGCTGGTGTAGTTGATGGTGCTAAAGGGGGTGTTCATGACATCCCGGTTGCCCAGCAAACCCAGATTGCCGCCGGTAGCGACATGATTGCCTTCGTACGCAGGCGGCAAATCAATGTATTCGCTGGCTTTGACTTCAATAGTGGACAAAGACGTGACCGGGGGAGCCTCGGAAGATTGTGCCCAACTGCTGCCTGCACTGAGCAGGCTCAGGCCAACAAGATAAGAAATACGCATGGATTTGCAATCTAAATATAAATGATTCTCATTAATGTTTCATTTGTAGCATTTGCTTGTAGGGGGTTCAAGCAGTTAGGTGGCTTTGTGATATAAAAACGACCCTAAGAAACTTAGGGGTATAAGGAGACGATGCAGTCGATTTCGCTCCGAAATCGCGCCGGAATTAGGGTTTCAGGGGGATCTTTGAGCAAAATCGTGGCACGTCTGACTCGACGGTGGGAGTGCGTCCCATGGAGCGATTGTTGGAAAGCAGGCAGTGTTGCCGAGAGCTTGTCGCCCGCTGCGCGCTTGTTGATGGACCACTTGTTGCAGAATTGATGCGTTTGTCGGTGTTGGGCCAGCCTGCAAAGGCAGGCGGAAAGCGCTTCTTGGATATATGTTGGCGTGATAGCTTTCTTAATGAGAATGACTCTTGATATTTTTATGTTTCTTGATAATAATAGTTCTCATGTTTATCTGCATATGTAACGCGATCACCGAGCGTCAAGTACAAGAAGCTGTACGTGGCGGCGCTTCCAGCCTGGCAGACCTGCAAGGTCAGCTTGGCGTGGCGTCTTGCTGTGGCTGCTGCGCCGAGACCGCTCAGGATTATTTGCCCGGCGGGCGCTATGCCAATCAAACCATGATTGCTAGCCTTGAAACCGCCCGGGTGGATTACGCTGCCAACGACAGCCTGATCCCTGCCCCTGAGTTCGGCCGCCTTGTTTGTCGCGCCTAAGCGCGTGTTTTTGATCAGGATTTCACATTCCCGCTGTTGCTAGTGGGAATGATTGTTATTGTTCCTGCTACTAACCCAAAAGTGCAACGCTTTCTGGGTGCTTCTTTGTTTTTTAAGCCATTGCCCATGCGTGCATGGTAGCCTGTCACATTCACCCCTCACTGTGTTTTTGCCTATATCGCGCTTGTGTGCGATCACTGGCGGAAGTAGCGTTTGTGGGGGCTCGGCGGCTCCTTGGGGGGAGCGCCGTCAGATTTACAGGAGAACAGCATGTTTGGCGATAAAGTGGTAATTCAGCATCTGAACAAGCAGCTAAAGAACGAACTAACAGCAATCAATCAATACTTCTTGCACGCTCGCATGTTGAACCATTGGGGCTTTAACAAGCTGGGCAAACATGAGTATGACGAGTCCATCGGCGAGATGAAACACGCCGATATGCTGATCGAACGTATCTTCATGTTGGACGGCCTGCCCAACCTGCAGGACATGCACAAGATCATGATCGGTGAGAACGTGCCTGAACTGCTGGGCTGTGACTTGAAGCTGGAACAGGCTGCCCGTCAGACGGTGGTGGAAGCGATTGAGTACTGTGAGTCCACCCGCGATTATGTCTCGCGTGATTTGTTTTTGAAGATTTTGGACGATACCGAAGAACACATCGATTGGCTGGGTACACAGCTGGAGCTAATCGAAAAAGTGGGACTGCAGAACTACCTGCAATCACAGATGGGCGATCACGGCGAGTAAGCTTGCTGGTTGCTCAGACAATAAAAAGCACCCGTTCTCTAACGGGTGCTTTTTTATTTTCCCTGCCATTCGCAGTGCGCGGCCTTGGACGTGCAGTGCTTAAGGGTAAAGGGTGGTAGTGGTCAAAAAACGCGGCTGTTTCTTTAGAAGGATTTTTTTGGACAGCCAGGAACCTTGCCCCATGCATCGTTTGGACCGCAATATTTATTCCGGGCGTCCCAGGAGCAACTTGGGCGATCAAAAAATCCTTTTTGGCTACAGGCATTTAACTCTTGCTGCAGTTGTGCCTGCCAGGCGCCGCCATTGTTGCTGGCCACTTGAATATCTTGTGGTGGTGGTGGCGGTGGTGTGCCGACATCGACCGGCTGAATGGGCTCGGTGCCACCCAGATTCACGCGGGCAATTCCTTGCAACTCCCGGTTCTGCTCAGCCATGGCGATTTGTATCGCCTGCTCCAGCGAAATGGAGGTTGTGGCCAAAGCAATGGGAGGCTGCTCTTCAGTAAGGGTAGACGTGTCGATTTCCCAAGCAATCGGCGTTGGGGCTTGTGGCACGCCTAAGCGACCGTTGATCAAGGGTTGTGGCGGCTGGGCGGTAAAGGGCTTGCCATCGGCATCGAGCGTAGGCAGATCGGACGGATCAGGCGTACTGACCACCATAGACTTCTCTGGGCCGTGCGCGATGAGCCAGTTCCCCAGTTCCAGGCCGCCCCACACTGAGGCACCTGCGGCCAGCAGCAAGACAGCAATGATAAAACGCCAGGGCATAAGCGATGTCTCGGTTTTGAGTCAGGAGCGATCCGATGGGTCGGATGCGCGTTATTAAAAGAAAAGAGCCGTCATTGTAGCGAAATGTCGGCCCTGTTCTTGTGACAGAATTAGACGGCATCCCCGAAAACGTGTCCACCGTGTTCACGTAATGCGTGAAATTCAATGCCTGGATTGAGCTCCTGAGCCACACGCAGTTGCGCAGGCGATGTTGCTAAAAAGGCAATGGCCTCGACCACGTCATAGGCAATATTGCCGGCGTTGGTCTCGATAAACTTCTTCATGTCTTTAGGGTCTTTGGCGGTGACCCAACGAGCCAGGTTAAAGCGGCTGGACGATAGGCGTGCTTCCACACCGTATTCGGTTTTCAGGCGGTGTGCCACCACTTCAAACTGCAGTTGGCCGACAGCACCCAGGAGCATCATGCCCCCTGCCATATGGGGACGGAACACCTGAATGGCGCCCTCTTCACCCAGTTGGGTCAGGCCGGTACGCAACTGTTTAGTGCGCAAAGGATCTTTGACCTCAATGGACTGGAACAGTTCAGGGGCAAAGAATGGCAAGCCGGTGAACTGCAGGTTTTCGCCTTCAGTCAGCACGTCGCCCAATTGCAGGATGCCGTGATTGGGGACACCGATGATGTCACCGGCAAAGGCATCGTCCAGCAGTTCACGACGTTGCGACAGGAAGGACACCACGTTGTTGGGGCGAATTTCCTTGCCAGTACGTGACACTTTCAGTTTCATGCCGCGCTTGAAATGGCCCGAGCTGACGCGCACAAAGGCCACGCGGTCACGGTGGGCGGGGTCCATATTGGCTTGCACCTTGAACACCACACCACTGAACTTGGGTTCGTCGGGCTGCACTTCGCGCTGCAAGGCGGCGCGTGGACCTGGAGAAGGGGCCAGGTCAACCAGCGCGTCCAGCACTTCCTGCACACCAAAGTTATTGATGGCCGAGCCAAAGAAAACAGGCGTTTGCTGGCCAGCCAGGAACATTTCCAGGTCGAACTCTGGGGCGGCGGCGTTGAGCAGCTCAATCTCTTCCTGTGCCTTTTCAAAGGGTTCGCCAAAACGCTCGGCAATCACGGGGTTGTCCAGGCCGGGGATGATTTCATCCTGGCCATGGCGTTCCTGACCGGGTTTGAACACACGCATATGATTGGCGCGCAGATTGAACACACCGCCAAAGCGACGCGCCATCCCGATAGGCCAGGAAAAAGGCACTACTTCCATACCCAGGTGCGACTCAATTTCCGACAGCACATCCAGCGGCTCTTGAACTTCGCGGTCCAGCTTGTTCACAAAGGTGATGATGGGCGTATTGCGAGCCCGGCACACTTGCAAGAGGCGGATGGTCTGCGGTTCCACACCGTTGGCCGCGTCAATCACCATCAAGGCGGCGTCCACAGCGGTCAGCACACGGTAGGTATCTTCCGAGAAGTCCTGGTGACCAGGGGTGTCGAGCAAGTTGATCACGCAGTCGCGGTACTCCATCTGCATGACCGAGGAGGCCACCGAAATACCACGTTGTTTTTCAATTTCCATCCAGTCCGAAGAGGCGTGGCGGCTGGCTTTACGGGCCTTGACGCTCCCTGCAATCTGAATCGCACCTGCGAACAGCAGCAGTTTTTCAGTCAGTGTGGTCTTACCCGCGTCAGGGTGCGAAATGATGGCAAAGGTGCGGCGTTTCTTGACTTCAGAGCGTATGTCACCGGACGACATTGAAAATCCTTGTGGCAGCGCCAGTCTGGCGCGTGGAAAACAGTGAGCGAATTATCCGTAAAGCAGGGCTTGGGGGCAAGTTGATGCGTGCACAAGGCTAACGCGACACGCCGGCCAATACCGTCCCTGCCAAGATAAATAGCGAACCGAATACGCGGTTCAGCAGCCGTACGTGGCTGGCCTGACGGAGCAAATGCAACATGCGCGCGGCCAGCGAGGTGTAGCAACCCATGGCCACCAGGTCCGTAAAGCACAGGGTCATGGCGATCAGCAGGTATTGCAGTGGCATGGGCCGATTCAAGTCCAGAAACTGGGGCATGATGGCCAGCAGAAATACCAGCCCCTTGGGGTTGGTGATATTGATCAGACAACCACGAAGCAATAGATCACGAATGCGAAAATCGCTGGGTGCCTGGCCTGTGACCTGCACCGGCATGGCGTCAGTGCGTAATTGCTTCCAGCCCAGATAAATCAGGTACGCCGCGCCCAGCCACTTAAGCGTGGTGAACGCCAGTTCCGAGCGCGCCAGGACTTGTCCAAGCCCCAGGCTGATGATGAATATCTGGATCATGATTCCGATATTCAGGCCAATTGCCATCCAATACCCACGTTTGAAGCCGTATTTCAGGCCCGAGGACATGGAGGAGATCGCGCCGGGACCGGGTGAGAAGGAAATGACCCAGGAAGCCGCGAAAAAGGCGAGCCAGGTGCTCAGTGCCATGGTGTGCTCGGTTCAAAGGCGGGCGCTGTGCCCGCCTTTGGCAGGCACAGCCCCTTTTGCAGGGTTTAGGCTTTGGCTTGGGCGGCGCTGCGGTTGCTGCGGTTCGGGCCACGGCTGTCCTGACGGCCACCGGGGCGGCCTTGACCGGCACGGGCAGCACCACCACCTGCACCACCAGGAGCGGCGCTGCGACGTGGACGGTTGTCATTGCCAGGACGGCGTGGACGGCTTTCGCCATTACCACCACGGCCTTCAGGCGAGCGAGCCTGACCACCACCGCCACCCGAGCGGCGAGCACCTGCTGGAGCACGAGCACCAGGGCCAGGAGCGCTGTGGAAACGGCGCTCTGCGTAGGTGTCTTCCTTGGCTTCTTCAGCCAGAGCAGCACGCGAGGGAGGCGTCCAGCCTTCCACCACGATGCGCTCGATAGGATTGCGGGTCATGCGCTCGATCTGCTTGAGCAAACGCATTTCGCTGCGATCGACCAGCGACAGGGCCACGCCTTCGCTACCGGCACGGCCAGTACGGCCAATACGGTGAACGTAATCTTCAGGCACGTTAGGCAGTTCGAAGTTCACCACGTAAGGCAGTTGATCAATGTCCAGACCACGTGCGGCGATGTCGGTGGCAACCAGCACCACAACCTTGCCGTTCTTGAAGCCGGCCAGCGCACGGGTACGAGCCGCCTGGCTCTTGTTGCCGTGCAGGGCTTCAGCCGCCATACCGTCTTTGGACAGTTTTTCGGCCAAACGGTTGGCGCCGTGCTTGGTGCGGCAGAACACCAGCACCTGGTTCCAACTGCTTTCGCGGATGATGTGGCTTAGCAGGTCACGTTTGTGTGCCTGGTCAGCCAGAATCACTTGCTGGGTAATCAGTTCATTGGTGGTGTTGCGAGCAGCAACAGCCACTTCGACCGGGTTGTTCAGCGAGCTGCGGGCCAGCTCACGGATTTCGTCCGAGAAGGTAGCCGAGAACAGCAGGGTCTGACGCTCAACGGGCATCAGGCTGATGATCTTGCGAATGTCGCGGATAAAGCCCATGTCCAGCATGCGGTCGGCTTCGTCCAGCACCAGAATTTCCACGCCAGTCAGGTCTACCGTGCGTTGACGCACGTGATCCAGCAAACGGCCAGGGGTCGCGACCAGAATGTCCAGTGGCTTGCGCAGGGCATGGAACTGGGGGTTGATGTTCACGCCACCAAACATGACCATCGAGCGCAGACGGGTGTGCTGGCTGTACAAACGTACCGATTCTTCAACCTGGGCGGCCAGTTCACGGGTAGGAGCCAGGATTAGCGCACGTGGGCGGCCTGGTTTACGATTTTGCTGAGGGTTGTTCAGCAGACGGTGCAAGATAGGCAGGGTAAAGCCTGCGGTCTTGCCAGTGCCGGTTTGAGCAGCGGCCAACAGGTCACCACCTTCAATGACCTTAGGGATAGCCTGGGCCTGAATAGGGGTGGGGTGGGTATAGCCTGCGTCGGTTACAGCACGCAACAGAGGTTCTGCCAGCTCAAGAGAGGCAAAAGTGATTTGAGAGTCCAAGAATTTTCCAGTGACTAGCCCAAAAGCCCTCTTTGGGGCCCTACCAATCCAGGCTAAGGTATTTTGTTTATGGCGACGATGCCACGGCAGGGGCAAGAACGCCGCCTGCTGCAAGAGGCGCAGTGATTGGTGCGCTGCGCAATCAGCCATTATAGCGTGAAATCAGTAAAAATCCTCATTGACCATCTTGTATCATTTTGAGTGGTCGCGTTAAAACAACCTGTTTCAAGCATCAAAGGTCAGGCTTGCTGCGTAGCCGGATTTGACAGAAATTGTTAAGCGCCGTCATAGACGCACTTGTTATGCGGCGGGACGCGGTTTACGCTGGGCGTGCACGCACTGCCGGGCTCGGTTTGGCAGGTGCCCGAGCGAATGGGTTAGAACCCTTTTTTGTTGTTTATCTGCTTATTTTTGCAGGAAAAAATCATGACATCATGGATACGATGGGTCTTTATCAGCAGTGTAGCGGTCTTGCTCTCTGGTTGTGGGTATAACGAGATCCAGCGCCTGGACGAGCAGGTCAAGGCTGCTTGGTCGCAAACCTTGAATCAATACGAGCGCCGGGCCGAACTGGTGCCCAAACTGGTCAGCTCGGTCAATGCCTATATGGTTAACGAGCGTGCGGTGCTCACCCAAGTCACCGAGGCTCGCGCCAAGGTCGGCACGATTCAGATGAAAGTGGATGATCTGGACAACCCCGAAGTCATGGCGCGTTTCCAGCAAGCCCAGAACCAGTTGTCCTCGGCCTTGTCGCGTTTGATTGCCGTCTCGGAAAACTACCCACAACTGAAAAGCGACGGCCTGTTCCGTGATTTGATGACACAGCTTGAAGGCACGGAAAACCGTATCGCTACCGAGCGTGGCCGTTATGTACAGGCTGTGCAGGAATACAACCTGTTCATTCGTCAGTTCCCTACCCTGATTACCGCCAAGCTATTTGGTTACAAGGTCAAGGAAAACTACGGTGTGGATCGTCAAAGCGAGATCACGCGGGATCCCGAGGTCAAGTTTGATATCCCTGCGACCCCTGCTCCTGCCGGGTCTTGATTAATTCTGGAGGTGGCACCATGAGCGTGCACGATCTTGCACGGACTGCTGGGCCTGGGTCTGCACGTTCTGGCAGGCTGGTCTGGGTTTGTGGCTGGTTGATGGCACTGCTGTTCTTGTGCTGGCCCTGGGCACAAGCGCATGCCAAACCCGAGCCTATTCCCGCCATTGCGGGTTGGGTGACCGATACCACGGGCACCTTGAGTCCGGATCAAAAAGACGCTCTGAACCAGCAGCTCAAGGCGGTGGAGCAGGAAAAAGGCGCACAGGTGGTCATTTTGATGGTGCCCACCACGGGCGACGAAACCATCGAGCAATACGCCTTGCGTGTTTTTGATCAGTGGGAAATTGGTCGCAGAAAAGTGGATGACGGCATCTTGCTGTTGGTGGCCAAGGATGATCGCCGCATGCGTATCCAGACCGGCTACGGCTTGGAAGGCGCAGTGACCGATTTGCAGGCTGGCCGCATCATTCGCGAACAGATGACGCCTCGTTTTATGGAAGGCAATTTCTACGCGGGTATTCAGGCTGCTGCCGATAGTCTGGTGGGCTTGGTCAATGGTGAAGAGCTTCCCCCTCCCCCTAAGAATGCGCCTGTTACCTCTTCAGGTGAAGAAGGCGTGTTCTGGGAGCCTTTGCTGGCTGTGGGGGCAATTGTGTTTTTTGCCTCTCCCTTGTTTGCTGCCTTTGCCGCAGGCGTCTTTACCCTGATTGTCTCGGGCAGCATTGGCTTGGCTCTGCTGGCCGCTGTTGTCGGTGCAGGCTTGAGCATGATTGGTCGACTCTTCGGGGCAGGCGGCAAGTCCAGCTCCGGGCGCGCCTCACGCCGTGGTGGCGTCATTGGTGGCCTGGGCGGTTATTCCTCCGGCGGGTTTGGCGGGAATGGCGGCAGCAGCGGCGGTGGCTTCGGCGGTTTTGGCGGAGGCAGCGGCGGTGGTGGTGGCGGTAGCGGAGGCGGTGGCGCTTCCGGTAGTTGGTAAGGCCACAGGGGAGCGATATGAATGTGAATTGGAAAGAACTCTCGGGCTGGGCATCGGTACACGGCCAATGGCTGCGCCGTCGATATTTCAATGCTGAAATGCTGGGCCATCTGGCCGAGCAGATTCGCAAGGGTGAAGAAAATCATAGTGGCGAGCTGGTCGTGGCGATTGAAGCGGTTTTGCCCGCTCATGAGGCCGACAGCGCCCAGCGTGCGCTGGAGGTTTTCGGCCGTTTGCGCGTCTGGGATACGCCCTTGAACTCTGGCGTTCTGCTGTACCTGGCCCTGGGCCAGCGCCGTATCCATATCATTGCGGATCGGGGCATCAAGGCCGATCCGGTGCAATGGGCACAGATCTGTCAGCAACTGGAAAAAGACCTGGCCGCGCGCGAGTACCTGTCTGGCCTGCTGGCGGCTGTCAGTGCGATTGAAGCGGTCTTGCAGCAAGGAGCGCCATCCCAGGCGCCAGGCGCAACGCCGGCCAATGCCTTGCCTGACGAACCGGTACTCCTTTAAGTGGTGGCCAGTGCCATGAAACCGTCTGAATCCGTCGGCTCCTGGCAGCAGCAAACTCTGGTGGAAGCCATACGTTTGCGCGAAACCCTGTGGGGCCCTATTGAGGACCTGTCTGAATCGCGCCGTGCGCGGGCGGCGGGTGGTTCATTTGCTCAACGTGTATCGGCACGCGCTTTGGCTCTGGCGCGGCGCGATGGGCTGGAACAAGCCTGGACGCGTTGGTGGCGTATGGCCCGCCTCCTGCTGATCGCCATGGCGGTGCTGGCTTTGTTGGCAGGCGCCGGGACCGCTGCAGGAGCACTGGGCGATGGCAGTCGAGCCGTGAATGTATTGACGGCCTTGGGGGCTTTGCTGGGTTTGCACGCGCTGACCTTTATTTTCTGGCTGTTCAGCTTGTTCTGGTCCGGCAAAAGCGCTGGCACGGGCAGTTGGGCCAGTGATGCCTGGTGGTGGCTAAGTCGCCGCTTCGTCAAAGGCGATGCCAGTCTGGTACCCCAGGCTTTTGCCGCCGTACTGGCACGCCGAGGTAGCCAGTCCTGGCTAGCGGGTCTGATCAGCCATAGTTTGTGGGTGCTGGCCTTTTTGTCAGCCTTGAGCACCCTGCTGTTATTGCTGGCTTCGCGCCGCTATCACTTCAATTGGGAAACCACGCTTTTGACGCCAGATAGCTTTGTCTGGCTGGTTGAAGGCCTGGGTGCCCTGCCGTCCTTATTGGGCTTTGCCCAGCCCGATACCTTCACCATACGTAGCAGCGATGGCCTGCAAGTGCTGGATGCCCAGGCTCAGGCCCTGTGGTCCAGTTGGCTGTTGGGCGCGGTGGTCACCTATGGTTTGCTGCCTCGTGTGCTGGCCTTGGCCTGGAGCCTGTGGCAATGGCGTAAACATACGGCTCGCTTGAGTCTGGATGACAGCCTGCCGGGCCTGGCAGAGTTGCGTCCGCGCTTGATGCCAGCCAGCGAACCGACGGGCGTGGATGAATTGGCATCGCCCGACAGGGTGGCTCGCATTCAAAGTCAGCCCAGCACGCCTTTGACCGCTAATGCGCTGTGCGTGGTGGGGCTGGAGTTGCCGCCAGAACATAGCTGGCCGCCTGCTTTCGTGCAGACACAGATGCAGGACTTGGGCCGGGTGGATTCGCGCGCTGAGCGCCTGGATATTCTGGGGCGCTTGCAGTTGGCCAGTCCTCGCCATTTGTTGATGGTATGTGATGCCGCCCAGACGCCAGACCGTGGTGTGGTGGCAACGCTGGTTGAATGGGCACAGTTGGCCCAGCAATCCGATGTGGTGTTGCTGGACGACGCCTTGGCCGACCCGGACCAGACGCGCCGGCGCAGTTGGCATGAGCGCTTGGTGGCGGCAGGCTTTGCGCCTGGGCAGATTCACGATCAATGGCCAGACTTGTCTACGAAGGAGCCATCATGAGTGCGGCGGCTTTGACGCTGGCGGTGGTGGGTCACACCAATACGGGTAAAACCTCTTTGCTGCGTACCCTGACGCGGGATACGGAGTTTGGGCAGGTCAGCAATAGCCCTGGCACTACACGGCATGTGGAAGGAGCCAGACTGACGGTGGACGGCGAGGCCCTGGTGGAGCTGTTCGACACCCCCGGCCTGGAAGACAGCATGGCCTTGCTGGACTTTATGGATCAGCTCAGCCAGCCCGGTGAACGTATTGATGGACCGGAGCGGATACGTCGTTTTCTGGAGTCCCCGGCGGCACAGGGCCGTTTCGAACAGGAGGCCCGTGTGCTGCGCAAGTTGCAATCTTGCGATGCGGGTTTGTATGTGGTGGATGCGCGCGATCCTGTCTTGAGCAAGCATAAGGACGAGCTGACTTTGTTGGCCTATAGCGGGCGGCCTTTGTTGCCTGTGCTCAATTTCGTGCGTAGTCCGCAGGCGCGGGTACAGGAATGGCGCAGTGCGTTGGCACGTCTGGGGCTGCATGCCTTGGCGGAGTTCGATACGGTGGCACCGGCTTTGGATGGCGAGGCTTTACTGTACGACAAGCTTGCTGTTCTGCTGGAGACGCAGGCCGGAGTGTTGCAGCAGTTGAAAGTGGATTTGGCGCAGCAGGCGGTATTGCGGCGTCGAGACGCGATGCGGCTGCTGGCAGAATTGCTGGTGGATGTGGCGGCCTGGCGGGTCAGTACACCCTCGGACAAGGAGGCCATGGAACTGGCCGCGCAGCAGTTAAAGGAGCCGGTCTTGGCGCGCGAGGCCAAGAGTGTGCAGGCTTTGCTCAAGCGCTACAGCTTTGGCCGTCAGGATGTGGTGGCGGATCTGCTGCATTTTGACGGTGGTCGTTGGGGCATGGACTTGTTTGATCCCCAGGCCTTGAAGGAGTTTGGCGTGCAGTTGGGCAAGGGTGTGGCTGCCGGTGCCATGGCCGGCGCGACGCTGGATGTGATGACGGGCGGTCTGAGCTTAGGAACCGGGACGGTTCTGGGCGCCTTGGCAGGTGGTTTGTGGCAAGGCGCGGACAAATGGGGCCAGCGTTTGATGGGCAAGTTGCGGGGCGAGACTGAGCTTAGCGTGGATGATGCCGTCTTGCGCTTGCTGGCCGTGCGGCAGCTAAGTTTGATGGCGGCTTTGGAGCGACGCGGTCATGCCGCACAGACGCCGATTCGCCTGGGCGAGATTGATGCCGAGAATTTCGATCAGGCCTTGCAGAGGGAGTTGAACGTGTGGCGGGCACAAGGTCTGCCGGAGGAGCTGGCACAGGCACGGATTCATCCGGCCTGGTCGACTTTGCGAGCGGACTATGCGCCGGACTCACGGCGCGAGGCGTGTGTGCAGGGGTTGGTGCAGCGTCTGCTGGGGGCGCGCAATGCGCCTGGCGCTAATACTGTCGGGCGGCCGCAGGGATAGCCAGTCACGGCTTATTGCTTGTCTTCTTTCACTACGTGCGCGTAACAAACCGGCGAACTGGGTTCATTGCCGTCGTGTAGGCGATCCTCTTTGGCCAAAGCCTCGATCACAGCCTGTTTCAGCACCGTCAGATAGGAGGTTTGCGGGTCGTGGGTGGCGGTTAGCAATTGCAGCTCGCCTTGGCGGGCCAGTTTCATCAGGGGAAACAAGGCGTCGGGGTCGTGCTGCAGTTGTTCGTGATAGCGGTGCTGGAATTGCTCGGGGGAGATGGCGCCGCTATGAAAATTTTTGCGCAATTCGCTTGCCGGGCTGGCCTCGTGCAGCCATTGGATGTCGCCCAACTCGTCTTTGCTCAGACCGCGCGGCCAGAGGCGGTCTGTGAGTACACGGGCCGCTTTGCCGGCAGGCTCATGGATGGCGTCGTAAATGCGACTTAAGGTGATCGTGTAGGGCATGACTGGCTCCGGGAGCGTCAGGCTTTGTGTGTTCAGGCGCTGGCGGTCAATGACACAGCGTCTGTTTTTTCTGTGAGTCAGGGTCGCGATAGCTACAGGTATCAGTGAATCGCGCCTTATGCAGACTGGCAGACTGCGGTATGGCAGCCTTCCAGTAGTGTGTGGCCGTGGGGATACTGCGGATTGCCAATCACATTAGCTGCAAGGCTGCGGTTTTGTATTTATACGGCGTTTTACGCTTTTTTGCTGACCAGTCCGTAGACAAAGAGGACGATGATGGCACCCACGATGGAGCCGATCCAGCCTGCGCCTTGCCCTGGCACGTACCAGCCCATGGCTTGTCCCAGATAACCTGCAACAAAGGCACCGACAATACCCAGGATGGTTGTCATTATCCATCCCATTTTTTGGTCGCCGGGCATGATGGCTCGTGCCAGCAAACCTACGATAAAGCCCACAATAATCATGGAGATAATACCCATCGTGCTACTCCTGTGCTGTGTGTCGGTCTGGGGTTCGGACCGCTCCGCTTATATTAGGTATGGAGTTTTTAGGCGTCTATCGTTTTGCGTTTTGGAAACAGAGAAAAACGTCAGGTTTTGTAAATGAAGGGCTTGTAATCCACTTCGTTATGTCGGGTGATCGTTGCCTGCATCTGGCTCGGCTTAATCCAGTAAGGCGGGTTTGCGTTTTTGTACCCACTGCGTGGCCTGCTCATATGCGTAGGGCAGTGACAGGGGGCTTTGCGTTTGGCAATCTAGCCCGACAGGGTCTGCGTATTGGCCATGATGATGTCTCGGGCCATACCCCGGTCGGGGGAGGTTGTTGCGAAGGCTTGGCGCTCTAAAGAAGGGGGCCTGCCTGCCAGCGACAGCAAGCCGGTGGTTGTTAAAACGTGGTGGCGCGTACCCGGCTGTGTCGGGGAAACAGCCATGGTTGTCTCCGGTGTTTTTATAGGCTTTCCAAGCGGTCGAGCATATTCTATGCAGGTACAATGCGCGGCTCAAACGCCAAAAAAACATCAAGTTGATGCGGTCTGTGCATAAGCCGGTTCAAGCGTCAGCAAGGGGGCAAGCATGGACTTTCGCAAGCTGCGGCATTTTGTGGCCATTTGCGAACACGGTACGTTTGTCAGGTCGCACGCAATTGCCGGCCTTGGATATTGTTTATGATCTGGCGCGCCGTCTTTGCAGGGCTTAGGCTAAACGCCCTTTTTCTCGATCCGTCTTGTTTGAGGGTTTGCTGATGACGATTCCCTTGCCTACGCTGGACCTGCAGTCGCTTGATGCCGATCACGTTTTGCGCGCATTTATCGGTTGGTGGCCGGACGTACAAACCCGTGCCTGGCTGGCCGAACAGGCGCTGCAGGCGCATGCGATTTACGGCGGGCGCATGATGCAGCCCGATCACTTTCACTTAACACTGGCATTTCTGGATGGCAGCCGCGTGTCTGATCTGCAGACCTTGGCGACACAGATGGCGCAATGGACGGAGCCGCAGATCAAGATGGACCTGACAATGCGTGATGTGTTTGAGAAACCGCGAGTGGTGTGGGCCGGGCCGGACGCGTCGCAAAGCCAGGCATTGACGGCCTTGCAGCAGTGGCACGAAGAGATTTGGGCCAAACTGATTGCCTTGGGCTGGACCCGGCAACCACGTCTTTTTCGTCCGCATGTCTCCTTGCTGCGCCATGCTCAGATTGCTGCTGGTCAGCCGCATGGCCATGCTTTGCCTACGCAGGCTTTTGTGGGGGATGGTGTGGGCCTGATTGTCTCTGTTCCTGGTGAACAGCGCAGTCAGTATCATCTGGCTGCCATGATCAAGCCCGAAAGGACAGGTGCATGAATATCCGCTTTTTGGAAACCTTTATCTGGATCGCTCGCTTGGGCAGTTTTCGTGCAGCCGCGAACAAGCAGCATTTGACGCAAGCGGCTGTCTCAGGGCGGATTGCGGCTCTGGAAAGCGAGTTTCAGAAAACCCTGTTTGAGCGCGGTCATCGTGATCTGCGCCTGACCCCGGCAGGACGCAAGCTGATGCAGTATGCCGAGCAGATGCTGGGTATGGAGCACGATTTGCGCGAGGCCCTGGCAGGCTCCAGCCGTTTAAGCGGCCGTATGCGCCTGGGTGTGGTCGAATCCATTGTGCATACCTGGTTCAAGGATTTGATTCGTCAGTTGCATGCCCTCTACCCCGAACTGGAAATAGAGCTGACCGCCGAATCCACCTTGCGCCTGCATGACTTGCTCAAGCGCGGCACCATTGATGTGGCCTTGCAGACCGACCCCATCATGGGGGATGGCATACGCAACCTGCCGATGGGCTCCATGCGTATGGGCTGGGTGTGCATGGCCGATGAATCCATGCCGGTACGTAGCGGCTTGCAGGAACTGGTGCAGCGTTGGCCTTTGGTGACGTTTCCCCGTGGCTCCCAGCCGCATCTGGCCTTGGTGCAATTGCTCGAACCCTTGCCGGTGGATCAGGCACGGATTCACTATGTCTCTTCGATTGCCGCCAGCACGCAATTGATCGAAGCTCAACCTTGCATTGCGACTTTGCCCTTGGCGGCAGTCAGCCGTCAGTTGGACAGTGGGCTGTATCAGGAGATTGTGTGTGAGCATGCCTTGCCCGACTTGCGCCTGGTCGCCAGTTGGCGGCCTGACCCTTTAACGCAGACCGCCCAGGCAGTGATTGGCGTGGCGCTGGAGCGCATGCATCATTTTGCGGCCGAGCATCCTGGACTGGCTTTACCCCCGCCAGACACGCGTGTCTTTGCCATTTAGCCTTTGAGGGTTTTCCCCTTGACTGTGCCTGTGTACGGATTGTCACCTTGCTTGATAATCTAGATACTGCGCCATTCGCTTTGTCTGATCGCTTTTTCCTATCGACCCAGGTGGAAATAAAACATTTGGACTCTGCTTAGAAGCCGTTGGACACTCCCACAAAGAGTGTGCAATAACCTTTTTGGGGAGGCTTTCGTGTCTGCTACTTTTCGTACTGATCGTGATGCACCGGGGGAACTGTTTATCTGGACGGATATCGCCCCTGAGCATGAGCAGGATTTCAATCAATGGTATGAGCGCGAGCACATGGCTGAACGCGCGGCCATACCGGGTTTTCAATGGTCGCGTCGTTATGTGCGCCATGGTGCCGGGCGCAAGTATCTGGCTTTGTATCGCACGCAGTCCTTGCGTGTTTTTGGGACGGCGGAATATAAAAAAGCCTTTGAGCAGCAAACGGACTGGTCTAATACCAATTTTGCCCGTATGAGCAATACCCAGCGCCGCGTAATGGCGGTGTCGTTGCTCGGTGGTGCTGGCACAGGTGCTGTTGTGTTGCTGGTACGTCTGCCAGAAGCGGCTCAGCGACAAGCGTTGGCACGTCAATGTGCCGCCTATCTGGAACAGACCGATGGCCTGCTGGCCTTGCGCGTACTGACACCTGATCCGGAGCTCTCTACCCCTTTACCGTCCGAGGATGTGCAACAGCGCAGCCTGGACCCTTACCTGGTGGCTGATCTGACCACCCTTGACGCCGCTCGTATCCTGGCTGCCCGCTTGCAGCAGGATTTAGGGGTGGCAACAAACGATGTATCCGAGTTTTCTTTGCTGTGGGATCTGCAGTCACGGGATCTGAATGCGGGCCGCTCATAAGGCGGTCATCACCTCAATTCTTGGGAGAAGCGACATCATGATTAAAAAACTACTTTCCATTGCCTGCGTCTTTGCGTTGGCAGGCACTGCTCAGGCCGCGACCAACTGGAACATGAGTACCGAGCAGCCCGATAGCAATTTCCTGACGCAAAATGCGCGCGAGTTCGCGGCGGATATCAAAGCGGCGACTAATGGCGAATTGAATATCAACGTGCAGTCGAACTCGGTGCTGCTCAAGCGCCCCGAGGTCAAGCGTGGCGTCCAGCAAGGCGTGGTGCAGGCTGGTGAAATGCTGGTGGCGGCCATCGGTAATGAAGATCCCCTGTTTGAAGTCGATAGCGTGCCCTTGCTGGCTTCGTCGTTCGATGAGTCAGAAAAGCTCTGGAAAGCCACACGTCCCTTCCTGGCAGAGCGCCTGGACAAGCAAGGCATCATTCTGGTGTATGGCTCGCCTTGGCCTCCGCAGGGGATTTACACCAAAAACCCCGTGGAACAATTGTCTGACCTGGAAGGCGTGCGTTTCCGTGCTTATAGCCCGGCAACCAGCCGTTTGGTCTCCTTGATGGGGGCCGTGCCGACCACTGTGCAAACGCCCGAAGTCCCTCAGGCTTTTTCCACCGGCATTATCGATGCCATGCTGACCTCGCCCGCCACGGGTGTGGACTCGCAGGCCTGGGACTATGTGAAGTACTACTACGATGCCCAGGTGTTTATTCCACAAAGCTTTGTGATCATTAACAAGCGTGCCTTTCAGCGTCTGCCCGAGAATGTTCAGAAAGCGGTTCTGGAAGCGGGTGAACGCGCCGAACAACGCGGTTGGGCCATGTCGCGCGAGCAAACGTCCAAACTGACCCAGACCATGGCCGATAAGGGCATGGTGGTAGGCCAGTTAAGCGAAAAGCTGGCCGGCGAGATGCGGGCGATCGGCCAGACCATGACCGAAGAGTGGTTGAAGAAAGCCGGTGCCGACGGTCAGAAGCTGCTTGATACCTACCGTCAGCCCTAAACAAGGAGTGCGTCCATGATTGTGCTCGAGCGTATGGCCAGAGTATGCGGCGCACTGGCCGCACTCTTTCTATGTTTGATCGGGGTGGTGGTGACGGCGCAGATCGTGGCGCGCCTGTTCTCTACGCAAATCCCCGCGTCGGATGATTTTGCTGGCTGGTTTATGGCAGCGTCGATTTTTCTGGCGCTGCCCTACGCCATGTTGCATGGTGACCATATCCGGGTGTCCTTGTTGCTGCAGGTGATCCCGGAGCGTTTGCGACGCCCTTATGAACTAGTGGCAACGCTGATCGGGCTTGTGCTGGCTGCCTGGTGTACCTGGGAGACGGCCCACTTTGTCTATGAGTCCTTTATCTACAAGGAAGTGGCGCAAGGCATGGTGGCAGTGCCGCTGTGGATTCCCCAATTGGGGATGCCCATTGGTCTGGGCTTGCTGACCTTGATGTTGTTGCGGCGCTTGCTGCGCGTGGTTCAAGGTCAAGAATTGGAGGCGACTGAGCATGGCTGATTTATCTCAGGCAATTGTGCTGTTTGTTGTTCTGCTTGCCTTGCTGGCCAGTGGCGTGTGGGTGGCGCTGGTTTTGATCGCTTGCGGTATCTTGTCTATTTTTCTGTATGCCGATGCGCCTGCAGGCATTATTTTCGCGACCAAGGCGTGGGACTCTTCGGCCAGTTGGGCCTTGACGGCCTTGCCCCTGTTTATCTGGATGGGGGAGATTCTGTATCGCACCCGCCTGGCCGAGGACATGTTCAGTGGCCTGGGGCCGTGGGTACAGCGTTTGCCGGGCCGTCTGTTACACGTCAACACCTTGGGTTGCGGTATTTTTGCGGCGGTCAGCGGTTCGTCGGCGGCCACGGCGGCCACGATAGGCCGTATTTCCTTGCCTGAACTGAAGGCGCGTGGCTATGACGACAGGATCAGTATCGGTTCGCTGGCCGGTGCCGGGACCTTGGGCCTGCTGATTCCGCCTTCCATTGTGATGATTGTGTATGCGGTGGCCGCACAAGTTTCCATCATTCGACTGTTTGTGGCGGGTGTGCTGCCAGGCCTTTTGCTGATGTGCCTGTTTTCGGCCTACATCGCTTTTTGGTCTATCCGCCATCCGGATCGTGTGCCCTCGGCAACCGAGCAACTAAGCCTGAGCGAGAAGGTACGACGCTTGCGCTTGCTGTTGCCGGTCGTCTTGCTGATCATTGCGGTGATCGGGTCGATTTACGGGGGTATCGCCACGGCGACTGAAGCGGCTGTGCTGGGTGTCATTGGTTCTTTGGTGATTGCCGCTTTTGGTCGTTCCCTGAGCTGGAAAACCTTTACCGCCAGTTTGCTGGGTGCGGCGCGCACCTCGTGCATGATTTCCTTCATTCTGATCGGCGCCGCTTATTTGACCAGTGCCATGAGCTTTACTGGCCTGCCTGCAAATCTGGCGGCCTGGATTGGCTCTTTGGGCCTGAACCAATACGCCCTGATTGCTGTATTGACGGTGTTCTTTGTGATTTTGGGCGCCTTTCTGGATGGTATTTCCATTGTGGTGCTGACCACTTCGGTCTTGCTGCCTGCGGTGATTGCCGCCGGTATTGATCCCATCTGGTTTGGTGTTTATCTGATCCTGACCGTGGAAATGGCCCAGATTACCCCGCCTATTGGTTTTAACTTGTTTGTGATCCAGAGCATTACCGGGCGCAATCTGTTCGAGCTGGTACGCATGGCGCTCCCGTTTTTTCTGTTGCTGGTTCTGGCGACCGTTCTGGTGACGATATTCCCGCAAATTGTCCTGGTCTTGCCTAACGCCATGTAAGGGAGGCGGAAGATGGCACTTGCTTATGTGATCTTGGGTTCGCAACGCTACAAAGTAGAGCGCGCCTGGACTCAGGCTGATATCAGCGGCATCACCAGTGTGGCGGTGCTGACAGACGGGCGTATCGCTGCCTTGCTGCGTCGTCCGGCCTGTGTCTTGGTACTGGCACCGGATGGTCAGGTGTCAGCGCGCTGGTCTTTGGAGGACATGCTGTGCCCGCACCATATCAGTGCCCGTCCGCAAGGCGGGGTACTGGTGACGGATCTGGATGGACATCAGGTCCTGGCTTTGGGCCCCCAAGGCCATGAGCAATGGCGTTTGGGCACGCCTGGACAGCCCTGTTGGCAAGAGCCGTTCAACCATCCCACGCACGCCGTTGAATGTGGTGATGGCGGCTTGTGGGTAAGTGATGGCTACGGCAATACCGTGGTGCATCGCTTTGATCCGCAGCGCCAATGGCTGGCTGCGTTGGGGGCGCCTGGCCCAGGCCCTTTGCAGTTCAGCACGCCTCATATGCTCGCGTGTGCTGCTGATGGTTCGATCTGGGTAGCCGACCGCGAAAACAACCGTGTCCAGCATCTGGATGTCCAAGGCCGTTATCTGGGTGAATTGCGCCCCCTGCACAAACCCATGGCGGTGGCTGTGCAAACTGACGGTTCGGTGTTGGTTAGCGATCAAACGGCCAGCTTGTCTTTGTTCGACCCGGATTCGGGCACATTAGTAGGACGTTGCCGGGTGCAAGGTGTCTACGGACACGGGCTGTCCGTCGGCTTGGACGGGCGTATTTATATAGCGGAAATGTTGCCGGATTGTTTGACTTGCTTACAGCCCGCTTAATTGTCCACAAAGCATGAAAAAGTAGTCGGCGCTATGGAAGCTGTCAGAGCAAATCCATTAGACTATGCGCATGAATACGTCCGTGCCTCTGTATGTTCGTACAGACTCCCCTGGTCAGCTGCAATTGCTAGGCGATTGGTCCTTGCGTCACTATGAAGCGCTGCAAAGTAGTTTGCGCTCGATAAGTGACAAGCAGGGCCGTTGGTCTTTGGATTTCAGCCAATTGAAGTCCCTGGACACAACAGGTGCTCAAGTCCTGTGCGAATGGCTGGGTGCCGAGCGTGTGCAAACGGCCTTGGACAGTGCTCAAGGCTTGTCCAAAGAGCGCCATCAATTATTGCAAACCGTTGCCAAGGCAATGAGCCGCATGGATGAGGAGCACGTGACTGCGGCGCGTTGGGGGATGACGGATCTGCTCGAGCGCGTGGGCCTGTCCATGGTCCACATCACGCGCAATATGCGTGAGCTTTTGGGTTTTATTGGCCTGACGCTGGAAACGCTCATCCTGAATATGCTGCGGCCCAGCCAGTGGCGCGTCACCTCGATTGTGGCGCAGTTGGAAGAGACCGCCTTTAACGCCGTACCTATTGTGGCCTTGCTGACGTTCCTGGTGGGGGCGGTGATCGCATTTCTGGGAGCGACGGTGCTGGCGGATTTTGGCGCCACCATTTACACCGTAAATCTGGTTGGTTTTTCCTTTTTGCGTGAGTTTGCGGTGCTGTTGACGGCCATCTTGATGGCAGGCCGCACCGCCAGTGCCTTTACCGCGCAGATCGGCTCCATGAAAGCGAACGAAGAAATTGATGCTTTACGCGCTCAGGGCTTGAATCCCATGCTGATTCTGGTCATTCCGCGCGTATTGGCCATGCTATTGGCTATGCCTATCTTGACCTTTGTGGGCATGGTGGCCGGGATCTTCGGCGGCGGCTTGGTCTGCGCCCTGATTCTGGATATCTCGCCCACCATGTTCATCAATATCTTCAATCAGGATATTGATTTGCGGCACTTTGTGCTGGGCATGGCCAAGGCTCCGATTTTTGCCTTTTTGATTGCTGTGATCGGTTGCCAGGAAGGCTTTAAAGTGACCGGCAGCGCCCAGTCCGTGGGGGAGCACACGACTTCAGCCGTGGTGCAGTCCATCTTCATCGTGATCTTGATTGATGCGCTGGCCGCGTTGTTCTTCATGGAGATGGGATGGTAGAGGCAGCCGCTCGTCCCATTATTCAAGTACGTGATCTGGACAATCGCTTTGGCGATCATGTCGTGCATGAGCATCTGGATATGGATGTGTATCCCGGCGAGATTGTGGGTGTGGTGGGTGGTTCCGGCACAGGCAAGTCCGTGCTGCTGCGCTCCATTCTGGGACTGCGCCCACCCACCGGCGGCACGGTACGCATTTTTGATCAGGAAATCGGCACCCTGTCGCCCGAGGATCGTTCGCGACTGGAACGCCGTTTGGGCGTGCTGTTCCAGCAAGGCGCGTTGTTCTCCTCGCTGACGGTGGTGGAGAACATTGCCATGCCTCTGATCGAGCATATTGGCCTGTCTCGTGCTGCCGCTGAACATATTGCCGCCATGAAAATGGCCTTGGCAGGTTTACCGGCCAATGCGGCTACCAAATACCCAGCAGAATTGTCCGGTGGCATGATCAAGCGTGCTGCCCTGGCACGTGCGCTGGCGCTGGATCCGGAAATTCTGTTTCTGGATGAACCCACTGCCGGGCTGGACCCGGTGGGTGCGGGGGATTTTGACCAGCTTATTTTGACCTTGCGCGATGCGCTGGGATTGACCGTGTTTTTGGTGACACACGATCTGGATACGCTCTACACCATTTGTGATCGGGTGGCCGTGCTGGCGCAAAAGCGCGTGCTGGTCAACGACACACTGGCCCGCGTAGAGCAAGTTGATAACGACTGGATCCGGGAGTACTTCCACGGTCCACGGGGACGGGCCGCCCAACAGGCCCAAAACCGTCGTCAGGAGCATAATTAATGGAACCGCGTGCCCATCATGTATTGATCGGGGTCTTTACCTTGGTAGTGGCGGCGGCCGCTGTCCTGTTCTCGCTTTGGCTGGCCAAGTCGGGGCAAGATGCCGAGACCCGCGATTACGATATTGTCTTTCTGGAAGGTGTGCGTGGTCTGTCTCGTGGCAGCGCCGTGCAATACAACGGCTTGCGTGTCGGTGAAGTGCGCTTGCTGCGCCTGGACCCGAATGACTTGCAGCGTGTGCGAGCGCAAGTGGCGATTCAGGCTTCCATCCCGATTCATGAAGACACGCAAGCTCGCCTGGCACTGGCTGGTATCACCGGCCAGTCCGTGATCGAGCTTAGCGGCGGCACACCGAACAGCCCCTTGCTGGAAGCGCCCGACGATGGCCTGCCCATGATTGTGGCCTCGCCGTCTCCGCTGGCCCAATTGATGGCAGGTGGCGAGGAGCTGATGACGCAAATTTCCAAGTTGCTCGATAACGCCAATACGTTCCTGTCGTCCGAGAACTCCCAATCCCTGTCGGCCAGTCTGCAAAAACTGGAAGTCTTGATGGGCCAGCTCTCGACCGCCAGCGAAGGCGTGCCAGCCTTGGTGAAGGAGCTGTCCCAGGCCAGCCAGCAAGCCACTACCTTGCTGTCTTCTACACAAGGTCTGGTAGACCGTCAGGGTACGCAGGCCATGAATGCCATCCAGAAATCCATGGAAGATTTCAGCCGTGCCACGCAAAGCTTGAACACGCTGCTGGAGCAGAATTCGGCAGCTATTGGCCGGGGCGCTCAGGGTTTGACCGAGATCGAACCGGCATTGCGAGAATTGCGTCAGGTGCTGGCCGGTTTCCGCGCCGTCACCTCCCGTCTGGAAGATAATCCGGCCGGCTATCTTTTGGGTCGCGACAAATTACAGGAGTTCACACCATGATGCCCACTGTTGTGCGTCGTTTTTTACAGGTGTCGCTAGTGGGTCTGGCTGCCCTGTCTGCCGCTTGTTCTGTTCTGCCTCAGGCGGAGTCCCTGACGTATTATCAGCTTCCGGCAACGGCCTTGAAGGCGCAGTCCGCACCTGCTTCGCATAGAAGTTTAATCATTCAGGTGAACCGGCCTCACGCCGAGCGCCTGCTGGCCAGTTCGCGCATCACGGTGCTGCCTCAAGGTAATGAGCTCAGCGCGTATAAAGGCGTACGTTGGGGTGACGATGCACCCGCCCTGTTGCGTAACCGTCTGGCCGATGGTTTACGTGATGCGGCTCAATTCCGGGCGGTGGTGCTGGATAGCGAATCCGTCATTGCTGATGTGGAGCTTGGCGGGACGCTGGGCGCCTTTCAGGTGGAGTATGTCCAGGGCGTTCCACGGGTACGGATTCAGTTTGATGCTTTAGTGCGTGATCAGCGCTCGGGCCAGTTGATTCAGACCCGCCGCTTTGTCGCTCAACAAGAAGTTGACGGCACGGCCGTGCCACAGGTGGTTGAAGCATTTGGGCAGGCTACCGATGCCTTGTCCTTGCAAGTTAGCCAATGGTTAGCTTCTTTAACTGTTCAGGCCAATACGCTTTAATGACATGTACGAGTCACGTGATCAGCCCTTGATTTCGCGTTGGCAGTTTGCCAAGCGCCTGTTGGCGCATGCCTCGATCGGCATCGTGTTTGTGGTCTTTTCCCTGATGCTGGGGGCATTGGGCCATATGTGGTTTGAAGAGAACGTACATTGGCACGATGCGGCCTTGAATGCGGCCATGATGGTCGGTGGGTTGGGGCCGATGGCCTTGCCTGAAACATGGGCTGGCAAAGTGTTTTTTGCCATTTATGGGGCGTATGTCAGCCTGGTGTTGGCCGCAGCGTTCGGGCTGATTATTGCGCCGGTGCTGCATCGAATTTTGCACACCTTCCATCTGGAAGACTAAGCAACAGAAAAAAGGCCCCATACTACGCCTTGCGGTTTGCTGCCGTCCGAGGGGGCTTTTTATTGGCAGCACCGAGTCTTAAGGCGGTCTGGCGGCAAATAAGGCGCTGTGTTTTAAGCAGTTCCAAAAGGTTGGATCTCCCTCTTTTGAAGAAACTGCTCAAAACACAGCGCCTTTTCTATTGTCTGGCTATGAATCAGCCTTGTACGCGTTCCTGCTCCAGCTTGGCGATCAACGTGGGTAATTCATCCATGCGGCGGAAGGTGTCACGCACACCAAGACGGCGCAAGTCCTCTTGCTTGTCGGGGACCGGGCAATAGCCCAAGACGGTGGCCCCGGCAGCCAAGCCAGCCGTTGCGCCCGTGACGCTGTCTTCCACAACCAGACATTCCTTGGGGTCGACACCCAAGCCATGCGCGGCGGCCAGATAGACATCCGGGTAGGGTTTGTTGCGGGGCGTCTCTGCACCGCTATAGATATGGGTGCCAAAGTAATCCAGCAGACCAGTCTGGCCCAGTTGCAGTGCCAGCTTGCCGCGGTCGGCGCCGGACGCACAGGCAATCATGCCGGGCTTGTCGCGCAAGATCGCGTCCAGCGTGTCCTGAATACCGGGAATGGCCATGACTTCATTGCTCAGTGCATGGTTGCGGCGCATGCGAAAGGCCATTACCCATTCCATATCCAGATCTTTACCGGTCATCTTGCGCACGGTGGGTAGTTCGTCGGGCAGCGCTTTGCCAATGAACCAGTCATAGCATTGCTCGTAGGTCATGACCCAGCCTTCTTCTTGCAGCATGTCCCGCAGCACGCGAACCGTGATGGGTTCGCTGTCCACCAGCACACCGTCACAATCAAACAGCACAGCGGAAAATGTCATGAGTCATCCCTATTAAGCAATAAAACGTCAAGTTTGTGATGATACCGCAGGCTGCCCACCCACAGGATTGAGGTGCAATGAGGGGGCGCACCCTATGAAGCCCTTAGGGGGCTTAGTGAAAACCCCGACTCATAAATAATTGATTATTGATATATTTATATCTAAACTAAAATTTCATTACACACATTTCTGCGGAACTTCCGTCATGGTGCATAAAACAACTCGAGTAGTGGCAGCAGCCTTGCTGGCATTGGGAATGGCTGGCGCTCAGGCAGCGGAAGTTACGCTGAAAGCGGTATCTGTCTTTACGATGGACACCTTCTTTACCAAGCGCTTCAAGCAGTTCGTTGACAAGGTCAACGCAGAAGGCAAGGGGTTGGTGCAGATCAATGTCATTGGCGGCCCAGAGGCCATTCCGCCTTTCGAGGTCGGCAATGCGCTGCGTTCTGGCGTGATTGATTTCGCCAATACCACCGCCGTCTTTCATGCCAATCTGGTGCCAGAGGCACTGGCCTTGACGCTGACAGAAAAACCCATGAGCGAGCTGCGCCAGAACGGCGGCTACGAGCTGATGGACAAGATTCACCGCGAGAAAGCCAACATCACTTGGCTGGCTCGTACGACGGACGGTTTGCAATACCACATCTACACCAACAAGCCCGTGACCTCGGCTGACCTGTCGGGCTTCAAGCTGCGCGGTGTGCCGGTGTACCTGTCCTTCTTTCGCGAAATTGGCGCAACCCCGCTGCAGATTCCACCGGGCGAGGTCTACACCGCGCTGGAGCGTGGTGTCGTGGACGGCTATGGCTGGCCTTCTGTGGGCGTGATGGAAATGGGCTGGCATGAAAAGACCAAATACCGTGTAGAGCCAGGCTTCTACAACGTGGAAGTGGGTTTTTTCATGAACCAAAAGAGCTGGGAAAAACTGGACGAAGACCAGAAAGCCTTCATGCGCAAGCAGATCGAGTGGATGGAGTCGCAGAACGTGACTGAACACCAGATGGCAATCGAAGAAAAAGCGGCGACCGAACAAGCCGGTGTGCAAGCGCTGGTACTGGAACCTGAGGCCGCTCGTGCCTTGCGCACCAAAGCCTACGAAGCAGGCTGGGCCGGTATCGACAAATCCAGTCCCAAATATGCGGCGCAATTGCGTGAATTGTTTGGTGGCTATCAGCCTTAAGCCAGTTTATTGATGATTTAGTTTGAGAGTGGACATTGTGCCCTTGGGGGACAGTGTCCACTTTTTGATGGTGCCATATGGGTGGCTAGATGTCCGCCCTTTCAGTGACCTTGATCTGCGGAGAAGACGCGATGTCTGCTGCCACTGCCTCGGAAGGCTTGCCTTCCAACCCGACCTGGGGGCGTCCGTACGCCCTGTTAATGAATACTTGTGGCGCCGTCGCGGCCCTGACCTTTGGGCTGATGAGCCTGCTGGTGTGCGCGGATGTGGTGCTGCGCAACCTGGGCTACGACGCGCTATCCACCAGCGTGGAAATAACCGAATACATGTTGATCATTGCCACCTTCGTGGCAGCACCGTGGGTGCTGTACCTGGGCGGCCATATTCGTATCGATGTGCTGTTTAACAACTTGCCCCTGCCCATGCAGCGTGGCCTGGACCTGCTCTCTAACCTGTTGGGGCTGACCGTCTGTGGCATTTTGGCCTGGCAATGCGCGGTCGTTGCCCTGGACTCGTACGAGCAAGGGGCCCTGGTCTTTAAAGCCCTGGTCTTTCCAGAATGGTGGCTGAATCTGCCTTTGTTGTTTGGTGCATCCATGTTGGCGCTGGAGTTTCTGCGCCGCCTGATTTCCCGTCCCGTTGAGCAAGGAGCCTGAACATGGAATGGCACATGGCATTGATTCTGTTGCTAGGATCGCTCTTTGTCTTGATGGCGATCGGCACACCCGTCGTTTTTGCCTTTCTGTCCGTCAACCTGTTGGGGGCTTGGCTGTTTCTGGGTGAAGCGGCAGGTTTGGCACAATGGGCGCGCAACACCACCGCCTCCATTGGCAGCTTTTCCTTAACCCCCATTCCTTTATTCGTCTTGATGGGCGAGGTGTTGTTTCACACCGGGCTGGCCTTCAAGGCCATTGACTCCATCGAGCGCATGATCTCGCGCGTGCCGGGCAAACTGTCTATCGTCAGTATCCTGGGGGGGACAACCTTTGCGACGTTGTCGGGCTCGTCCATTGCCAACACGGCCATGATGGGCGGCGTGATGCTGCCAGAAATGCTGCGTCGCGGTTATCACCCCACCATGGCCATGGGCCCCATCATGGCGGTAGGCGGTATTGCCATGCTGATCCCTCCTTCGGCTCTGGCTGTCATGCTGGGGAGTCTGGCTGGTATCTCCATCGAACGACTGTTGATCGGCGGTATCTTGCCGGGCATCTTGATGGCAGCCGGCTTCCTGGCCTACGTCGTGGTACGTAGCCGCCTGCGCCCACAGGATGCCCCCATGAGCGACGAAGATCCGGCCATTCGCCTGAAAGGTTGGGTCTTGTGGAAGCCCTTTGTGTTTAACGTCTTGCCATTGTTGGGTATTTTTGTTGCGGTCGTCGGCTCGATGCTGGTCGGTTGGGCATCGCCCACCGAGTCGGCTGCGATTGGTGTCGTGGCCTCGGTGCTGGCAACCATTGCCTACCGCGCTCTGACCCTGAAAGCCCTGTGGAAAAGCCTGATCGAAACCGCCAAAGTCTCGGTTGTGATTCTGTTCATTCTGGCTGCATCAACCACGTTTGCTCAATTGCTCAGCTTCTCTGGAGCCAGCGCAGGCTTTTTGGGCATGATCAAAGACTACAACCTGTCGCCCTTCGTGCTGGTGGTGTGCATGTTGCTGGTGCTGATAGTCATGGGCATGGTGTTGGATCAAATCTCCATGATGATGATTGCCTTGCCGTTTTTCATGCCTCTGGCTCTGGCTGCTGGCGTGGATACCGTCTGGCTGGGCGTGATGATTCTGATCGCACTGGAAATCGGCTTGCTGACGCCACCCTTTGGCCTGTTGCTGATAGTGATGCAAAGCGTGGCCCCTCCATCCATCCGTTTGCCTCAGATCTACAGTGCCGCCGTGCCCTTCCTGGTCATAGAAATCGGCATCCTGGCCCTGGTCCTGTTTGTCCCCTGGATTGCCGTGGGTCTGCCAGGCCTGATCGGCTAAGACCGAACAGTCCGCTGAAAAGAGGGGCAACAGCGATGTTGTCCCACACAGAAAACCAGAGTCTCGAACAGGCTCTCCGGGCAAAAACGAAAAACCTGAGTTCGGCGTTTGCCAAACTCAGGTTTTTTTGTCGCCGGGCCGCCCCAAGACAAAAGGCACCCCCCTCGGGGGGCAGCAAGCCAAAGGCGCGGCGAGGGGGCTTGTTTTGTCGCCGGGCCGCCCCAAGACGAAAAGCACCCCCTTGGGGGGCAGCAAGCCAAAGACGCAGCGTGGGTTTTTTTGTGCGCGATAGCATAGATCCGTTCTGGCCGTATCTCTGCCTGCTTAAAAGCGACTGATGTGGGAGCCGGATTTCATTGCCAAGCCGCCTTTCAGCTTCTTGCAGACTTTTGGGGGGGGCGTGGGCTGGCTTCATGGGTTTGGGCCGTGCTAAACCAAGATAGTGCTGAGAGCCAAGGCAAGCCGTGCGCCCGTTTTGAACCCGTTTGTCGTACGACCCAGTTGAACAAGGCAGACGCATAAGATCGCCGAGAGTTGTCATCCTAATTTTTCAAAAAAGTCAGTTAGACCGCCAGTGCTGGATAGCAAATATCTCGTTCGAGACGCAAACTGTGACCCTGGAAAACTCAACCAACAATCGTCCGATAAAAGATGCTGTGAGCTGATCGAGGGGCGGTGCCGGTGTGGGGGCGGATCAGGTGACTTGCCGCAGGCAGATCATTGCGTAGGGATGCAAGCACTTTGCTGTTCGAGTCCGGCGCTTGTGATTGGTCCGGCGGACCAATCACCGAACGAGTTCAAGGTGCGCCCGTAGCGATTATCTGACCAGGGCATCGGCGTGCAGCGCCGGCAAGTTGCCAGCCCCGACACCGGCACCGCCCCTCGATCAGCGTTTTATAGTCACCCTCTTTATCACCGGGCAGTTGATGATCCTGACCTTTGGACGAGAGTGTCGGAAATTTTGTGTTCGGGCCTATGATTGCCGGTCAGTTGTTGACCCTGAGTTCTGAGCCATCATTTTTGTGCGCAAAAGCAGAGTGCAAAAGCCTAATTCCCAGCTAGCCAAGCATTAAAAACCAAACTCGCAAGAAAAAAGACTTTTATTTGCGCCCAGGCTCAGCATAAATCCCGCCATCCCGCAAAACCAAAGCGACCTTATCTCCCCGCTGCATGGTTTCATCCAGCACACGAGCAATCAACATCGGCCCCGCATCGCTGGCAACCGTTGCCAGCATATACCTCTCAGCCCCTTCATCAGAGGAGGCACTACGCGTCAGTTCCGTCACCATCCCAGACGAGCACTCCTCAGCCTCAAACTCATCCCCATGACACGTCGGACACAAGAACCGCTCTGGGAATACCCGATGATCACACTGCACACAACGAAACACAGAAGGACCCATCACAAGGCCTCCAAAACAAGAGCTGTCGAACACATGCCATAGCGATACTCCACCATGCCGTAGCCCGTGACCAAACCATAACGGGCCTGCGCCACCTGACGCTCCCCAGCCTGAGCGCTTAACTGACGCATTACCTCCACCAAACCATGCAAGCTGCATGCCGCCCCGGCCTGCCCGGCCGACAACTGCCCGCCAGACGTATTCAAAGGCAGGCGCCCCGTTGCAATCGACTCGTGAATAAACTGCTTTGCGTCATCCGCCTGAAAAAACCCCAAATCCTGCAACTGCGCCAGGACCATGACCGGGTAATCGTCATAAATACTGACGACATCCATCTGCGCCGGACTCAATCCCGATTCCGCCCATAAAGCCGGGGCCAAAGTCGCCAAACCTGTGCTCAAACCATCGCCCTGCTGATCATCAATATTGTGAGCACTGCGTAATGCTTTCACCGTAATTGCTGGCTGATTGTGCGCCGCCGGATGATCCGCGCGCATCACAATCAAGGCATTGGCCCCATCTACCACCGGCACACAATCGAGCCGCGTCAAAGGATCGGCCACTTGAGGCGCATTCAAGTATTCATCCAGACTCATGGGGCTGCGATACACCGCGGCAGGATTCATGCTGGCCCACAAGCGCTGGCGCATCACCAAGGCGGCATAATCCGTCCGTTCCAAACCCAGCTTGCGCATTTGATTGGCGGTTAGCATGGCAAAGCGATGATTCGGACTGCCTGCGCCTAACGGCCGTAAATGATCGTAAGTTGTCTGGTTATAGTTCTCGACCAGTTGCTGGAAGTCCTTGGCCTGAAAATGATCGCCGGCCACAATCGCAATACAGCGGGCATCCCCTGCCTGAACCGCGCGAATCGCGTGCTGCAAAATATTCAGCCCGCTGGCCCCGCCATTGCTGTCATCCATTATCCAGCCCACCGTCAAACCCAGCTTCCAGGCCAGATCAATAGCCCGATCCGGGGCGTGGGTGAATGAGGCTACTCCCAGACCATCAATATCGCTGGCCTTCAAACCTGCGGTGGCAAGAGACTGCTTGAAAGCCTGGGCCAGCAGCTCGGAGGTGCCAAGCTGACCACGCCGGGTATAGGTGACCTCGGTCGCGCCCAGCAGGCGCACCGTCTCCAGATTAAAACTAGGCGTCATATCGAATTCCAGTGGCAGCGATCAGCGGCGAACCTGATAGCCCGCTTTTTCTCTATCCCAGGTGTCGGGGCCAATGCCTCGATCACGCAGGGCAAACTTTTGAATCTTGCCATTTTCCGTGGTGGGCAAGACTTGGGCAAACTCAATAAAGCGCGGCACGGCAAAGTACGGCAGACGGCGCTCGCAATGTTGTAGCAGCTCCTCGCAACTGACCGTGCAATCCGGGCGCAGCACAATCATGGCCATGACCTCGTCCTCGGCCAGCTCGGACTTGGCGGCATAGACCGCGACCGTGTGAACGGCAGGATGGCTGGCCAAAGCCTGCTCAACTTCGTAGGAGGAAATGTTTTCCCCACGGCGGCGAATCATGTCTTTCAGACGGTCCACAAAGCGGTAGTAGCCATCGGCATCGCGTACCACGCGGTCGCCCGTGTGGAACCACAGATTTTTCCAGGTCTCCACTGTCTTGTCGGGTTGACCGTAGTAACCCAAGGCAAAAGCGTAAGGCTCATCGGCGCGCAACAACAGCTCGCCCACCTCACCATCTGGCAGTGGGTTGTCGTTCTCGTCCACCACCAGGGCTTCAAAGCCCTCAGACACTCGGCCCATATAGCCATTACGCTGTTCCTGAATGCCACGGCCCATCACATAGTTGGTTTCGGTAGAGCCAAAACCATCCAGTAGATGCATGTGGCAGCGCTCCAAAAACTGGCTATGAAATTGTTCGGGAACGCCTGGGCCCAGGGCAATGCGTGTCTTGTGCCGCTTTTCTGCCGCTGTTTCTGGTTTGGACAGCAAGATAGGCACCATGGCGCCCAGCAGATAGGTAATCGTCGCGCCGGTTTCGCACAGATTGTCGAAGAAACGGCTGGCGGAGAAACGTTTATCCACCACCATGCAGGCGTCGCTGACCAGGGCCTGGAAAAAGGTGTTCAGGGCATTGGTGTGGAACATGGGCAGGCAGGTGTACAGCACATCATCGGGTTTCATGCCCAACTTGCTGGCGGTGTAAATACCCCACCAGTAGAACTGGGCGTGCGGGCACTGAACGCCTTTGGAAGGGCCTGAAGTTCCGGAGGTATACAGAATGGCCAGCGTATCGCCAGGGCCTATGTCGGCAGGCTCGCAGTAATCGCCCAAAGCAGGTAGATCGCAGGTGGGTACAGCCAGGGTTTGTGCCACTTCCTGGCCTTGAATCAGCCAGGCTTGCTGGACGGCGGTGGCGGCAAGGTCCACATCGGCCAGCAGTGGTGTCAGATCGGTTTCCACCACCAGCAAGCTGGCCTGGCTATTGCACAGGATGTGCTGCAACTGCGCGCCGCGCGAGGCGGTATTGATAGGCACCACAATCGCGCCCAGCCAGCCGCAACCCAGCACCATGTCCAGGAACTCGTGACGGTTGGTGCACAGCAGGGCAACACGGTCGCCACGCTTGATACCGGCACGGCTCAGGCGGCTTGCACTGGCGGCGGCCGCCTGCAAGGTTTGCTGGCCGGTGTAGTGGATGTGTCGGTCTGAGAACAGCGGCGTATCACCCATGCGCTCTGCGCGCAGGCGCAACAAGGCGGGCACCGTGCGCTGCGTGGCAGGTATTGAAAACAGTGGCAATTCAGAAGCAGGAATGGAATGGGCGTGCATGATCAATCTGTCTCCCGGCCAACGCGCGATCAAGGCGGCAAGCCGATATGCATGGGTGAAATTACTAATATCCGGCAAACAGTATACTGCAATATATTATTTTGAAATTCCTGTCCTTCACCGGAAAAACCCGAAGTCGATGAGGCCGCCAAGTCGTGGTGTTTCGCATAAACCAAGGGCTGGACAAGGACGGAAAAGGGGGCGTTTTGCAGGCCAGGGCAGTACGGCAGGCAAGGCGGTTGATCAGGTTTCAGAACGACAGTCGATCAGCAAAAAGCAGGTCAGGCCCATGTGTTTGGGCGGATGTGCTTCACAATGACTTTGAATAAGCCCACAGGGGCAACGGGGATAGAACAATGAAGGTATGGCTTAAGTTGGCAACGTGTTGCGCGCTCATGTTGGGTGCACAGGCTCATGCTCAGAATAAGAATGTCACGCTGGTTATTCCTTATCCGCCTGGTGGTGCGGCTGATCAGTTGGCGCGTGTGATCTCTCAGGAAATGGGAACACGCTTCGATCAGAAAGTGATTGTGGAGAACCGTCCGGGTGCCGGTGCGCAGGTCGCCATGAATGTGGTGAAAAATGCCAACCCCAATGCCTTGGGAACGGTGCTGTTTCTGGCCGATAGCGGTGCCTATTCGCTTAACCGCCATATGTATCAGCGCCTGAACTACGATGTCGCCACGGACCTGATTCCCATGACGCTGGCCGCCAAGGCTCCTGTGTTCCTGCTGGTCAACAAAGACAGCCCTTTCAAGACCGTTCAGGATCTGGTTGCCGCCGGCCAGAAGCAAGAGCTGACATACGGCTCGCCCGGTATGGGTACCGGCACTCACCTGTTGGGCGAGATGCTGCGCAAAGAAACTGGCGCTCGTCTGGTGCACGTGCCTTACAAGGGCGCAGGTCCGGCCTTGATCGATGCGGTCAGTGGCCAGATCGACTTTATTTTTGATGTATTGACCGGTAGCCGTGGCTTTTTGGAGGATGGTCGTTTGCGCGCGATTGCCGCTGCCACGACAGAACGTAGCCCGTTGCGTCCTGATACGCCCACCCTTGCTGAAAGCGGTATTCCCAATGTGGCTTTTACGATCTGGTGGGGTATCTCGGCCAAGGCAGGCACCCCTGCCGATGAGGTGACACGCTTAACCGAGCAGTTGACGGCTGTGCTCAATGCGCCGGAAGTCGTGCAGAAGTTTGTGGACTTTGGTATTGAGATTCAGCCCTCGACACCACAAGCGTTTGCTGAGTTGATCGAGAGCGATGCGACGGCGATGGGCCCGATGATCCAGTCTTTGCAGATTACGTTGGATTAATTCTGTTTTAGGTGACGGGCCTGCCGTCAGAGGTGTTGCAGACAAGCCGGCCATGCCGGCTTGTTTCATTGATGCCCGGCCCCAGAATCAGGGACGCAACTCTTTGGCGCCGCGTTCGATCAACATGGCCGAGATTTCCTTGTTGCCATTTGCATTGGCACGCACCAGTGGCGAATAGCCTTCAAAATCGCGGGCGTTAACATCGGCACCATTGTCCAGGAGGAAGCGGGCGATTTCTTTGTTGCCGTTCATGCTGACCAGATGCAATGGGGTATAGCCGTCCAGCTTGGCATTGACCAGGGCTTTGTCTTGTTGCATCGCCGTAATGACTTGCTCGGCTTGGCCAGCCCAGATCTGTTCATACAGATCGGCGTTGGCGGCGTAGACGGGGGCGGCAAGGCTCAGGGTAAGCAGGGCAGCGGAAATAAACTTCATTTAATACTCCAAAAGCAGATTTAAACTAACCGTTATGAATAATAGTTATTTTTGAAAGCGGGTTCTGTAATGGCTTGTTACTTCAGGAGGCTGGGCCAGGGGCTGGCCATGCGCTAGTGGGACAGCAGTTCGGCTTGTTTGATGCAATAGGCGGAGCTGCAGATCACCAGATTTTCATGAATTTTTTGCGCGGCCTGTTCAGGCTGGCCCTGCTCAAAGGCCTGGTAGATGCCTTGAGCGCGTTGCAAGGTTTCTCGACGGAAAAGCGGGTCTTGCAGGCAGGCGATACGGGCTTGATCGGCCCGGTCATGCAAACGCTCCATGGTATCGATGAGCTGCTTGTTGGGCACCATATTGATCCAGGCACTACGAAACGACCAGTTGGCCTGAATGTTGTCCAGAGGATCCCCTTGCTGATGCGTGGCTTCAATGCGGGCCACCGCCTGCCCCATGGCACGCAAGCCCACTGCACTTTGATGCTGACAGGCAAGGTGTGCGGCGGAAGGCTCCAATAGCAAACGTACCGAGAAGATGTCTTCAATATCTTGTGGGGTGTAGATCTTCAGGACAAAGCCGCGCGAGGTGCTCTCGAGCACGCCCTCGTTTTTAAGCTGCAACAGGGCTTCGCGCACGGGCATGCGCGACACGTTCAGGCTGGCTGCAATTTCATTATCAACCAACCTGACCTCAAAGCTGATCTTGCCCAGTGCAATGTCCTGGCGAAGCATGCCATAGACTTGTTCACGGATATTGGGTTCGCGTTTTTTGTAGGGGGTAGCAGCCATAAACTCGTCCGGCGTCTGGCGCACGGCAAAACTCTGAAAGGGGTATAGGATACCAAGTAAGCATGAAGGGCTGAGGCGTTTTGTACCAGGATGGGATGGGTTGAAACCGTCTGGCCTGAGTGGCTGAAAAGGATTGTTCTGGCGGCGTGGCCGTCGTGTGATGTCTCCTGTATGGGCAAGACTCTGGGCAAACCGCTTCACAGGCTGACTTGCCGCATAATAGGTGTTTTTCAACTCAGCACGCACCAGAGGGGGCAATTGATGCGGTGGCGGCATGTAGAAATTTTTGATGCGATCTGCCGCGGTGGCTCTTTGACGCAGGCCGCACAGTTGCTGCATATCTCTCAGCCTGCGGCCAGCAAAATGTTGGCGACGGCAGAAATGCAGCTGGGTTTTAAGTTGTTCGATCGCGTACGTGGCCGCCTGATCCCCACGCGTGAGGCCAGCATTCTGGCACCCTACGTTGCGCGTCTACATCAGAATCTGGATGACGTCAGCCGACTGGCGCGCAATCTGCGCTCTCATCATGAAGGCCTGTGGCGTATCGGCAGCAGCCCGGCTTTCGGATTGGAGTTATTGCCGGTGGCCTTGAGCCGTTGTCGCCAGTCCCACCCGGCCATGAGTTTCGAGTTGCGTACCCATCACAGTGGGGAGTTATTACAAGCCCTGGAAACGCGCGACCTGGATATGGTGATCAGTTTTGATCAGGGCGAGTCCTCGGGCGTGCAACAACAGGTTCTGGCCGATACCGAACTGGTGCACGTGACCTTGCCGGGTGTTGCTCCTTTGCGTCATTGGGAGGAGATGGCCGAGCGCGCTTTTATCGCTTTAGACGCTAATGATCCTGTGGGCGCGATGGTTGAGGATCTGCTGCAGCGCTATGCCCCCGATGTGGCCCCCTTTATGCGTGTACAGACCCATTACGTGGCGTGCAACCTGGTTGTGCAGCAGGTGGGTGAGGCCCTGGTGGACCTGGTCACTGCCCGCGCCATGCAAGGTCGGGGCTTGGCCATACACCGCTTGCCCGAGCCGTTGCCTATCCCAGTCAGTATTTTGACGGCCCATGATGATGCGGGTTCTGGCTCGCGTGAGCGGGTGCTGGATCACATCCGTCAGGCCCTGCTGGAATGTCGTTTCCCGGACTGAGCGGAATCTTGACTCCATAACCCTGGGTTATGGAGAGCGCCAACTATTCATTGGCGCTCTGTAGCACCCCCCAAGACAATAGAGGCCAGTTATTGGGGGTATGTTCATGCATGTATGTATTATCGGCGCCGGTGTCATTGGGATGAGTACCGCGTTCATGTTGCGCCAGAAAGGGGTGAAGGTCACGGTACTGGAGGCGGGTTCACAAGTGGCCGGACAGACCAGCTTTGCCAATGGTGGACAACTGAGCTACAGCTACGTGGCCCCCCTGGCTGATCCTGGCGTATTCAAGGATTTGCCTCGCTGGTTATTGAAGAACGACTCGCCGTTGCGTTTTAAGCCTGCGCTGAGTCCGCAACAATGGCGCTGGCTGCTGCATTTTCTGAAAGCCTGCCGGGGTGATGTGGTGCGCCGTACCACCGCGCAGATGCTGACCTTGTCCTACCTGAGCCGCGACATTTTGCACGACTGGCAAGAGCGCTTCAATCTGGAATTTGCCCATCAAAACAATGGCAAGTTGATTGTGTTTCGCAGCCCCGGCCCGTTTCAGCATGCCCGTGAGCAGGCGCAATTGCAGGCGGATATGGGCTCCTCGCAGCAAGTGCTGGAAGCGGCTCAAGTGTTGGAGCTGGAGCCTTCTTTGCAGACGTTGGGCTCGCGCTTGCAGGGTGCGATTTACACCCCTAGCGAAGAGGCAGGGGATGCTTATCTGTTCTCTGTGGCCTTGCATGAGCGCATGCAAAATGACCGCGATTACCAGCTCAAACTCAATACGCCGGTGCAGCGCTTTGTGAGGGAAGGGCGCGATATCCGCGCTGTGCAAACCGCAGAAGGTGAGATCCAGGCCGATCAGTTTGTTGTTGCCAGCGGTATGGGCACGGTGCCTTTGTTGCGCCAATTGGGTGGCCGCCCTCTGATCTACCCGCTAAAGGGCTATAGCTTGAGCCTGCCGTTGGAAGGCTTGAATCAAGCCGTGCCCGCCATCAGCGTGACGGATTACGAACAGCGCATCGTGTATGCCCGCTTGGGTGAGGTGCTGCGTATGGCTGCCATGGTGGATATCGGCTTTGATGGGTTGGATATTCCGGCCGATCGTATGGTGACCTTGAAGCAGCAGGTGAAGGATCTGTTCCCTGCTTTGCCGTTGGAGCAGGCACAGACTTGGGCAGGCTTGCGCCCTGCAACACCTTCGGGCAAGCCTATTGTAGGGGCCAGCACGCTGGCCGGTCGTTTGTGGGTGAACGCAGGCCACGGCGCATTGGGCTTTACCTTGGCGTGTGGCAGTGCAGCGATTCTGGCCGCGCACCTGACCGGAGAGGCTTCACCTATTGATGATGCGCCGTTTCGTCCTTAATCCTAGACCGTCGCCCGCAACACCGGCATGGCTTTCAAACCCGCCGTCAGCAACAGGGATAGACCATAGATGGCGGCCGCCAGCACCGGAATCGACCACAGTGCATTGAAATCCAGTGCCGTGAACAGATAGCGGTACATCAGGTCGATCAGCCAGGGGTGGATCAAATACACCCCCAAGGTCAGCTCTGCCAGATGGGCACTGATCCGCGAGTTGATCAAGGGCTGGTTCCAGTCACGCAGCAATATAATCAGCGCGATGGACATGGGGATGACGGTAATACTCAGGTAGTCATAAAAGTACGCAGCGGTTTGCCGGTCGTGGGTGATGGCCAGCGCATAAAAGCCCCAGGCTGTGGCCGCGATACTACTGAGCAGCACCGTCATAGTCAGCCAGCGGGGCATACGCACCGGCACTTTGCGTAGCAGATAGCCCAGCAGAAAATAGGGCAGATAGGACAGGAACCAGGTGAAGAAGGGGGCAGAGTGGGTGTTTAGCTCTGGCTTACTGAGCGTGCTAAGGGCAGATAGCACGAAGGCCGCCCCGGTCAGCGCGGCCAGTTGCTTCAAGTTGGTGTTCTGAACCATACGACGCAAAAAGGGCGTGAACAGGTACAGGAACACAATCATGTACAGAAACCAGAGGTGGAAATAAGGCCGACCCTGCAGCAGCCGCTCCAGATAGGGATAAGGGTCAGCGTCTGGCGTCCACCAATGCTGCTTGAAGGCCGTCCAGCCTAGATAAAACGCGGTCCAGAACAGCAGTGGCAGCAAGACTCGCGACGCCCGCTTGCGGTAGAAGCGCTTCATGCCCTCCTGGGGACGGGGTTCCAGCAAGAGCGCACCGCTGACCATGACAAACACTGGTACACACCAGCGGGTGGCGGCATCGTAGAGATTGCCACTCCACCAGTTGGCTGTGCCCAACTCGGCATTCAGGACGGCGTAGGCGGCGATATGCAGGCAAACGACAGAGAAAATCGCCACGATCCGTGCATTGCTGATCCAGTTCATGACAGGACATCAAAATCAGAGACCTAACTATCGTAACGAGCAGACGTTTCTGATATGTCCCCCAAATACGGGATTTAGCGTCCAGTTTTGTCTGGATGTGACGGTGCAAGGGAATGTTGGCTACTGATGCGGGCAGGATGGATTCATCCTATCGCCTTTCGGGAACGACTGAAAAAGGGTGTATAAATTACCAGCGTTATACGGTTAAATAGCAGGCTTAGCCAGACAGACCAGTCAGGGCACTCCTGAACTGGCAGTGCTGGTCAGGAGTAGGGTGAATGGAGCTGGATTTTAGCGGGTTGGATGTGCTGATTGCCCTGGTCGCTTTGGCGCTGGGCTTGCTGATCGGGTTGTGGCTGCGAGCGCGCATGAGAGCGCCTGTTGAGCAAGTTCTGGAGGATCGCTGTGCACGTCTGGAACAAGATCTGGCCCTGGCGCAGGACAGGGCGGCGGAGCTGGACAAGGAACTGATACGCCGCGATGCCCAGTTGCAGGCTCAGCAGATGCGCAATCAGGCCATCCAAGAGGACTTGGAACATAGCCGCGAGCAGATGCGCTTGCAGTTTGAGTCCCTGGCCCAGCAGATTCTGGAGTCCAAAGGGCAGACGCTGCGTCAGGATAGTCAACGCACCCTGGATGAAATGCTGCGACCCTTTCGAGAACAATTGGCAGGTTTTCAACTGCGCGTGAATCAAGTACATGATGAATCCGTCAAAGGCCAGACCGCCTTGAGTCTGGAGCTGCAACGCATGCAGGAAATGGGTCTGCGCATGAGTGCTGAAGCACATTCCTTGGCTGTGGCCTTGAAAGGCGATAAAAAGACCACTGGTAATTGGGGTGAAACCCAGTTGGAAAAAACGCTGGAAGTGGCTGGTTTGGTGCGCGGTGTCCACTTTGATACACAATGGCAAGCTCGCGACGAGCAAGGTCGCCTGCGATACCCTGACTTCGTGGTGCATCTACCGCAGGACAAGCATCTGGTGCTCGATTGCAAAGTGTCCTTGGTGGACTATGATCGCGCCATCCGCGCTCAGACTGACGAGGAACGCCAACAAAGTCTGCAAGCCCATGTGCAGGCGCTACGCAAGCATATTGATGATCTGGCCTCCAAGGATTACAGCGCCTTGTCTGGCCTGAACAGCCCCGGTTTCGTGTTTATGTACGTGCCTATCGAGGCGGCATATATGCAGGCTTTGCAGCAACAGCATGGCTTGTTCGACTACGGCCTGGGCAAAAATGTCCTGATGGTCTCGCACACCACCTTGCTGCCTATTTTGCGTACCGTAGCCAATATCTGGATGATGGTGCGCAGCAACGAGCAGGCTCACGAACTAAGCCAACGTGCGGGCGACATCTATAACCAGGTATCTATCTTGGCTGAGCGCCTGAAAAAGCTGGGCGAAACCTTGGGGCAGGCGGGCAAGCACTACAACAGTACGGTGACAGCATTGGCAGGTCAGCAGGGCTTGTACGGGAAAGTCAGCCGCTTTGCCGAGCTATCGGCCCGGGCCAAGCGTACCCAGCCGGGGATCGAACCCTTGCATACGGATATAGAACACGAGCGCCTGGATTGGGTCTTGCCTGAGGATACCGAGCCGGCGCAGGGCAAAGAGTCGGATGCCTAATTGTTAAAAGCTTAGGTGCCTGTTCCCGCAACCGATATGGTGTCGTGATTTTGTATAGGCTGGCTGAGGGCGGCCCATGGCGTTTACGGTTGAGCGCCATCTTCCTGCTCAATTGCCTCCAACCAGTGCTCTACCAACTGCGGCGCGCTGAATAGATAGCCTTGCAGGGCATGGCAGCCGCGGCGCAGCAGAAACTCCTTTTGCTGCTCATTTTCCACACCTTCAACGACTACGTGCAGCCCTAGTTGCCGTGCCATGGCCAGTACCGTACGCACAATGGCGTTGGCTTCCTGCTCCATGGGTACTCCCAGGATCAGGCTGCGGTCCATTTTCAGCTCGTATAGTGGCAGGCGGCGGATGGCGGCCAGGTTGGAATAGCCTGTGCCAAAGTCGTCCATGGAAAAGCGGATCCCCAGGTCTTTGAGCTCGCGCATCATGCTGTTGGCCGAGGAGAAGTCTTCCATCAGTACGCCTTCGGTAATTTCAAAGATCAGACGATGGGCGGGGGCGCCGCTGGTCTCCAGGATCTGGCGTGTGCGGCGAGCAAAGTCAGGGCGGCGGAATTGAATCGGGCTGACATTAATGGAAATGGGAAAGCTGCACTCCTGGGTCTGTAGCAGCAAATCACAGACTGATGCCATGATCCAGTCGCCCAGGGGCGTGATCAAGTCGGTGCTTTCCGCCAGGGGAATGAACAGATTGGGGGTCAGCATACCGCGTGTTGGGTGTAACCAGCGCAGCAGCACCTCGGCCCCGCAGATGTGGTTTTGCTTGTCGTACTGGGACTGGACAAACAGGCGCAACTGATCCGAGCCAATCGCAAAACGCAGATCGTGCTGCAGACTCAGATGCTCTTCCAGGGCCTCTTGCATACCAGGTTCGTACAAGGTGATCTGGTTGCGACCATTTTCCTTGGACCGATACATGGCTGTGTCAGCTTGTCGCATCAGGTCCTCTGCAGTCAGGGTGCTGTCGGTAATCAAGGCCAGACCAATACTGCTGCTGCTCAAGTAAGAGTGGCCTTCAATGCTGTAGGGCTCTTCCAGACGGGTGCGTACCTGTTCGGCAAACTCCAGGGCTTCTTTGTGGCAGTCTCGTACCGTACCGAGTTGCAGTATCTTCAGGATGACAAATTCGTCCCCACCCAAGCGGGCCACGATGTCTTGGGGGTCAATCATCAAGGATAGGCGGCGCGCCACTTTGCGTAGCAGCGCATCGCCAATGGCGTGTCCCCGCGCATCGTTAATGTGCTTGAATCGGTCCAGATCCAGGAAATACAGCGCACCAGGTCGTTTGTAAGGCTCTATGGTTTGCAGGTGGCGTTCCAGGCGTTGCATCAGCAGGCGGCGGTTGGGAAGTTCGGTGAGCGGGTCGTAGAAAGCCAGCCGGTAGTTCTCTGACTGCGTGGCTTTGAGCGCCGAGATATTGGTGGAAATACAGTACAGGCTGGTTTGTTGAGTCTCGGGGTCTTGGACCGGCATTTTGATGGAGAAAAAGGTGGCGCGTACATCGCCTTTCCGGTCCCGTACCACTTCTTCTACAGCCAGGCGTTCACCGCTGTACAGCACCTGCTCGTCGTTATGACGGAATTCGTTAATGGTTTGCTTGTTGGCGTACAAGTCCTGGTCGGTTTTACCCACAATACTGACCGTGGTGTAGTTCAGGTCTTCGCATAGTTTGCGGTTGGCGTATTGATAACGAAACTGGTCATCCTTGATGTAGACGTAGGCGTCAATGGCATCGAGCACGGTATGCAGATGATGCTCGGTGCGGACCAGTTTTTTGCGCTGACGACGCAGGCCAATGCGCATTAGGCTCACGGTGAGCAGGGCAAGGGTCAGCAAGATACCCAGTGTGAGCAAGGCGGGGATGATCCAGGGCTTGGTGGGTTTTTCAATCAGGCGCAGGCCCCACTGGTTCAGTGTCTCTGTGTAGAACGGATCGTTATTGTCTTGCCACTGCTTGATATGAGTATCAATAGCGGCCAGCAGGTCCAGGTGGCGGTCCTTGGCGGTCACAAAGTAAGTGCTGGTGGGCTCTAGCCGGATAGGCGCGGTTTTCAGGCCATGTTCGCCTGCATGACGTACGCCAAATAAATGGCCGACGACGGCGGCGTCGGCCTGTTTGGTCTGGACCAGTTTGAGCGCGTTGTATTGGGAGTCGGTAATGACCAGCTTGGAGCCAAGCTCCAGTTTCTGCAAAATATTGTAGAGCTGGGTTAGCTGCAGGGTTCCGCTCATGACGGCAATGCGTTTGCCATTCAAGTCGTTCAGCGCACTAATATGCGTGCCTTTTCCCGTGAATATCTGTGACCAGTCCTCCAGTACGGCTCGGCTGTGATAGCTGTACAGGGTGGCGCGTTCGGGGGAGTAGGCCAGGCCCGGCACGATATCGATCAGGTCATTTTGCAGGGCGTTCAGGCATTGTTGCCAGTCGCATTGCACGGCTTCCAGTGTCCAGCCTTCACGCTTGGCAATTTCCAGCAGCAGTTCGCCCATGATGCCGCCGGGACGGGCCTGACTGTCGAGCAGGAGTTTAGGTGGGTTTTCGTAAACGCCTATACGTACGATATGTTGCTGGGAGTGGGGGGCTGCCTGGGTCGGTGGTGACACAAATCCTAGTGCAACCAGCATGCCTAGCATGTACATTGCCCTGCACATCGATAAAGTAAAAAGGCGGGGCAAATTCATAAGGTAATGGCTGCACAAAGCAGATAATCGGGGACGGGGGCGATCATGCAACAATGATGTGACTAATTTAACTGAATATCGAGATGTGGGGCGGATGCGTGCCGTATTTCGGCGATAAATAGCAGGAGCAGGCGAATGGCGGATTGTGAAACGGTAGAGGTGCGTGTTAAGGGGCGTGTGCAAGGGGTCGGGTTTCGAGCCAGCGCCTTGCGTCATGCTCATTTGTATGGCGTCAAGGGCTGGGTCAGCAATGCTGGGGATGGTTCCGTAGAACTGCTGCTGCAAGGCAGTGCTGATGTCATCGACAGTATGGTCAGCTGGTTGTATATCGGGCCCGAGCATGCCGTGGTCGAGCAGGTGGATATACAGCGCTCTTATACTGACAAACGATATGATTTTTTTGAGATTCGCTAGCAAGAGCTGACGCCAGCGTTGAGTTTGCCCACGCAAAAAAAGAAATAATTATAGGTATTTGCGGGCAAACCCTAGGAAAACATTTGTTTTTTTTAGTGTTCTCCAGATTAACATGCGTTTTATTGCACTGATATGTGAGTAGGACGACAAATGGAGCCCTTGTTGCGTTTGCAGCGTATCTTGCCTGGCCTGACGCCCGAGCTGCGTCGCGCTGCGCAATGGGTGGAGCGCCATCCGGTTGAAGTCAGCCTGTGGTCCATGCGCAAACAGGCCCAGGAGTTGTCGGTTGCACCGGCAACCATGCTTCGTCTGGCTAAAGCGGCGGGTTATGAAAGCTACGACGGTTTTCGTGAGCCGTTTCAGCAGGCCCTGCACCGCAATGGCGGCACGATGGCGGCGCGAGCGCAAAATTTGCAAGGTAACCGGGCCTCAGAACAACAAATACGGGACCTGGGGGAGCAACAAGAGCAGGCCCTGGAGTCGGTCTTGAGACTGAATTCAGCCAGCGCTCTGGATGCTTGTGCCCAGGCGCTTCTGGGCGCCTCCAAAGTGGGGTTTATCGGTCTGGGGGTCAGTTTTGCCTGTGCGTTCCAGATGCATTATGCCTATCAATTGATACGTGGTAATGGTGTCTTGCTGAACCGGGCCGTAGACTTGTTCCTGGAGCTGGACGCCGGTTTGGACAGCGGGGGTGTGCTGGTTGTGATCAGCCAGGCGCCATATGTCAAAACAGTGGTCAATAGTGTGCATCAGGCGGTGCAGCAGGGCATCACGGTGGTCGCGGTAACTGACAGTGTGCTGTCCCCGGTGGCCCAGGGGGCCAAACATGTCTTGTTGTTTGATGCACAGGCCAGCGAGCAGCCAGCGGCCAGTTTTTTTCATTCTCTAGTGGGCACGGTCACCGTTGCAGAACATTTGTTGGCACGGATCGCCACCTTGGGCGGTAAGACAGTGGTGCAGCGTCTCGCGCAGCTGGAGTCTTCATTTCGAAGTCAGGGAGTTTATTGGCAACAGGACCAAGCGGTTGACCCCGCTTCGTCTATGTAAACAAACCGGTCGTACCGGTCACACAAACCGGGGATACCCCCATGGGAGACACAAAGATGGAACACATTAGTAAGAAAACAGGTAAGAAAGCAGTGTGGGCACTTAGCACAACGGCAGCGATGTGCGCCATGTTGCTCAGCCCCTTGCCTGCCAGCGCCCAGCAGAAGTTTGTCAGTATCGGGACGGGGGGTGTGACCGGGGTGTATTACGCGGCCGGTGGCGCTATTTGCCGCTTGGTCAATAAGGATCGTGGTACGGATGGCGTACGTTGCTCGGTGGAATCCACGGGCGGTTCGGTCTTTAACGTCAACACCATCAAAGCGGGTGAGCTGGACCTGGGTGTGGTGCAGTCTGATGTGGGCTATAACGCGTACAACGGAGAAGGCCAGTTCAAGGACGGTGGGGCGTACAAGAAGCTGCGTTCGGTATTCTCCATTCACCCGGAGCCCTTTACCGTGCTGTCTCGTAAAGAGGCCAATGTCAGCAAGTTCGACGACTTCAAGGGCAAGCGTTTTAACGTAGGCAATCCGGGTTCGGGCACACGCGCCTCGATGGATCAGTTGTTGCAGGCCATGGGGCTGGATAACAGCTTTTTCTCACTGGCCTCGGAGCTGCGTCCCGATGAACACGGCCCGGCATTGTGTGATGGCAAGATTGACGGCTTTATCTATGGCGTAGGCCATCCTTCGGCCAATATCCAGGATCCCACCACCTCTTGCGGCGCCAAGCTGGTGCCTCTGACCGGTCCTGCGGTGGACAAGCTGGTCGAGACTTATCCCTACTACGCCAAGGTCGCGATTCCTGGTGGCTTGTACCCCAACAATCCTGACGATGTCCAAACCTATGGCGTTCTGGCAACCTTTGTGACGTCCGAGGACGTACCGGAAGAGTCTGTCTACAACGTCGTCAAAGCGGTGTTCGACAACTTTGATGATTTCAAGCGCTTGCACCCTGCGTTGGCGAATCTGAAGAAAGAAGACATGGTCAAGAACGGCTTGTCTGCCCCATTGCACAAAGGCGCTGAAAAGTACTTCAAGGAAAAAGGGCTGCTGTAAGACAGTCTGATTGACACCAGGCTGGCTGTGCCAGCCTGGCCGCAAGTGCCATGGCCCTAGCTGTGGCCTTGCCTCTGGTCTGGGGTTCCTGGGCTGCGCAGTCCAGGTGGATCGGGTGCCTGGCTGGTGGTACTCGGGCTCCACGCCGGGTTTTCCTGGAGATACAGTAAATGACACAACAAGAACATAAAAAAATGGGGCCAGACTTGGCCCTGACACAGGATGAAACGGCAGAGCTGGAAAAACTGGTTGCCGATGTAGACCGTGGTGGACGCTCTGTGGCTGGCGTTGCAGGCATGGTTTTGTTTTTGGTTGGAATAGGCTGGTCCTTGTTTCAGCTTTGGTACGCCTCTCCGCTGCCATTTGCCCTGAATCTGGGCATTTTCAATGACACAGAAGCGCGAGCCCTGCATTTGGGCATCGCCATGTTTTTGGCCTATCTGGCGTTTCCTGCAAGCAAACAATCCGCGCGCGACCGAATTCCGATCCATGACTGGCTCTTGGCCCTGATTGCGGCCTTTTGCGGCTCGTATTTATTCTTTTTCTATAAGGAATTGGCCTCGCGCCCCGGTATCCCCACCACGATGGATGTGGTGGTGGCCAGTATGGGTCTGGTATTGCTGCTGGAGGCGACGCGGCGCTCGTTGGGCGCGCCCATGGCGGTGCTGGCGATTGTCTTTATTGCCTATATTTTTCTGGGCCCCTGGCTGCCGGATGCCTTGTCTCACCGGGGCGCCTCCTTGCAGCGCCTGGTTTCGCATATGTGGCTGACCACGGAGGGTGTGTACGGAGTTGCCCTGGGCGTTTCTGTCTCGTATATCTTTATTTTTGTATTGCTGGGCTCTTTGCTGGATCGCTGCGGGGCGGGCAATTACATGATGCAGGTCTCGTTTGCCTTGCTGGGGCATTTGCGGGGCGGGCCAGCCAAAGTGGCTGTGGTCTCCTCGGCCGTGAACGGTCTTGTGTCGGCTTCTTCGGTCGCCAACGTGGTGACAGGCGGTATTTTTACCATTCCCTTGATGAAAAAAGCGGGCTATGGCGGCATTCGGGCCGGGGCGATTGAAACGGCCTCGTCCGTCAATGGCCAGATCATGCCGCCGGTCATGGGGGCGGCTGCCTTTTTGATGATCGAGTATGTCGGCATTCCTTACACCGATATCATTCGTCATGCTTTGCTGCCTGCGGTTATTTCATATATTGCGCTGTTTTATATCGTGCACCTGGAAGCGCTGAAGCTGGGTATTCAACCCATGATGGCCTCGGGCAAGCCCAAAACCTTCATCCAGAAATTAGCGGGTTGGGGCATGGGTACGGCCGGCACCCTGAGTGTGATGGGGCTGGTCTATTGGATAGGTGTTGGGGTTCAGGCAATCGCCGGTGATGCGGCTATTTGGATTTTGTTGCTTTTGTTGCTGGTGCTGTATGTGTACTTGCTGAAAATTGCAGCGGACCACGAAGACCTGCCTACCGATATTAATGTGAACACGCCCGTGCGTCCCGAGCCTTGGCCCACCGTACGTGCTGGCTTGTATTTCCTGATCCCGATCGGCATTTTGGTGTGGTGCCTGACGGTAGAGGTGATGTCTGCCGGCTTGTCGGCTTTCTGGGCCGTTGTGGCCATGTTGTTTCAGATGGCCACACAGCGCCCCATCATTGCCTGGTTCCGTAAACAGGCAACGGCGCAACCGCTGCGCCAAGGTGTCAGCGAGGTGTGGACAGGACTGCAGGAAGGCGCCCGCAATATGGTGGGTATCGGGATTGCCTGCGGGACAGCCGGCTTGATTGTGGGAGCGATTACCCTGACTGGTTTGGGCCTGCGTATGACGGCTTTTGTGGAGCTGGTCTCCATGGGTAATGTGCTGGTCATGCTGTTCTTTACGGCCGCTGTGTGTCTGGTGTTGGGTTTGGGTATGCCCACGACCGCCAACTACATTCTGATGGCCACGTTGATGGCGCCTGTCGTGGTGGAGCTGGGAGCGCAAAGCGGTATGGTGATTCCGCTGATTGCCGTCCATATGTTCGTGTTCTATTACGGGATCATGGCCGATATTACGCCGCCTGTGGGCTTAGCCACTTTTGCGGCAGCGGCCATTTCAGGGGAGGATCCGATCAAGACCGGCGTGAAGGGCGTGACCTATGCCATGCGTACGGCGGTGCTGCCTTTCATGTTCATCTTCAATCCCATGCTGTTGTTGATCGGCATACACAGTGCCTGGGAGCTGGTTCTGGTGGTGGTGGGCTCAACGGTGGCGTCGCTGGCTTTTGCGGCGGCGACAATCGGGTGGTTGCGTATTAAAACCAGTTGGCTGGAGACCGTTTTGCTCTTGCTGGCTACGTTCATGCTGTTTCGTCCGGACTGGTTCATGGATCATGTCAGCGAGAAGTACCAAAGCCGTCCTGCATCCGAGTTGATGCAGGTGGTGCAGAACACCCCGGACGGGGGCAATCTGGTGGTGCAACTGGCCGGGATGAACCTGGAAGGCAAGGATCTGCAGAAAACGGTTGCCGTGTCCTTGCCTGCCCTGCCAGAAGGGGATCAGGCGACAGGTCTGGCCGCAGCCAGCAAACGTCTGTCTTTGGCTGGCCTGACGGTCATGGCCTTTGGAGACACGGCTCAAGTGGCATCGGTTGCCTTTGGCAGTTCAGCGCGCCGAGCAGGCTGGGAGCAGGGCTGGGATATTGAGCAAGTGAAAGTGCCGCATCCCGATCGTCCCTCTGAGTTTTGGGTATTTTTGCCTGCCTTGCTGATCTTGTTCTGGGTATGGATCAGACAAGGTGTGCGAATGCGGCGTGCTTTGCCTGCGAACCCGGCGGTTTAAGTCTGGGCACCGTCTCTACCAGCCGCCCCTGTGGTGGCTGGTAGTACACTGATGGCCCTGGATTTCAGGCCCGCTTTTAGCGGGCTGTTTTCTGTTTGGCTTTTGTAATGTCACCGATCAGTTGCTCTTCACCTGTACCGTCGCGCAATGGGGTCAGCCCCAGCAAAGTGTGGTGCCCGCGTGGCCCCTGGATAATGCTGGACGCTTTTCTCCTGGAGCGTTTTCCGCATATGGACCCGGAGGTATTGCGAGAGCGCCTGGCGCGGGGCGATATCCTGGATCAAAACGGTGTGCCGCAGCAGCCGGGCTCCAGCTATCAGCCTGATCGCTGGCTGTGGTACTTCCGCATGGTGGAAAACGAAGCGACCGTGCCGTTCGAGATGCCCGTGTTGTATGCGGACGAGCATCTGATTGCGGTGGACAAGCCACATTTCCTGGCGACAACGCCGGGTGGACGCTACTTATACGAAACGGCGCTGACTCGTCTGCGGCGAGACTTTGGCGAGGATGACATCAGCCCCATCCATAGGCTGGACAGGGAGACGGCGGGAATCTTGTTGTTTTGCCGTGACCCTGCCGTTCGTGGAGCCTATCAGTCCTTGTTTCAGCAAGGCGGTATTGAGAAGGAATACGAAGCGGTCGCGCCGTTTCAGGAAAAACTGGCCGATGGACTGGTGTATCGCAGCCGTATGAAAGAGGTGCCTGGCCGCTTTGTGATGGAAGAGGTTGCCGGAGAGCCGAACAGTAGCACCGAGATCCTGTGCGAGCGTCATTGGCATACCGAGCAGGGGCTGCATTTGGCGCTGTACCGCTTGCGGCCCCATAGTGGCCGTAAACATCAGTTGCGGGTACACCTGAGCAGTCTGGGTGCGCCCATCATTAACGATGTGTTTTATCCCGTGCTGCTGGCGGAGCGCGATGCAGACGATTTCAGCCAGCCCCTGCAGTTACTGGCGCGGCATATTGCCTTTATAGACCCTTTAACGGGTGAACCAAGATGCTTTAGCAGTCAGCGGCAGTTGGAACTGGGTTGAACCCACTGGTATTGCGCTTGAGGAAGCGGTTGCCGAACAGCCCTTGCATAGTTACTGGACGGGTATCGGCCATTCGTCTTTGGCAGCCACAGCCAGCGTGCCGCCTCGGGTCGTCGCCTGGTCGGCGCGTCTAAGGGACGATGACTGAAGCCCGAGCCTTAATAGTCGCGGAAAGCCGCCGCTATCTCATCGTGCTCCAACTGAGCAGCCAGACAGAGCATTAACAAAATCCGGGCTTTTTGTGCGGGCAGATAGTGCGCCGCGATCGTGTGATGGTCCTCATCGTAGGCGCTGTCCGTCACCGGCCCTGCGTGGATGCGCGAGGCTCGCACACAAACCACGCCTAGTCTGTGCGCCCGGCTGACGCCTTCCAGTGCGCCGGGGGTCAGACTACCGTTGCCGGTTGCCGCCACTACAATGCCTTGCACACCGCTTTGTGCTGCATGGCGATACAGTTCCGCCAGGGTATCGGGGTGATCGTAAAAGACCTGAACTTTAGGCAGGTTGTGTTGGGAGCGCACATCGAACAGGCTGCTGTGCGTGTGCGGCAGCAGGGTGCGCATCATGAAACGTGGCTGACCACCGGCGACCAGCCCCAAGGGGCCCGCATCGGGTGAGCCGAAGGCGCTGGTCTGAGTGGTGTGTTGCTTGCTCAGGAAGCGGGCGCTGTGGATCTGGTCGTTCAGCAATACCAGCACACCTTGGTCTTGTGCCAGCGAAGAGCAGGCTACCTGCACGGCTTGATACAGGTTCAGCGGCCCATCTGCACTCAAGGCCGAGGCGGGGCGCATGGCGGCCACCATGACTACAGGTTTGTCGGTTTTCAGGGTCAGGTGCAGGAAAAAGGCGCTTTCTTCCAGCGTATCGGTGCCGTGGGTAATCACCGCTCCATTGATGTCCGGTCGAGCCAGCAGTTCATTGAGCTTGTGGGACAGCTCCAGCAACATCAGCGAACCCATGGCCCGGCTGTCCACGTTGAAAAGCTGATGGCATTCCAGGTCGGCCAGCTCGTTGATGCCGGGTACGGCCTGCAGCAGCGTGTGCACGCCTTGGGTGATGTCGTAATCGGTCAGGCCGGTATTGGATTGGGTTGTGGCAGCAATGGTGCCACCCGTGCCCACCAGGACCAGTTTGGGGCGTATTGGCATTGAGGTCGTGCTCCGCATCCAGTTGTTGCGCTAGAGGGGGCGCAGAGCTTGAGATAATGCCGGTTTAACGGCGAACTTTCAACCAACGCTCGATCAGGTGGACCACCGACAGCAGGGTGAAGTTAATCAGCAAGTACAACAGGCCCGCAACCACAAAGGTCTCGATGATGGCGTAGTTCTGGTTCATCAAGCGTTTGGCGTGGCCGGTCAGGTCCATGACGGCAATGGTCGAGGCCAGACTGGTGCCTTTGATGGCCAGCACGATTTCATTGCTGTACGCGGGCAGTGCCTGGCGAATCGCCAAGGGAAAAACCACGCGACGAAATCGCATCCAGGCGGACATGCCGATGGATTTGGCCGCTTCGATCTGGCCAACCGGCACGGCCTGAAAGCCGCCACGGAAAACTTCGCTGACATACGCCCCACTATTCAGACCAATGGCCAGAATCGCGCAGCGCATGCCATCGCTGAACAGCCACCACAGAGTGGGTGACTCCTTTACAAAACTCAGGGTGCCCACGCCGTAGTACAGCAGGAATAATTGCACCAGCAAGGGCGTGCCACGGAACACGGTACTGTAGCTAAAGGCGAAGCTGCGCAAAATACGGCTATGGGACTGACGCATCAGGGCCAGCGACAGGCCGATGAACAGTGACAGCACAATGCCCCACAAGCCGATATACACGCTCATGCCAAAGCCCTTGAACAGGGTTTCGACGGTGGTATTGAATAATTCCAGATCAATCATGCCTGGGCTCTCATACCTTTGCCGGTGTAACGTTCGGCCAGCAAAAACAGGGCCTGACTACAGGCACCAATCAGAAAATAAAGTACACCTGCAATCAGGTACATAGCCATGGGCTCGCGCGTATTGGCGGCACCCAGGGTAGCGGCACGCATGATCTCGACCAGGCCTACCAGGGAGATCAGGGCCGTGTCTTTCAGTGCGGTTTGCCAGACGTTATTGGCGCCGGGCAGGGCGTACCAGAACATCTGCGGCAAAATAATGCGGCGCAGACGCTGCCAGGGGGACATGCCAATGGCTTTGGCCGCCTCGATCTGGCCTTCGGGAATGGCTTGCAAGGCGCCGCGAAACACTTCCACGCTGTAAGAGCCTGCAATCAGGCCAATGGCCAAAATACCGACCAGCGCAGGGAACCAGCGCGTCACCACATCTTCCATGCGCATGAAGTCGGCCAGATCGGAGACAAACTGCACCGAGCCGAAAAACAGCAGGTAGATGATGAGCAGCTCGGGGATACTGCGAACAACCGTGGTGTACAGGCTGACGGGGCCACGCAGCCAGCGCGGCCCGTTGGTCTTGATGCTGGCTCCTGTAATCCCAATGACTACGCCAAGGGCCATGCCCAAAACGGAGATCAGCAAGGTCATTGCTGCTCCGCGAAGGAACATCCAGCCCCAGCCTTCGCGCAGCACATTAAAAATAGTCTCTAGCATCAAGTGGTACTTCTCGACTTATTTCTTGCAGATCTCGTAGTTGGCGATGTCGATGTCAAACCACTTTTCGCTGGCGGTCTTGACGGTGCCATCATCGATCAGCTTGCACAGGGCAGCGTCAACCTTGGCTTTCAGCTCTGCATTGTCTTTGTGAATACCGACGGCAATGCCATAACCCAGGGTCTCGGGGTCGGAAGAGCCTTTGATGACCAGCTTGGACAGGGCAAAGTTGTCTTCACCGACTTTATGCAGGAACTTCGATTGCGAGGTCAGGTCGGCAAAGGTGCCGTTCAAACGGCCGGCGTCCAGATCGATTTGCATCTGGTCCAGGGTCTCGTAGTTCTTGATGGTCGTCTTGGGGGCTTTCTTGGTCAGGAAAGCGCCGTGGGTGGTGCCGCCTTGAACGCCAATGGTTTTACCGGCCAGACCATCAAAAATGGTTTGTTCGTTGTCGGCGCCGACCAGTTCACTGTTCTTGGGCAGAACGAAAATGGCGTCTTCAACGGCGTAAGGAATGCTGAAGTTCACGCGCTTGGCACGCTCGGGGGTGTAGGACATGCCCGAGATGATCAGGTCAAATCGTTTGGCATCGAGCGAAGGAATCAGGCTGTCAAAGGCTTGTACGATGAACTTGCAGTCGCTGTTGAGCTCTTTGCACAGAGCCGCGCCCACGTCGGCGTCAAAGCCGGTAACCTTGCCGGCTGCATCCACCATGCTCCATGGTGGGTAACCGCCTTCCGTGCCGATTTTCAGGGTGTCTGCCATTGCAGCCTGGGAGCCCAACAGGGCCAGGCTGGCACAGATCAGGGTCTTGCTGAGGAAACTCATGGTCTGGCTCTCCTTTGTGGATAGGCTGGTCAGGGCCGTCTTGGCCCTGCTGGTTTTCCAGCCTGTGTCGTATTCACGAAGCGATGATCTTACTGCATTGGTTGTAGAAACTGCTGTAGACGCTCGGATTGTGGCCTATCGAACAGCTCTTTGGGGTGGCCACGTTCTTCAATCAGGCCGTTGTGCATGAAAATGGTCTCGGAGGACACGTCACGCGCAAAATTCATTTCGTGGGTGACCAGGATCATGGTGCGACCTTCCTGGGCCAGTTGGCGAATGACGCGCAGTACCTCACCCACCATTTCCGGATCCAGCGCGGAGGTCGGTTCGTCAAACAGCAAGACGTCCGGGTCCATGGCCAGCGCACGGGCAATGGCCACGCGTTGCTGCTGGCCGCCGGACAGTTCGGCCGGGTAGGCATCGCACTTGTTGCTCAGGCCGACCTTGCCCAGCAGTTCTCGGGCGTATTCAGCCGCTTCACGGGCCGGGCGGCCCTTGACGTGAATGGGGCCTTCGGTGACGTTTTGCAGCACCGTGCGGTGCGACCATAGATTGAAGTTCTGAAACACCATCCCCAAGCGGGCGCGGACTTGTTCCAACAGACGCGGATTGTCTGTCTGGCAAATGCCCTTGCGGTTGCGATGGCTGCGCAAAATGTCATTGCCGATCTGGACTTCGCCCTGATCGGGGACGACCAGGTGGTTAATGCAGCGCAGCAGGGTACTTTTACCCGAGCCCGAGGCGCCGATAATGGAGAGTACATCGCCCTTGTGGGCCTGCAGGGAAATGCCCTTGAGCACCTCGTTGGTGCCAAAGCGTTTGTGGATGTCGCGTACCTGGACCGCCGCGTTCAGGTCATTGTTATTCACAGCAACGTCCTTGCGGTCAAAGAGAAAGGGGGTAAGGGTTTCATACGGGTGTCATATCCTGGATGCCCCGATTCTACCGCTTTCCCCCTGATTTTTTTGCACAAGCGCTGTATTTTGCGCATAAAAAGCGGCATAAACCGAGTATGCCGCCTTATGAGCTTAGGGATACAGGCCGCGTACCTGACGAGATTCCAGAATGCGGGCGCAACCCACAATAAAGGCAGCGGTACGCAGGGTGACGTTGTGCTCTTTGGCAACGGCCGCTACCGTGGTGTAGGCCGCGCGCATCATCATTTCCAGCCGATTGTTGATCTCGTCCTCGGTCCAGAAAAAGCTGGAGAAGTCCTGAACCCACTCGAAGTAGGACACAGTCACACCGCCGGCGTTGGCCACCACGTCCGGGACAATGGTCACGCCCTTGTCGTTCAGGATGTCATCGGCTTCGGGGGTGGTGGGGCCATTGGCACCTTCGATCACAATGCGAGCGCGGATGCGGTCGGCATTGTTCTTGTTGATCTGGCCTTCCAGCGCGGCCGGGATCAGCAGATCGGTTTCGATGTGCCAGAAATCGTCATTGGAAATGGCTTCGGCGTTGGGTGCTCCGGCCAGACCTTTGTGTTGTTCCATGTGGTCCAGCAAGGCCAGCACGTCCAGACCGTTGGGGTTGTACACCGTGCCCGTGTGGTCCTGTACGGCCAGCACTTTGGCACCCGCTTCCTGGAACAGGCGGGCGGCCGTGCCACCCACGTTCCCGAAACCTTGCACAATGACGCGGGCGCCATTCAGATCGATACCAGCATCGCGGGCGGCTTCGCAGCCTACTGTGTAAACGCCACGGCCAGTGGCTTCTACCCGGCCAAGACTACCGCCCAGGGACACGGGTTTGCCGGTGACCACACCGGTGCTGGTGCCGCCCACGTTCATGGAATAGGTGTCCATCATCCAGGCCATGGTCTGGGCATTGGTGTTCACATCCGGTGCGGGAATGTCCTTGTTGGGGCCAATGATCACGCCAATCTCGCTGGTGTAGCGGCGGGTGATACGTTCCAGTTCGGCCTGGGAGTAGTGGCGTGGGTCAATACGAATACCGCCCTTGGCACCGCCAAAGGGCAGGTTCACGGCCGCTGACTTGATCGACATCCAGGCAGCCAGCGCCATTACCTCGGACAAGGTAACATCCTGGTGGTAGCGCACGCCGCCCTTGCCTGGGCCACGGGACGTATTGTGTTGAACGCGGTAGCCCTCAAAGTGGGCCACGGTGCCGTTATCCAGTTCGATGGGGACGTCGACAATCAGTGTGCGCTTGGGGCGCTTGAGTGTTTCAACCCATCGGGACAATTTGCCCAGATACGGAGTGACTCGCTCCACTTGTTCGAGATAAATACCCCATGGGCCGACGTCGTCGGCATTCAGGTATGACGGCAAAGCATGGGTGGGACGATCTGTCATGAGCTCCTCGATAAAGTTGGGGAAACGGGATACGAGTACACAGTGAAGATGCAAATTACGCCTAGATGCAGAACACGGCAAAGACGCTGTGGATTGGCTTAGCGATGGCCGTGTGCAGCAGTTATGCTATCGGAAATGGCCGCTGTTGTGTTTGCAGCGTTTGCGATGGTTTTATCTGGGTGCTGGTGCATTGATGGATTCTTCTGACTCTTCCCTTTCTGGTCGCTTGGCGCAATTGCGCCAACGTATCGAACAGGCTTGCTTGCAGGCCGGCCGCCCTGCCGGTGCGGTGGCGCTTTTACCGGTCAGCAAAACCTTTCCTGTGCCCGTGCTGGCGCAAGCTCTGGACCTGGGCTTGTTGCGAATGGGCGAGAACAAGGTTCAGGAGATTCGGGACAAGCAGGCCGAGCTGGCCGATCGCGCGGTGCAGTGGGTGATGATAGGCCATCTGCAGAGTAATAAGGCTAAAGATATTGCACGCCTGGCCAGCGAAGTCCAGTCTTTGGACCGTTTGTCGCTGGCCCAGGCCCTGGATCGGCACCTGCAAACCGAGCAGCGTAGCCTGGATGTGCTTGTTCAGGTCAAGACCTCGCCCGAACCCAGCAAGTTTGGCTTGGCCCCGGAGCAATTGCCTGCTTTCATGCAGTCCTTGCGCTCGCTCGATACCCTGAACGTCCGGGGTTTGATGACCATGGCCGTCAATAGCGAGGACCCTCAGGCGGTGCGCGCCTGTTTTGCTACGTTGCGCCAGTGGCGTGATCGTCTGGTGGAGTTGGGCCATGAACAGGTGCAAGGCCTGTCCATGGGCATGAGTGGGGATTTCGAGCTGGCGATTCAGGAAGGTTCGACCGAGGTTCGGGTTGGCTCGGCCCTGTTTGGCGCACGCAATTACCGCTGATCGATATCCGCATCGTTACTAATGCCCTGCGTAGGGCTGTCCGCGCATAATGTCTCTGCGCATCCCGAACGGGATGCTTAACATTTAAAAAAACAGTGCCCTAAGCGCTGTTTGTATGTACGAAGGAGACATCATGGATTGGAAAAAATTGGGAGCCGGTGTGTTGCTGGGCGCCAGCCTGACAGGAACGGCCCTGGCAGCGGACTGGCCCCAGTCGGCGGTAACGTGGGTAGTGCCTTATCCCGCAGGCGGTGGTTCAGATGTGATTGCTCGGTTGGTGGCCAAGCAGTTGGAAAGCAGCCTGGGTCAGACGTTGATTGTGGAAAACAAGCCGGGGGCGGCGACCATCATCGGCGCGACCTATGTGAGCAACGCCAAACCGGACGGCTATACCGTGGGTACCGCTGACTCAGGCACGCTGGCATTCAATTCCTCCTTGTACAACAAGCTGCAGTACGACCCGGCGGCTTTCACGTATGTGGGCGGACTGGCCCGTTTTCCCTTGATGCTGGCGGTACCGCAAGAATCCCCGTACAAGACGGTGGCCGATTTGCTTGAAGCGGCTCGTAAGCAGCCTGAAAAACTGACCTCCTCGTCCGCTGGCAGTGGTTCACCTCACCATCTGGCGTTGGAAATGTTCAAGCAGCGCACCGACACCCAGATCGTGCATGTGCCTTACAAGGGAGCCGCACCCGCCATTCAGGATTTGCTGGGCGGTCAGGTGGATATGTCTTTTGTCGATTCTGCAGCGGCATTGTCCAACATCAAGGCTGGCAAATTGCGGGTTCTGGCCGTGGCCACGCCCGAGCGCAGCAGCCTGTTGCCTGATGTGCCAACCATGGCCGAAGCCGGTATTGCCGACTTCTACGCCTATGCCTGGCAAGGGTTGGTGGGCCCACCCAAGATGGACGAAGGTGCCCGTCAACGCTTGAGCCAGGACTTGATGCAGGCTCTGAAAACGCCCGAGCTGGACCAGCGTATCCGCGCGATGGGTGTAGAGCCCATGCCCATGACGCCCGATGAATTCCAGGCCTACGCTCAGCGTGAACGCGCGGAATGGGCCACGGTTATCGAGCGTGCCGGTATTCGTATGGATTGACGGTCATGCGGCCAACAGTGGCCGCATAATCAGGCGGCATATTCATCGCCGTAACGTTTCAGGCCGTCCAGGTCCAGTACCTGGACGCCACCATATTTGATCAACAACAGCCCTTCGTTTTCCAGTTGACGCAGGGCTTGGTTGGCACGTTGGCGCGATACCCGCGCCAGGTAGCCGATCTCTTCCTGGGTAATGTCCAGGCGCAGACCTTTTCCGGGGTAGAGCAGCGGGTTGAACAGCTCTGCCAGACAGCGCGCCACGCGGGCATCGGGGGTAGACAGGCTGTTGTACTCGGCCTTGCCGATAAATTGCGCCACACGCTCATTGAGCTGATGCAGGAGGTAGCGGTTGAAAGCAATACTCTGGTCCAGCAAATCGTTAAAACTGTGGGCGGGCAAGCGGGCCACCTGGCTGTCGCGCAAGGCCACCACATCGTATTTGCGCTCTTCGTTTTTCAGCAAAGAGCCTTCGCCTATCCAGCCACCGGCAGGCACCCCTGTCATGGAGGCAATTTTGCCGTCGGAGTTGCCCACCGATACTTTGAGCAAACCCGAGAGCACGCCGATCCAGGCCGTGGCGCGTTCCCCCTTGCGTTCGACGATGGCTCCGGCCTCGTATGCGGTGATCAGCGTGTCGCGGCGGACACGCTCTTGCAGCTCGGGTGTCAACAAGCGAAACCAGGCGGCTCGCTCCGATAAAGCATCTACAACATGCATGAGGATTAACCCTCGATAAAGGTCGAATGTCATGTCCGTGACAATCTTCGGGACGTGCAGCCGATAACTTGATTATTAACAGGCTGCAAATAGCTTGAAGGCATCACTTCAGCCTTCTGCCGCAATCATAAGCAGCCTCCTGGACCATAACAAGCCGGGAAAATTCGGAGGAGACATGGTTGTGCGGATGGATAAAGAGCAGGTAGCGGGGTTACCCGGCACCTTCCCAGCCTGGATAGAACACCATGCCCAGGTGCGCGGCAACAAAGTTGCCATGCGCGAAAAAGACCTGGGAATCTGGCAGACCTGGACGTGGCGGGAGCTGGCCGAACAGGCCGAGCAACTGGCTGCGGGCCTGGCCGGGCTGGGAGTCAAAGACGGTCAGCACGTTGCGGTGATCGGTGAAAACCGCCCGCGTCTGTACCTGGCCATGATGGCAGCGCAAATGCTGGGCGCTGTGCCCGTGCCTTTGTATCAGGATGCGGTGGCCCAGGAAATGTTGCACGTGTTGCTGGATGCCAGCATTCGTGTGGCCGTGGTCGAGGACCAGGAGCAGGTCGACAAGCTGCTGGAAGTCTGGGACCAGTGCCCCGATCTGGATGCACTGATCTATGACGATCCACGTGGTTTGCGCAACTATCAGCAAGAACAACTGCAATACATTGAACAAGTCATGGAGCAGGGGCGCGAGCAATTGGCGCGTGATCCGGACTGTGTGCGTCGTATCTGGAAGGCCATTACGCCTGACCATGCTGCTGCCATGTTCTATACCTCCGGTACGACCGGCAAGCCCAAGGGTGTGGTGTTGACCCACGGCGCCCTGGTCGATCGTGGCCTGGCCATTCAGGAGCTGGAATCGCTGACCGATGCCGAGGAAGTGCTGGCTTATCTGCCTCCCGCCTGGATTGGGCAGAACATGTTTTCCTACACGCAGTTCCTGGTCACGGGTTTTACGGTGAATCACCCTGAATCGCCCGAGACCGTGTCCATCGACCTGCACGACATTGGTCCCACCTATTACTTTGCGCCTCCCCGCGTGTTGGAAGGCTTGCTCACGCAAGTGACCATTCGCATGGAGGATGCCGGTGCCTTAAAGCGCGCCCTGTACAAGCGTTTCATGACTTTGGCGCACCGCGTGGGTGTGCAGATTCTGGACAAGCGCCCTGGCGTGGGGATGTGGGATCGCCTGTGCTATGGCCTGGGCAATATCCTGATCTACGGCCCCTTGCGTAATGCCCTGGGCATGAGCCGCGTGCGTGTGGCTTATACCGCCGGTGAAGCCATTGGCCCCGATCTGTTCGATTTTTACCGTTCTATTGGCATCAACCTCAAGCAACTGTACGGCGCGACGGAAACCTCGGTGTTTGTCTGCGTGCAGGAAGATGGCCATGTGCGTGCCGATACGGTAGGTCCACCCGTCAAAGGTGTGGAAATCCGTGTGGCCGATAACGGTGAGATTCAGGTGCGCAGCCCTGGCTTGTTCAAGGAGTACTACCGCAATCCCGAGTCCACCGCCGAGTCTTTTACCGAAGACGGCTGGTATCACACAGGCGATGCCGGTTATCTGGACACCGATGGTCAGTTAAAGATCATCGACCGTGCCAAGGATGTGGGCAAATTGGCCGACGGCTCTTTGTTTGCACCCAAGTACATCGAGAACAAGCTCAAGTTCTTCCCCTTCGTCAAAGAAGCCGTGGCTTTTGGTGATGGCCAAAAGGAAGTGTGCGCCTTTATCAATATTGATCTGGAAGCAGTGGGCAACTGGGCCGAGCGTCGCAACCTGCCTTATGCCGGTTACACCGATCTGGCCGGCAAGCCCGAGGTCTATGCCTTGATTCGGGATTGCGTGGCGCAGGTCAATGATGATCTGGCCAACGACCCCAAACTGGCCGGCTCGCGCATCAGTGCCTTTTTGATTCTGCATAAAGAGCTGGACCCGGATGACGATGAACTGACCCGCACCCGCAAAGTACGTCGCGGTTTTATCGCGCAAAAGTACAAGGTTCTGGTCGACGCCCTGTTCAACGGTTTGGACAGGCAGTTTGTGGAGACAGAAGTGAAGTTTGAAGATGGGCGCAGCGGTCGCATTTCGGCAGACCTGCACATTGAGCGCATGACAGACGCAGCAAGGAGCGCATGATGAGTGAGGCGCAAATGCCGGGCCGTCGGATTGGCCCAGTGGTACTGGATTTAAAGAATATTTCGCTGTCCTTCGGGGGGGTGAAAGCCTTGACCGATATCTCGTTCAATATTCGTGAACACGAGATCCGCTCCATCATCGGTCCGAACGGAGCAGGCAAAAGCTCCATGTTGAACGTCATCAACGGCGTATATGCACCACAACAAGGCGAGATTGTCTTACGTGACCAGAGTTATGCCCGCATGAACTCACGTCACACCGCCGAGCAGGGCATTGCCCGTACCTTTCAGAACCTGGCTCTGTTCAAGGGCATGAGTGTGCTGGACAACATCATGACCGGCCGTAATCTGCACATGAAAAGCGGGGTGTTTGCCCAGGCTTTCCGACTGGGCGGTGCCGAGCGCGAAGAGATTCGCAACCGTGAGTACGTGGAAGGCATCATCGATTTTCTGGAGATCCAGGCCTACCGCAAAACGCCGGTAGGGCGTTTGCCTTACGGTCTGCAAAAACGGGTTGACCTGGGGCGGGCGCTGGCAATGCAGCCGAGCATTTTGCTGCTTGATGAGCCTATGGCAGGCATGAACATCGAAGAAAAGCAGGATATGTGCCGTTTTATTCTGGATGTGAATGAAGAGTACGGCACCACGATTGTTTTGATTGAACACGATATGGGCGTAGTCATGGATATTTCGGACCGCGTGGTGGTTCTGGACTATGGCAAGAAAATTGGTGACGGAGTACCGGACGAAGTACGACAAAACCCGGACGTCATCCGCGCCTATCTTGGCGCTGGCCATTGAGGGGAACGGACATGGCATTTTTTCTTGAAACTTTGCTGGGCGGGCTGATGAGCGGGATGTTGTACGCCCTGGTCGCGCTGGGCTTTGTTCTGATTTTCAAAGCATCGGGTGTTTTTAACTTCGCACAGGGCGCAATGGTGCTGGTGGCCGCACTGGCCATGGCTCGTCTCTCCCAGTGGATTCCGCAGTTGCTGGGCATGGAGCCCGGCATTCTGGGCAATGTGCTGGCTTTCATTGTCTCGGCCATATTGATGTTTGTGCTGGCCGTGGTCATTGAGCGCTGGGTGCTGCGTTATCTGGTGAACCAGGAAGGCACGACCTTGCTGATGGCCACCATCGGTATCAGCTATCTGCTCGATGGTTTGGGTCAGATCGTGTTTGGCAGTTCGGTGTACTCCATTGACGTGGGCATGCCCAAAGACCCGGCTTTCATCCTGGAGTCCGTGTTTGAAGGCGGTGTGCTGGTCAGTCTGGAGGACTTGAGTTCAGCCGTGGTTGCGGCCTTGCTGGTTGCGGCCCTGGCCATCTTCTTTCAGTACACCAGTGTGGGCCGTGCCCTGCGTGCGGTGGCAGACGATCACCAGGCGGCACAGTCCATTGGTATTCCCTTGAACCGTATCTGGGTCGTGGTCTGGACGGTGGCCGGTTTGGTGGCATTGGTCGCCGGCATTATCTGGGGTTCCAAATACGGGGTGCAGTTCACCTTGTCGACCGCTGCGTTGCGCGCCTTGCCTGTGGTGATTCTGGGTGGTCTGACCTCGGTGCCCGGTGCCATTGTGGGTGGCCTGATTATCGGTGTGGGTGAGAAGGTGTCCGAGGTTTATCTGGGCCCTTATGTAGGTGGCGGCATCGAGATCTGGTTTGCTTATGTGCTGGCCCTGGTGTTCCTGCTGTTCCGACCACAAGGTCTGTTCGGCGAGAAGATTATTGATCGCGTCTGAGGTGGAGCCGATATGATTTACCGCGAAAATGGTCAGTTCAAAAGCAGCTATCGGGCTGACCAGCAGATTTTTCCCATCCGCCAGGATCGCTATGTGATGTTGGGCCTGTTGCTGGTGGCATTTCTGTTGGTGCCAGCCATGGCATCCAACTACTTCCTGCAAGCTATTCTGATTCCCTTTTTGATTCTGTCCTTGGCAGCGATCGGCCTGAATATTCTGGTGGGCTATTGCGGACAGATTTCCATTGGTTCAGGCGCCTTTATGGCTGTGGGCGCCTATGCCGCCTGGAACTTTGGTGTCCGTATTCCTGAGTTGCCGTTGGTGTTGCAGATCTTGCTGGGCGGCGTGTTTGCCACTCTGGTGGGGGTCGCCTTTGGTATTCCCAGCTTGCGTATCCGTGGCTTGTACCTGGCGGTCACAACCCTGGCTGCGCAGTTCTTTGTGGATTGGGCGTTCCTGCGTATTGCCTTTTTCACGAACTACTCGCCCTCGGGCAACGTGTCGGTGCCCGCCTTGAGTGCATTTGGTTTGCCGGTTCAAACCCCCATGCAAAAGTACTTGTTTGTACTGATCTTTGTGGTGGTGTTTGCCTTGCTGGCCAAGAACCTGGTGCGTGGCGCGATTGGTCGTCAATGGATGGCGATTCGTGACATGGACGTGGCCGCTGAAGTGATTGGTATCCGTCCGGTCTACGCCAAGCTCACGGCCTTTGCTGTCAGCTCATTCATCATCGGTGTGGCCGGTGCCTTGTGGGCCTTTGTTCATCTGGGTTCCTGGGAGCCACTGGCTTTTGACCTGACTCGCTCTTTGCAGCTGTTGTTCATTGTCATCATCGGTGGTCTGGGCTCGATTGTGGGCAGCTTCTTTGGTGCCGCTTTCATGGTCTTGCTGCCCGTGCTTCTGACCAACGTGCCGCATTGGTTTGGTATGTCCATCGGCGTGGACACCGCCTCGCACATTGAACACATGGTGTTCGGTGCCCTGATCGTATTTTTCTTGATTGTGGAGCCGCATGGTTTGGCTCGACTCTGGAGTATTGGTAAGGAAAAGCTGCGTTTGTGGCCCTTCCCCCATTAGCAGGTAGGCAGTTTATTACAACAACAGCCCCGCCAATCGGGACGGGGTACTTAGACAAATGGTACTTATCGGAGGACCAGGAGATGACAACACGACTGAAACGCGCTGTGCTCGGTTTGAGTGCTTGCGCTGCAATGTTGACCATGAGTACAGCCGCTTTGGCAGCTGAGGAACAGTACATTCCACTGCTGACCTACCGCACCGGCTCCTTTGCCCCACTGGGGATCCCATGGGCCGATGGCAAGCTGGACTATCTGGCTTTGGTCAACGAACGTGACGGCGGTGTCAATGGCGTCAAGCTGGCATACGAGGAGTGTGAAACGGCGTATGCCACCGACCGTGGCGTAGAGTGCTACGAGCGCATGAAAGGCAAAAATGGTGGTGCTTCGGGGTTTGACACCCAGTCCACAGGCATTACTTTTGCCCTGACCGACAAGGCTATTGTGGATGGGGTCGCCATTGAAACCATGGGCTACGGTCTATCGCATTCGGCTAACGGTGCGGTGTTCGAGTGGAACTTCCCGCTGCTGGGCACGTACTGGACCGCAGCCGATGTCATGATCCAGGACATCACCAAGCAAGTGGGTGAGGACAAGCTGAAAGATCAGCGTATTGCCCTGATCTACCATGACTCGCCTTACGGTAAAGAGCCTATCGCTCTGTTACAGGCCCGTGCCAAGGAACAAGGCTTCAAGCTGGATCTGTATCCGGTGACCGCTCCTGGCGTGGAGCAGAAATCCACCTGGCTACAAGTGCGTAAAAACCGTCCTGACTTCGTGTTGCTCTGGAGCGCCGGGATCATGACGCCTACCGCTATTCGTGAGGCGCAGGCAGTGGGATACCCACGCGACAAAATCTATGGCATCTGGTGGGCCGCTTCCGAGAGCGATGTGGTCGATCTGGGCCAGACCGCCAAGGGCTACAAGGGCATCACCATTCACAACAGTGCCGAGGACGGTCCGGTGCATGATGCCGTGCGCGAGATGCACGCCAAAGGCAAAGGAGCTGAAAACGGGGACAAGTATGTCGGCACGCTGGCACACACGCGCGGCATGATGATTTCCATGATGCAGGTAGAAGCCATTCGTACTGCCCAAGAGAAGTTCGGTAAAGGGCAGCATATGACGCCCGAACAAGTGCGCTGGGGTTTCGAGAACCTGAACCTGGACGAAGCTCGTTTGAAAGAGCTGGGCTTTGAAGGCATCATGCGTCCCGTTAAAACCTCATGCAGCAACCATATGGGTGATGACTGGGCTCGTATCGTGCAGTGGGACGGCAACAAGTTTGAAGTTGTCTCCGACTGGTATGAGTCCGACAAGAAGTATGTCGATCCTTTAGTCAAGGAAATGTCGGCCAAGTACGCCGCTGAGAAGAAAATTACGCCTCGCACCTGCGAAGGCTAAACCCAGGCGCCCAGGGTTCGCCCTGGGCACTGCATTGCGTGGGGAAGATTATGAGTGAGACCGTAGGCCAAGTGGATGAGGCGCCCATCTTGTTGGACGTCAATGGCATCGAAGTGATTTACAACCACGTCATTCTGGTGCTCAAGGGCGTGTCCTTGCGTGTACCGGAAGGGCGGATTGTTGCCTTGCTGGGCGCCAACGGTGCCGGTAAAACCACGACCTTGCGGGCCGTATCGAACTTGCTGCGCGCTGAGCGCGGCGATGTGACCAAAGGCCAGATCCATCTGCGTGGCGAGCGTATTGATCAACTGACTCCGGCTGATCTGGTCAAGCGCGGCGTAGTGCAGGTGATGGAAGGGCGCCACTGTTTTGCGCACTTGAGCATTGAAGAAAATTTGCTGACCGGGGCCTATACCCGTTCCTTGTCACGTGGTGATGTAAGCGCCGAGCTGGACAAGGTGTACCAGTATTTTCCGCGTCTAAAGCAGCGCCGTACCAGTCAGGCCGGTTATACCTCGGGCGGTGAACAGCAAATGTGTGCCATTGGACGCGCCTTGATGGCCGACCCCAGCATGATCTTGCTGGACGAGCCTTCCATGGGGCTGGCACCGCAGGTGGTGGAAGAGATTTTCGAGATTGTCCGTGACCTGAATCAGCGCGAGCGTGTCAGTTTCTTGCTGGCCGAGCAAAACACCAACGTGGCCCTGAAGTATGCCGACTATGGCTACATCCTGGAAAACGGCCGCGTCATGATGGATGGACCCTCCCAGGCCTTGGCCGAGAACGAAGACGTCAAGGAGTTCTATCTGGGTGTGTCCGGGGGCGAGCGCAAGAGCTTTCGTGACAATAAATTCTATCGACGACGCAAGCGCTGGTTGGCCTAACCCTCAAGGATTTTCACAGTATCAGCAGGGCCTGGCCTGTATTGAAAGCGGCAGGATCAGTACAGGAACAGGCCATCGATCGGGATGCACACAAGGTGCCGCCCTGACCCCTTTTGACATTTTTAGTTTTGGGCAGCTCCTGGCTACACGGGGTGTAGTCGCAGAGCTTGGTATCGACACGCGTCAGTCTATGAGCAGGAAGTCGGCTGGGCGCGGGAGTGTTTGAATGCCAATTCATCCCAGTGGAGGAGAGATGAGCGAATTTTACGACGAGCGCGAAACCCAGGAACCGGACGAGCGTGAGGCTGATTTACTGTCCCGTTTGCCGCAGGTTTTGCAAGCGGCTGCAAAAGGAGCCCCTGCCATTGCCAGACAACTGGATTCGGTGGATCTGGCCGCTGTGCGCAGCCGTGAGGACCTGCTGGCTATTCCGGTGTTTCGTAAAAGCGAGCTGCTCAAAGCCCAGTTGGAAGCTCGTGAGCGGGCCCGCTCTGGCGCGCCGTCGGCTGAGTATGCGCAGTCCGTTTTCGGCGGCTTTTCCTCCATTTCCTGGGGGGCAGCTCGCAAAGTGTTTGCTTCGCCTGGCCCCATGTATGAGCCCGAAAGCCGTCGCCCGGACTATTGGGGCTTTGCGCGGGCCTTGTATGCAGCGGGTTTTCGCCGCGAAGAACTGATTTTCAACTGCTTCTCCTATCACTTCACGCCGGCCGGTTCGATGATGGAAACCGCTGCCCATGCTTTGGATTGCACCGTGTTTCCGGGGGGGGTGGGGCAAACCGAACAACAAGTGCAGGCCATGGCCGACTTGCGCCCGCATGGGTACACCGGTACCCCCAGCTTTCTGAAAATCATCATGGAAAAAGCCCAGTCCATGCAGATTGCGTTGCCGGGATTGACCAAGGCCTTGTTCTCGGGTGAAGCCTACCCGCCCTCTTTACAAAAATGGTTCAGCGAGCATGGCGTGGCAGGCTATCAAGCTTACGGCAGTGCCGATCTGGGCATGATTGCCTACGAAACTCAGGCCCGTGAAGGCTTGGTGCTTAACGAAAACCTGATTCTGGAAATTGTGCGTCCGGGCACAGGCCAGCCCGTAGAGCCTGGTGAAGTGGGCGAAGTGGTGGTGACGTCTTTTAACCCAGACTACCCGTTGGTGCGGTTCGGTACGGGGGACTTGTCCGCCGTCATGCCCGGCCAGTCCCCTTGTGGTCGGACTAATCAGCGTATACGCGGCTGGATGGGGCGTGCTGACCAGACGACCAAGGTGCGCGGCATGTTTGTGCATCCGGGACAGGTGGAACAAATTCGCTTGCGTCACAAGGAACTGGGCCAGGCTCGCTTGGTGGTGCGGGGTGCCAGTGGTCAGGACCAGATGGTGTTTCAGGTGGAGGTCACCTCCAAGCCTGAGGGACTGGAAAACGCGTTGGCCGACTCGATCCGTGAAATCACCAAACTGCGCGCACAGGTGGAGTTTGTGGAGCCAGGCGCCTTGCCTCGGGATGGTAAAGTCATCGAGGACCAACGCAGCTACGATTAATTAGCCATGTAGATATGCACACAAGTAGCAGTCGGGCTGCGGTACTATGCTGGAAAATAGTCAATACCTATATCTTTGAGGAGAGCCCGATGCGCTTTGTGCCCGTTTCTGCTGTAGTCCTGGCCTTGATGGCCAGCATGCCTGCTGCCCAGGCCGCCACCCTGGACAATGTCAAACAGCGCGGTCACGTGCTGTGTGGCGTGACCACCGGTTTTGCCGGTTTTTCTGCCCCTGATGACAAGGGCAATTGGACAGGGCTGGATATTGATGTGTGTCGCTCGGTCGCTGCCGCCACCCTGGGCGACGCCAGCAAATTCAAGGCCGTGCCTTTGAACTCGCAGCAACGTTTTACGGCGTTGCAGTCAGGTGAAATTGATCTGCTGGCCCGTAACACGACCGTGACTCAGCAGCGCGATACGGCCGTGGGTGCTATCCACGCCGGCATCAACTTCTACGACGGCCAGGGTTTTCTGGTGTCCAAGAAGCTGGGTGTTTCCAGCGCCAAGGAATTGAACGGCGCCACGGTTTGTATGCAGACGGGAACGTCCAACGAAAACACCATGGCTGACTGGGCCCGCGCCAACAAGGTTGAGTACAAGCCTGTGGTGATCGAACAGTTCAACGAAGTAGTCAACGCTTTTGTGGCTGGCCGCTGTGACGTGTTCTCTACCGATGCGTCCGGCCTGGCTTCGATTCGTATCTCCAAAATGGAGAATCCGGACGACTACCTGGTGCTGCCTGAAATCATTTCCAAAGAGCCATTGGGCCCCTTCGTCCGTCAGGGCGATGATGCCTGGCTGAACATTGTGAAATGGTCCATCCAAGCCAGCTTCAATGCTGAAGAACTGGATGTGACAGCGGCCAATGTGGACGAGAAGCTCAAGAGCAACAACCCCAACATCCAGCGTCTGTTGGGTGTGACTCCCGGTGCCGGTAAAAACCTGGGCCTGGACGAAAAATGGGCTTACAACATCATCAAGCAGGTCGGTAACTACGGCGAGTCCTTCGAGCGCAACGTGGGTAAAGGTAGCCCGCTGCAAATCGAACGCGGCCTGAATGCTTTGTGGATCGACGGTGGCTTGATCTACGGTCTGCCTATTCGTTAATCCATTCGGGGTTTGCGATATGCAAAAAGCAGCTCTCTTTGGGAGCTGCTTTTTTTATGGGTAGAGCGGATGCATGGGCTTGATCGGACTTATGCAATAATAATGGTTCTTATTAACATTCTCTGCCTTTCCCTTGGCACCCCATGCCCGCCGAGCTTGAACATCCCTCCCACGCTGCGGTTTCCGAGCTTTATCGCGACCACCACGATTGGTTGCGTGGTTGGCTGCGTGGCAAGTTAGGGGACGCGCATCAAGCAGCCGATCTTGCGCAAGACACGTTCCTGCGACTGCTTAGTGTGAACTCCAGCACCATTAGCGATGGCTCTTTGAGGGAGCCCCGCGCCTATCTGCGCACGATTGCCGGACGGCTGGTGGTGGATCATTGGCGCAGGCTGGAAATCGAGCGTGCTTACCTGGCTGTCCTGGAAAGTCGCCCGCAGGACAACTGGCCCTCCGAGGAGTCCCGTCTGGTCATTCTGGAGTCCTTGGAGCAGATTGCACAGATGCTGGGACGCTTGAAACCCTTGGTGCGAGAGGTGTTTTTACTGGCGCAAATGGAAGGCCTGAGTTGTCCGCAGATCGCGCAGCGCATAGGCAAATCCGTGTCCACCGTAGAACGTTATCTGGCGCAGGCTTTGCAGCACTGCTATCGCCTGGTTTACGGTTTGTAAGCCAGCTATCTGGACAGACGAATGAATACTTCCGCCGAGACGCTTGTTCTGGATACGGCGATTGCCTGGCGTATCAGGCTGCATCACAACGTAGCGGATGCCAAGACCTGGCAAGCCTTCGAGGCATGGCGGCAGGCGACTCCTGAGCATGCTGCTGTGTGGGAGCGTTTGCAGGCAATGGGGAGCAGTTTGCAGGCACCTCTGGCTTCTCTGCCTGGACAGGAGGCCACTCATATTCTGCGCCAAGCCGAGGAGCAGCAACGGCGCCGGTCACGCCGCAAGGCTTTGCTGAGCCTGGGTGCGTGCAGTGTGGGTGGTGTATTGGCATGGCGGGTCGCTGAAGCCCCCTTTGTCCAGCCTTTGCTGGCAGATGCATCCACTCGACGGGGGGAACGCCGACAGTTGAACTTGCCTGATGGCGGGGTACTTGTGCTCAATACCGATACCGCCGTGAACATCAGCTTTAACGCACAGTTCCGGCGAGTTGAGCTTTTGCGTGGGGAGATTTACCTGATTTCCGCCCATGACCCTTTGGAGCGCCCTTTGTTTGTGCAGACCCGAGATGGGCGGGCGCAAGCCTTGGGGACACGTTATCGAGTCCGTCAGCTGGATTCGGGCAGCCAGGTTGAGGTCAATGAAGGTTCGGTGGCCTTGTGGCCCCGCCAACACTCGGGGGACCGGGCCTATACCGTGCTGGAAACCGGGCAAAGTGCTTGCATGAGCAGTATGCGTGTGGACGCCTTGCCTGCCGAGCAGCAGGGTAATGGCTCTGCCTGGGTGGAGGGCGCCTTGGCCGTCAAGGATATGCCGCTGTCCCTGTTCTTGCAGGATCTGGCGCGTTATCACGGCGCTATTGAATGTGATCCGGCGGTGGCTCAGATCAAGGTGTCAGGCGTGTTCCAGTTGCACGACACGGCCAAGATTCTGGACTTGCTGCGTCAAAGCCTGCCCGTTCGGGTAGAGCAGGGTCGTCAATGGTGGGGCGGCAGACTAACTCGCGTTCTGGCTCGTGCATAAGCTTGAGGCGTGTTGTAGCTTACGCGGATGACATGTTTTGGCCTCTCTGGATCAGGACGTATTTTTTTGAGGGGATGGCGATTTTGGCTCGTCATATCGATTGAAGCAGTGCGCACTGCCAGCATCGACAGACTTTCATTGGAGCCATTTTCGTGACGATCCTCTTTAGCCGACCTGCACGTCTTGCATCAGGACGGCGTGGCCTGCCTGTTTCTGGCAGAACCGCTCTTTTCATATTTTTGCCTTTAGTGGCCGCTTTATTGGCGGCCATGCCGATTGCGCACGCTCAAAGTAACCCTGCTGCGGCCAGTACCACGGCCGCACGTACTTATCACATCTCGGCCGGTCCCCTGGATGCGGCGCTGGCTGATTTCGCCCGTCAGGCGGGTGTGTCCTTGATCTACTCGGCGGCGCAGTTGCAAGGTGTGCGCAGTGCTGGTTTGAACGGCAGCTATGCCTTGCAGGATGGCTTGCAGGCCTTGCTGGTTGGTACGGGCTATCGAGGCATCCAAGCAAGTGCAGGTATTCGTATTGAAGCCGAACCCGATCCTGGTGTCAGTATCCTGGCCCCTGTACGTGTCAATCGCAGCCTGGATGCTCAGACTGAGGGGTCGCAGTCCTACACGGCCAATGCCACCACCATAGGCAAGACAGCACAGGCACTGAAAGATATTCCTCAGTCTGTTTCGGTGGTGACACGCAAGCGCCTGGACGACCAGAACCTGGCGTCGATCAGCGAAGTGCTGGAGAACACCACAGGCGTGACGATTAGCGAAGTGGCCGATGGCGGGCGCAACTATTATTCGCGCGGCTTCAAAATCAGCAATGTCCAATACGATGGTGTACCGCTGTCACGCAGCTTTTATGCGGTGGGCAACAGCTTTACGGGTAGCACGGCCTATCTGGATCGGGTGGAAGTATTCCGTGGGGCTCAGGGCTTGTTTGAAGGAGCGGGTCAGCCTGGTGGTTCCATCAATCTGGTGCGCAAACGTCCAACGGCTGATACGCAAATTCTGGCTGAGCTGCGTGCTGGCTCGTGGAAGCATGGCGGTGCGATGCTGGACGCAGGTGGAGCCTTGAACGAGAACGGCAGTCTGCGCGCGCGTGCCGTGCTGGATTATGACGATAAAGGCTCCTTTATCGACAGGGTGAAGGAACGTAATGCCAATATGTATCTGGCGCTGGATCTGGACATTACGCCGGACACCAGCGTGGGTGCCGGTGTGCTGGTGTCGCGCTTGCGCTCTACTCCTTTCTTTGGCGGTCTGCCACGTTATAGCGATGGCAGCTCGCTGGAGCTGAAGCGCTCCACCTTTCTGGGTGCGGACTGGAACCAATGGGACAAAGATGAAACCCAAGTTTTTGCCGATCTGACGCATCAGTTCAATGACAATTGGCGCTTGAAAGTGGCAGCGACCTATGTGAAAGAAGAAAGTATTACCTCGGCCCTGGATGCGACGGGGACCGTGGATGTCACGACTTTGACCGGCCCGGTGCGTAATGCCTGGAACTATGACAAGACCAGCGAGCATCTGGGGGTGGATGCCAATGTGAATGGGCGCTTTACGGTGTGGGATATGCCGCAGGATCTGGTCGTGGGGGCGAGTATTTCGCGCCTTAGCTCCAGTGACCGGATTGAGTACAACATGAACTACCGTCCTTTGGATGTGTTCAACCCCGATCCCCACGTGCCCAAACCGGCCGAGTTTCCCGATTCGCAGCGCTTATCTCGCTATGAGCCGCACGTACAAAAGGGGATTTACGCCCAATTGCGTAGTCGTTTGACCGATGACCTGACTTTGGTCAGCGGTGGACGTTTCAGCTGGTTTGAAAGCCGCTACTCCACGCAGGCGACAAGCTGGAGCGATGTCAGCGTCAGCAAGGCGACAGCGGAATTCACCCCGTTCCTGGGGATGGTGTATGAGCTGTCGCCCCAGTGGTCGGTGTACGCCAGTTATGCCGATATTTTTGAGCCTCAAACCGCAACGACACGCGACGGTAGCTTGCTCAAACCTATTGTGGGGGCTAATTACGAGGCCGGTATCAAAGGTGAGCTGCTGGATGGCCGCCTGAATGCGTCCCTGGCTTTTTATCGTATTGATCAGACCAACCGGGCTGTGCAGGATCAGGAGGCTGGCCCGGTGTGCAATGGCGGTTACTGCTCGCGTGCCGCTGGCAAGGTACGCAGCCAAGGGTTTGAGGCTGAGGTGACAGGGCAAGTTGCCCCCGGCTTGCAATTGGCGGCCGGCTATACCTTCAATAACAATAAGTTCTTGCGGGATACGTCTCAAGAAGGTGAAGTGTTCAGCGCTGAAACCCCACGGCATTTGTTGCGGATCTGGGGCGATTACCGTCTGCCTGGTCAGTTGCAAGCGGTGAGCGTCGGCCTGGGTATGAACTGGCAAAGTGCTTTGAGTAACAGCGTCTCCAAGGTGCGTCGACCCTCGTACAGCGTGTGGAATGCACGTATTGCTTATGATGTGACACCGAGCTGGACGGCAGCCTTGAACGTCAATAATCTGTTCGACAAGGTTTACTACGAGTATCCGGGCTATATCGAGAACCGTAATAACTACGGTGCGCCACGCAGTTTTCTGTTCACTTTGCGGGGGCGGTTCTGATCTGAGTTGTCCCAGGGCTTGCGTGGCCCTGGGTATAGACAGGATTTGGACTTAATTTTTGCGCCGCAACACCAAGGAAATCTTGGCAAAAGCCACTTGCAGATCCTGCGTGGCGCCTTGAAAAATCACGGGTCGACCACGCCGGGTAAAGCAGATCAGGCGTTTGGAGTTGAACAGCGGCACGAACTTGGCAAAGTGGATGTCTTGCCATTGCACTTCCCGCTTCATGATCCAGCTCTGGCGGATGCCGTTCTGGTCAATCGTGGTGATGCCATGCCACATGTGCCAGGCAATCAAGATCAAGCCAGTAAACAGCAGAACCAGAGAGCCCGCCAGTACAGGGCTGATAGCCGCACCTTGTGGGGAGCTGGCTACCAGCGCAAAACGCACACCAATCAGGGCTAGCACTATCCAGGCACCAGCCGCGACCCATTTAGGCCAGGAGCGGCCTTGAATAGGCAGTGAACCCAGATCCTTTAACAGGGCGTCAATTTCCTCTTTCGAGGGGGCTTGGCTCATCAGCACGCGGCGGCCCCTTGTTTGCGGGCTGCCAGGGCGTTACCGGCATTGCTGGCCGATTTGCGCTTTAAATGAGCCGAAATCCATTGCCCCGTGTCCACCACGGCGTTCAGATCAATGCCGGTTTCAATATCCAGGCCTTGCATCAGGAACAGCACGTCCTCGGTGGCGACGTTGCCGGTTGCGCCTTTGGCGTAGGGACAGCCACCCAGCCCGGCTACAGAACTGTGGAAAATATGAATGCCGGCCTGCATGGCGGCCACAATATTGGCGATGGCCTGGCCATAGGTGTCGTGGAAGTGGCCGGACACATGAATGGGGTCAATGTGCTCGGTGATCATGCGCATCACCTCGTAGACCTGACGGGCCGTGCCGACACCGATGGTGTCGGCTACGTCGATTTCATCGCAGCCTAGTTCGATCAAACGTTGGCCGACTTTCAACACATTGGCCGGCGCCACAGCACCTTCGTAGGGACAACCGAACGAACAACTGATGGAGCCGCGCAGGCGCATGCCAGCTTCTTTGGCGGCCTGGGCGACGGGGGCAAAGCGCTCCAGCGATTCTTCAATGCTGCAATTGATATTGCGCTGCGAAAATGCTTCGCTGGCAGCGGCGAAGATCACCACTTCGTCGGCCTTGGCAGCCAGGGCGCCTTCAAAGCCACGCATATTGGGTGTCAGAACTGAATAGATCGTGCCGGGGCGACGGTCAATCGTAGCCATCACTTCCGCGCCGTCTGCCATTTGTGGCACCCATTTGGGCGAGACAAAGGAGGCGGCTTCCACGTTCACAAAACCGGCGTGGGACAAGCGGTTGACCAGTTCGACCTTGATGTCGGTAGGGATGAATTCTTTTTCGTTCTGCAGGCCGTCCCGAGGGCCGACCTCCACAATCTTGACGCGCGAGGGGTATGACATGAAGTTTCCTGAAGGTAAGGGGCTGGGCCTGGAGGCCTTTACGTATTCGTCATGATACCTCTTGAAGGCCAGGGCTGGCCCCCTAGGAACAGCCCTATAAGCAGGCGATGTGGCCGGGGTTTCGATGCAAAGGAGCAGGCCATGATGCAGTGTGGCCAAGTCGGGTTTTATGGCTTGATACGTTGGAATCGCCCGTCTGCCAGAGGCTCTATGCAGCCAGCCAGCTCCAGCTCGGCCAGAACCGCCGGCAGTTGAGTTGCCAGAAGACCGGTACGGCGCATCAGTTGCTCGGGCGTCAAGGGGGCGAAATCGATGCGCTCCAGGATGGGGCGCAGTTCTTCCGGTAGGTTATCGTGCTGAACAGGCCTGGCATTGGACGGGTTGCCGGGTTCAAGTTTGAACGTGTGCTGCACATTGCCCAGCTCATCCAGAATGTCCTGGGCGCTCTCTACCAGCTTGGCGCCTTGGCGTATCAAGGCATGGCAACCGCGTGCCAAAGGCGAATGGATTGAGCCCGGAATAGCAAAAACCTCGCGCCCCAGTTCTCCGGCCAGACGGGCTGTGATCAGGGAGCCACTTTGCTTTGCCGCTTCTACCACCAGCACGCCTTTGGCCAAAGCGGCCACAATGCGGTTACGGCGGGGGAAATGGTGCGGCATGGCGCGGGTGCCTAAGGGGAACTCGCTGAGCAGCAGACCGTGATCACTGATCTGGTGTGCCAGATCGCGGTGCGCTGCCGGGTAGACCAGATCCAGTCCCGTTCCCATGACAGCAATGGTGCCGGCCGATTGCGGGCCTGCTTTGAGCGCGCCTTTGTGCGCTGCCTGATCAATGCCGCTGGCCAGCCCACTGATGATGCACCAGCCTTTGGAGGCCAGCGTGGCAGCGAAGTCGGTCGCCGTTTCCTGGCCAGACTGGGTGGCATTGCGAGCACCAACAATCGCCAGCCCGGGGTGCGCCAACACATCCAGATTGCCATTGGCGTACAGCAAGAGCGGGGCGTCATGTAGATCCAGCAAGGCGGCAGGGTAAGCCGGGTCTGCCAGCGTCACAATGTGATGACCCGCTTGCTTGAGCCATTCCACGGCCTGGTCAATGTGCGCTTGTAGCTCGGTCAGTGGTCCCTGGCTTAGTTGGACGGCCAGTTCGCCAGGAATATGGCGTGACAGGGTTTGAACCGAGCTTTGATAGATTTGCGGTGGCAGTCCACAGGCGGCCAGCAGTTGCCGGGCCTGGGCGGGCGTAAGCTCTGGCTCCAGTGACAGACGCAACCAGGCACGCAATTCTTCCGAGATTTCATCCGAGGTTTCCCCCGAGCTAAAATAATGAGGCATAAGGTAGTGTGGCACGAAACCGTTTTTGAGGCTGGGTGTCCCGGACGTTTTTATCCAGGGCGATGGCCGCTTTGCTGTTAGGGCTTGGTGTGGTGCCAGGTGCCGCCCTGAAACTTGTTTTATTATATCGACTTATCGCTTTTTCTTCGGACATGACAATGGCTTTGCTTCCTATCCTGAAATTTCCTGACCCACGTCTGCACACGGTTGCCAAACCCGTGCAGGAGGTCGACGACCGTATTCGCAAACTGGTCAAGGATATGGCCGAGACCATGTATGACGCGCCCGGTGTAGGTTTGGCCGCCACTCAGGTTGATGTGCACGAGCGTGTGGTGGTTATCGACGTGTCGGAAAGCGGCAATGAATTGCTAGTGCTGATTAACCCGGAAATCACCTGGAAAAGCGAAGAGCTGAAGGTCTACGAAGAAGGTTGCCTGTCCGTGCCCGATACCTATGACAAGGTCGAGCGCGCTGCCAGCATCCGTTTCAAGGCTCAAAATGAAAAAGGCGAGTGGTACGAGCAAGAGGCCGACGGCCTGCTGGCCGTATGTGTTCAGCACGAGCTGGATCATCTGGATGGCAAGGTGTTTGTGGAGTATCTGTCGGTACTCAAGCGTGAGCGTATTCGTAGCCGTCTGCGCAAGCAGCAGCGTGAAGCCCTGAAGGCAGGGCAATAGTCGCCATGCGTATTGTTTTTGCCGGCACCCCGGATTTTGCCCGTATCGCCCTGGAAGCCCTGTTAGCGCAGGGCTTTGACGTTCCTTTGGTCATGACGCAGCCAGACCGTCCGGCTGGCCGTGGCATGAAGCTTAGCCCCAGCCCGGTCAAGCAAGCCGCTGTGAACGCCCATATTCCGGTTCTGCAGCCGCATAGCTTGCGTCTGGATGGCAAGTATCCCGAAGAGGCCGCCCAGGCCCGTCAGACCTTGCTGGATTTGCAACCGGATCTGATGGTGGTGGCGGCCTACGGCCTGATTCTGCCCAAATGGACCTTGGAGCTGCCTCGTTATGGCTGCTTCAATATTCACGCCAGTCTCTTGCCCCGCTGGCGCGGTGCGGCACCGATTCAGCGTGCGATTCAGGCAGGCGATGCGGCCACGGGTATCACCATCATGCAGATGGATGAAGGCCTGGATACCGGCGATATGCTGGTGCGCAGCGAGCTGGCAATTCGTGACGATCACAGTGCTGCAACCTTGCATGACGATTTGGCGCAACTGGGGGCACAGGCCTTGCTGCAAGCCTTGCAGCACGTGCGTGATGGCACCTTGCAGGCGGTTCCTCAGCCAGAAGAAGGCGTGACCTACGCCGAGAAACTGTCCAAGGCGGAATCGGCGCTGGATTTAAGCCAGCCAGCCAAAGAGCTGGAGCGCCGTATTCGCGCATTTGACCCGGTGCCAGGTTCCACCCTGTCCTTACCCGGTTTGGAGCAGCCTGTGAAGGTTTGGCGCGCTCAGGTGATAGAGCAAACGCATGGCGCAGAACCCGGTCAGATTTTGGGCGTCAGCGCCCAAGGTATTGATGTGGCGTGTGGAGAAGGGGTGTTGCGTTTGCTGGAACTGCAAAAAGCGGGTTCCAAGCGCCAGCCCGTTGCCGTCTTTGTGCAGGGCTGGCAGTCTCGCTAAGTCGAGCAGGGCTCAGGCGCCAGCCTTGCTCTGGCGCCGCCATTCCAGGGTTCTGATCACAATGCCACTGGAACACACCACGGCAATGCCGATCCAGGTAAACATATCGGGGAACTGTCCCCAGATCAGCCATCCCAGCGCGGCGGCTGCCACGATCTGTAGATACACAAAGGGTGCCAGCAAAGAGGCCGAGGCCCGTTGATAGGCCTGGATTTGCAGCAAATGTCCCAGACAGCCCCACAAGCCCGTCGAAATCAGAATCAGCCATTGAAAAAATGTCAGCTCCTTCAGGGCAGGCAGGGCGGCGGGCAGCAGAAAGGGCAAGGCAATGGTCAAACAGATGCTGCCTACGGCGCCACTCCAGATCAAGGTGGTCAGCGAGTTGTCAACGGCCACGCGGCGTGTGGCGATAAATTGCGTAGCAAACATACAGGCGGTCATCAAACCGAACATTACGCCCAATGGGTGCAGACCAGCCGTGGGCCGGATGATGATCAGCACGCCCAGAAAGCCGACCCCGGCCGCCACCCAGCGACTGATGCGTGGCGGCTCTTTCAGAATCCAGGGAGCAACAGACAGCACCAGCAGGGGAGCTAGAAAGTTGATGGAGGTGGCTTCGGCCTGAGGCAGATAGCTCAAGGCACTGAAAAACGAGAAGGTGGACAGCATCATCACTGTGCCACGCAGAATTTGTGCTTTGGGGCGGGAGCTGCGCAGGATTTTGCGGCCTTTGACTGGCAAGACCAGCGCCAGCACCAGCACCAGATGGACGACGTAGCGAAACCAGCACATCACCAGCAGGGGCACACCAAAGCCCATGATCCATTTGCCACTGGCATCCAGACCCGACAGGGCCCAGGACGACAGAATCAGAATGAGCACCCCCGCCAAGGGAAAGACCGTGGGTGTCATGATCTGGGGCAGGGAGGAGGATTGGGGTGTGCTCATGACAGGCTCCTGACGAAAAGCACAAGGACGGCCGGGTGGCCGTCCTGGAACGAACGTAAATCTTACCGGATTAGTGTTTGCGCAGGGGCAATACCCGTTCGATTGCTGCACCTACCGCCAACAGGTGCTCGTCGTGGTAGGCGGGGGCGGCTACCATCAGGCCTACCGGGGCTTCATCAGCCGCGTGGCAAGGCAGCGACAGAGCGCAACCGTCCAGGAAGTTGATCAGGGTGGGGTTGCGCAGGACCAGACCGTTGGTGGCGAAGTAGAACTCGTCCGAGGCTTGCAGATCGGCAATGCGAGGAGCGACCACAGGCACGGTAGGCATCAGAACGGCATCGTAGCGTTCCAGACGGCTTTCCACGGCGCTGATCCAGGCCTGGCGTGTGTCTTGAAGCTCGATGTAATCAGCGCAGTCGATGTCCTTGCCGCGCAAAATGCGGGAGGCCACCCGGGGGTCGTATTGCTCGCCCTTGCTTTGCAGGGTGTCGCGGTGCACAGACCAGGCTTCGGCGCAGACGAAACCGCCTTTGCGGTTGATCTGTGGCAATTGGTCAAATTCGGGCAGATTGATCTCTTCAACCACAGCGCCTTGCTCGCGCAGCAGGGTGATGGCACGGTCAAAGGCGGCGCGCACGGTCTCATCGATGCCGTCAAACACAAAGGTCTTGGGCACGGCCAGGCGCAAGGTGTCCAGGGCGGGGGTGGCCACGGGCACGTACGGCTGGTCGGTCAGGATGGAGTCCACAATGGCGCAGCATTCTACCGAGGCGGCCAGAGGGCCATTAGAGTCCAGGCTGCGCGACAAAGGCATGGTGCCTTCGCTGGGAACACGCTCGGCGGTGGGTTTGAAGCCGGTCAGGCCGTTAAAGGCCGAAGGGATACGGATGGAGCCACCCGTATCAGTACCAATGGAGAACACCGACATGCCCTGGGCAACGGCGACCCCGGCACCAGAGGACGAGCCGCCGGGGATACGGGCATTGTCGCGGTCCCAGACCGAGCGCGGCGTGCCGTAGTGAGGGTTGATGCCCAGACCGGAGAAGGCAAACTCGGTCATATTGGTGGAGCCAATCAGAATGGCGCCGGCGCGTAGCAAGCGCTCCACAATGGTGGCGTGCCGTTCAGCCGGCTCCGCATCTTTCAGTACAGCCGACCCACCCAGGGTCACATAGCCAGCGATGTCATGCAGGTTCTTGACCGACATGGGCAGGCCTTCAACCAGCGAGCGGCTCAAACCGGCAGCGCGCAAAATGTCAGAGGCTTTGGCGGCGGCCAGCGCCTGTTCAGCAAACACTTCGATGAACGCGGCAGCGCCGTCACGGCTTTCGTCCTGGATACGGTCCAGGGCTTGCTGGGTCAGCTCGACCGAGGTCGTTTCGCCACGATCAAGAGCACGTTGCAGTTCGGTAATAGTCGCTAGCATGGATCACTCGCAAAATAAATGGGTGGGGCGGGCTGGGCCAGTTTAGGCTACTTCAGGCAGAGTTTCAGTCACGTAGGTATGACGGATGCTGCGTTCGCGGCGGGGGTCATACAGCTCCATGGTGAACTGGGTTGCGGGGCGGATACCACCGATGGCGCCGACCGTGCCGCAGGTCATGCCAAAACCTTCGGGCATGGTGGTGGACTGAAAGTAGCCTTCGATCAGTTCCAGCGGGTTTTTCAGGGTGGACAAAGGACCATCCTGGTACAGGACTTCCTTGCCGTCTTCCTGAATGTAGGCGCGGATAATCAGCTCGTCCCAGTACTCGGCCACATCGCTGAACAACCAAGCATCACGGGCAACGGGCTTGGCGCAGATTTGTTTGGACAGGGCCACGCTGTGGGCTTCCAGAACACGGTCAGTGTGGTCCGAGGCCAGACTCACCAGCAGGCGGCCTTGGTGATTAAACACAAATACTTCGGTCTCGCCGGACGAACCGGTACCAACGACCTGGATGTCGGTGTCCTGGATCATCTGATTGGCAGCGATGCGGTAGTACAAAGGTACGGCGCTTGGTCGGGGCACACCCAGTTCGGCCAGCTCTTCAATGTGGTGCTCGATGGCCGCCAGATCGCGGCCAGCCCAACCGGCCACGATGCAGTGCTGCAGGTCAGCTTCGATGATTTCAGTGTGGGTGGCCTGGGCCAGTTCAAACGTCAAACGCATAGCAGTACTCGTTTACTCAAAAACAGATTGGATTAACCGAACAGGCGTGGCAACCACAGAGCCAGATCCGGGAAGATGGCCAATAGACCCACCATGGACAGCAGCATGATCACAAAAGGCAGACTACCCAGCATGACGTCGTTCATGCTGCCGCTCTTGCGCAAGCTCTGGACCACAAACAGGTTCAGACCAACAGGCGGAGTGATCAGCGCCACTTCCACCAGAATAATGATGGCAATCCCCACCCATATCGGGTCAAAGCCCAGGGCAATCATGATCGGAGCCACGATCGGGATGGTGGTGATCATCATGGACAGGGTTTCCATGAAGCAGCCCAGTACCAGGTAGAACACCACGATAATCAGCAGCATGGTGATGGGCGAGACGCCCAGGCCGGTAATGGCGTCAGTCAGCGCTGTGGTCAGGCCGGTAGCGGACATGACAAAGTTCAGGAAGGCTGAACCGATCACGATCAGCATGATCATGGCGGTGGATTTCATGGTGCCTTCCAGCACTTCCTTGAGCATTTTCCAGCTCAGGCGGCCCGAGAAAGTGGCCAGCAGCAGCGCACCGACCACACCCAAGGCGGCGGCCTCGGTCGGGGTGGCGATACCGGCGTAAATCGAACCGACCACCAGCAAGAAAATACCCAGTGGTGGAACCAGATGCACTAGGCTGGCAAAACGCTGGCCCCAGGAGGCTTTGACTTTGCTACCGCCCCATTGGGGTTTGACCATGCAGGCGCCAGCAATAGCCAGCATGAACAGCAAGGCCATGGCCAGACCAGGGATGATGCCGGCCAGATACAGCTTGGGTACGGAGGTGTTGGTCAGCACGCCGTAGATCACCAGATTGATCGAAGGCGGAATCAGAATGCCCAAGGTGCCACCCGCAGCCAGACTGCCCAGAAACAGCGGCTCGTTGTAGCCTTGCTTTTTGATCTGCGGCAAGGCCACGGTACCGACGGTGGCGGCGGTCGCCACACTGGAGCCAGACGTGGCGGCAAACAGGGCGCTGGCCCCGATATTGGCATGCATCAGGCCACCGGGCAGCCAGGACAGCCATAGGCTCATGGCGTTGTACATGCGCTCGGCCATGCCCGAGCGCAGCAGAATTTCGCCCAGCATGATGAATAAGGGGATGGCAACCAGCAGGAACTCGTTGCTGGTGCCCCAGGAAATTTCACCGAGTGCGCCGGTCAGTGGCAGCATGGAATACAGCGGGTCCAGAATCAGGCCCAGAACCCCCAGGGCTGCGCCTACAGGGATGCTTAGCCCGATCAGAACGAGCAGGAGAGTCAGTGCGGTACTAATCATTTGGTGTCTCCGTGGACCATGCGTTGGCCGGCCTCGGCTTCTTCAAGGGCTTCTTGCTGGGTACTGCGAATACCGCACAGGCTCTGGATGGATTTCAGATCGCCCGTAATCAATGCCAGGCTGGAGCGCAACAGCATCAGTGCCAGGACCACGCACAGCCAGAGCAGGCCTGCAACCCACAGAAACTGGGGAATCCACAAGGGAGTACCCATTGCCGTGTTGGCGGTGGACTGATTGGTCCAGGACACGTCGGCCACGCTGGTGGCATACAGGGTCAGATACACAATAAAGACCGAAAGTGCGACCAGGGCAATCCAGTCCAACAGTGCGGCCAAGCGCACGGGCAGATGCTGGTAGATGGCGTCGATACGGATATTGGCGCGTTGCAAGGTAGCAAAGGACAAGGCCCAGGAGATGCTGATGGCAAAGGCATAGCCAGAGAGTTCATCGGAGCCGCCAAGCGAGCGTCCGGTGAATTTGCGCAGCAGGACATCGGCCGTGATGTAGAGAGCACTGATCAGGGTCAGGCTGCCAGCAAACCAGATGGCGTAGCGCGACAGATTGGTAGCACCAGCCAGCAAGCGGTTGAGCATGGCGAATTTTTCGGTATTTTCCATGGCGTCTAACCCGTAGAGGGTTCAGGGAGCATATGAATGGATGATAGGCCCTGAAGACAGGGGGGGCCCAGGTGCTGGGCCGCCAAGCGGTGCGAGAAGGAGCGCCGCTTGGCAGTGACATCAAGTCAGATTACTTCTTGGCTTCAAAGCCCAGGATCGGGCTCAGGCTGGTGTTAAAAGCGGCCACGGTGTCAGCGGAGCTGCGCTCGGCCCACTTGGGCACCACGGTTTCGCTCATGACTTTTTTCAGCAGCTCTCGGTCAGCGTCTGTTGGCTTGACCAGGGTCATCTTGCCTTTTACCGGCTGTGTGCAAGCATCGGCGCCGGTGTTGCAGTCATAACCTTCCTGCGTTTCCTTGGCAGCGGCAACCCAGATCTCTTCGGTCATGGCCTTGATGTTGCTGGCCAGGAATTCTTGAACTTTAGGATCCAGTTTGTTCCAGGAGCCCAGGTTGGCAGCGTGGATCTGCTGGTTCCAGTTGATGGGCATTTCGTACAGCTTGGAGCTGACTTCGTACCACTTGGCCGAGTAGCCGGACATGGAGCCGGTGATGGCGCAATCGACCACACCGTTTTGCAGAGCTGGAACCACTTCACCAAATGGAATGGTGACGCTGTTGCCGCCCAGAGCCTGAACGAATTCAGCCTGTGTACGGCTGCTGGTGCGCACTTTCTTGCCTTTCAGATCGCTCAGGCCATTGAAGTTGCCGTTGCAAAACAGAACTTGAGCAGGGTAGGTGGAGAAACCCAGTACCTTGACGTTGTTCTTGGCGTAGAACTGCTCGTAAGCAGGAGTGAACGCGTCGGTCAGCTTCTTGGCTACGTTGATATCGGGAGCCAGGCCAGCCAGGTCGATGGCTTCGTTGATGGAGTTGTCACTGGCGAAGTAGGCCAGAGTAGCCGTACCAAAAGGAATCACGCCTTGACCGATCAAGCGCATGATTTCAGGACCTTTCAGGCCCATATCGTTAAAGCCCTTGATATCAGCGGTGATCTGACCACCGGACAGCTCAGGCACTTTCTTGGTCCAGAAGGGCTGCTCGGTGTTCTGGTAGGCGGTCAGGTTGCTCAAGCCACCGACAACTTTCAAGGAAGTCTTGGGCAGATCCTGGGCCAGGGCAGCAGAGCCCAGGGCCAGTGAGCCTAAAGCCAGGGAGGTCAGTACGATTTTTTTCATAAGGTGCTCCTAATAGCGGTCCAGCTGTATGGTTGATAGAGTGCGCTCCCTGTTTGCAGGGGCTGCATATTGAAACCAAAGGGGCGACCGGGGGTACCGGTCTAATCTTGCTTAAAGCGCGGCCAGCCGTGTGTTGGGCAGATCGGTAATCAACATATGTCCAGGGGCATGTGTGATACAAAACTGCGGCTTGGCCTGGGCAGCAACGGCTTGAGGGGTGACGCCGCAAGCCCAGAAAACGGGTAATTCGTCGGCACCGACTGGCACGGCATCGCCATAGTCGGGGTGTTGCAGGTCGCTGATTCCAATCAGGGACGGGTCGCCGATATGAACCGGAGCACCGTGCACGGACGGAAAGCGCGAGGTGATCTGAATAGCGCGGATGGCATCGGCAGCACGCATGGGGCGCATCGAAACCACCAAGGGGCCCGACAGGCGCTGCGTGCCCTGAGTCTGAATCGAACTGCGATACATGGGCACATTTACCCCCGTGCTGATATGGCGTACATCAATTCCATCGGCCAGCAGCGCTTCTTCAAACGAGAAGGAGCAGCCAATCAGAAAGGACACCAGATCATCGCGCCAGACTGCTTCGATGTTCAGCGGCTCGGCACTGAGCTCGCCGTTGTGCCAGACACGGTAACGAGGGAAATCCGTGCGCAGATCAATCGAGCCACCCAGGGTCGGCACCTGAAACTGGCCGGGTTCGGTCACGGCCAATAAAGGGCAGGGTTTGGGGTTGCGCTGACAAAACAGCAAGAACTCATCGGCCCAGTCTTTGGGCAGGATCATCAGGTTGGCCTGCACATAGCCTGCCGCCAGCCCCGCAGTGGGACCAGTATGGGTTTCTCGACGGATCAGCTCGCGGCATTTTTGGGCCTCGGGCGCCAACACAGGCAGGGTTTGCAGGTTCATGAATGACCACTCGCACAAAAGGGGGTTGATCACAGCATCGGATTGCAACCGATCGGATAATGTGTGTCCAATCGTATGTTTGAATCCAAGGCTATAAAGATTACTTATCGGACTGCACGTATTGTTGGGCGATTGCTTGTGCATGGTCAGCGACGACGCGGGCAATATGGCTGTCTGGCGAGTCCATCCAACAGGCAAAGAATTCGATCGCTGGCAGTGGCTGATCAACCTTCAAAAGACGCAGTTTTCCCTCGGCAAGCTCGTCTTTTATGACGTCGGGGGCAAGTACGCTTGGACCCATGGCGTGGCGTGTCATTTGCACGATAGTGCTCAGGGATGCGCTGCCAAAAATACGGGGAGATTTGACGCCGGCACGCAGCAGCGCTTCGCGTGTGGCCAGGTAGGGAACACTACCAGAAGGATAGGTGATTACAGGGTAAACCCCTAGCTCTGAAACACTGACTTTTCGGCCATGCAGTTTCAATTCGGGGCTGGCGACCCAGCCTAAGTGATAAGCACAAAGTCGAATGCACTGCTCTTTTGGGTCCTGGCCCACGCCTACGATCATCGCCATATCAATCTGGAAACTGGCCAGTTGCTGGCGCAGCACGCTAGTGGTGTCGACATGGATTTCAATGACCAGGGAAGGGTACTCCTGATGCAGTTTGTCGATCAGCTCATGCAGCCAGGTCTGGACAATGGTTTCAGCCACTCCCAGGCGTAGCAGGCCGCGAATGGCATTTTGTTCTTTGGCTGCGCGCAGCATCTCGGTGCGTAAATCCAGCATGCGCTGTGCGTGCGATAACAGCTCCTGGCCTTTGTCGGTCAGTTTGATGCCCCGGGCGCCCCGATCAAACAAGCGTAGCTCCAGGCTGGATTCCAGCCCGGCAATACGCTGAGAAATAGACGGTTGGGTCGTGTTGAGTTTTTCGGCAGCTGCCCGGAAACCGCCAAGCTCGGCAACCCATACAAAGGCTTCGATCTGTTTGAGATCAATCATGTTTCCGGTCCAGAAAATAGGCAGTCTTATTATGCCTGATCGCCATCGGCGCTCAGAACTAGAGCTGACGGATATTTTTCCGTATCTTTGTTTGATTGAACGCGCCCACCACTATAATTCGCCCATGACTTGCAAGATACTGATTGTGCGTACGTCCTCTTTGGGAGATCTGGTGCATATGCTGCCAGCGATCTCGGACATTGCACGCTATGTGCCCGGTGCACAAATAGATTGGCTTGTGGAAGAGAGCTTTGCTCAGATTCCGGGCTGGCATCCGGCAGTAAATGAAGTGATTCCGGTGGCGCATCGGCGTTGGCGCAAACAATGGTGGTCTGCCCAGACACGCCAGGAACGTGCCGCCCTGCGAGAACAGTTGCAGTCGCGCCAATACGATGTGGTGCTCGATATGCAGGCCTTGATGAAATCCATTTGGCTGGTGCGCCAAACGAAAGGCCGCCGTCATGGTCTGGACTGGAAGTCTGCGCGTGAGCCGCTGGCCTCGTTGTTCTATGACGTGCGTCATCGCGTCGGGTTTTGGCAGCCTGCCGTTTTCCGTCAGCGCAGCTTGGCCGCTTCGGCCTTCGGCTATCAATTCGAAGGTGCGCCCGATTTTGGTTTGCAGGGTTTGGCCGCACAAGCGCCCAAGGACGAAAATCCTTACGCCATTATCATGCCGTCAGCCAGTCGCGACGATAAGCTCTGGGAGCCGGAGAACTGGCAGCAGGTCTTTGACCGCCTGCAAGGTGAAGGCTTGGCACTGCGCTTGTTGGCAGGTAGCCCTACCGAGTCTGAACGTGCCCAAGCCCTGATAGCTGGTCGCAGTCAGGCACAGGTCATGCCACGAATGGATTTGACGCCTATCGCTTTGCAATTGGCTGGAGCCCAGGTCATGGTGGGTCTGGATAGCGGTTTGACCCATTTGTCGGCCGGCCTGGGCCGCCCCACTATTGGTATCTATAAGGCCTCGACCCCAGTACGTACCCCTTTGGAAGGTTCTGCCTATACTGCCAGCCTGGGCGAGCGCGGGCATCCTCCTTCGGCAGAAACGGTGCTCTGTGCGATCGATCAGGCATTGGGGCGGACGCAGATGCCTGAACCGGGCTTGGCGGCTGCCGGTCTTACATCGAGGCTTAGCGGGTGAACCGATTTTTCTATACTGCCTCCATTCGTCTCCTGGCTCCAGCCTTGATGGCCTGGATGGGTGTGCGTGCCCGTCGTGCTGGTGGTGACTGGCAGGTGTTATCGGGCCCTCGCTTTGGTTTTTATGGTTCCCTGCCTGTGCCTCAGAAGGCGCCGGTGTGGGTACATGCAGTCAGTTTGGGTGAGACGCGTGCCGCTCAGCCTTTGATTCGTGCCTTGTTGGATCAAGGCGAGACGGTCTTGTTGACCCATATGACCGTCACGGGCCGCGCAGAAGGGGCACAAGCATTTGCCGCCGAGATCGCAAGTGGACAGTTGTTGCAGCAATGGCTGCCTTACGACTTTCCCGGCTCGGTACGGCGTTTTTTCGCGCATTACCGTCCATGTGCCGGGGTGTTGATTGAACGCGAAGTGTGGCCCAATCTGCTGGCTGCAGCGCGCCGACAAGGTGTTCCCATGATGCTGGCCAGTGCTCGGTTTTCGGAAAGTGCGCTGCGAACCAGTTTGAAGGCGGGTTCGGTCATGCGTGGGGCCTACCGTTCCTTCAAACTGATCTATGCACAAAGTCTGGCCGATGCCCAACGACTGGAGCTGGCGGGAGCTCAGGGAGTGCGCGTATCTGGGAATCTGAAGTTTGATGTGGTCTTGCCGCAGGACAAGATTGCTCGTGGTCGTGGCTTTGCCAGCGAGCTGGGGCGGCGTGTGGTGGTGATTGCCAGTACGCGTGAGACCGAGCATGCCGATTTCATGGATGCTATTGCCCACTATTTGCGTCGCGAACGCGAGCATGGCAGCGAACTGCATCGCCCAGTCTTGTTTGTCGTTATTCCGCGTCACCCCGAGCGCTTTGAGGAAGCGGCAGACTATCTGAACCAGCTAGGCTTGCGTTCGGTGCGACGTAGTGAGCTGTTGAAACAGGGCGACACCAGTACGAGTGCGATCCAAGCTTGCCGAGAGGTTGATGTGCTTTTGGGCGATACCCTAGGTGAGATGCATTGGTATTACGGCTTGGCGCGCGTGGCCATTGTGGCGGGTAGCTTCCAGCCCTTGGGCGGACAGAATTTTATTGAAGCCTGCGCAGTCGGTGTCCCTGTGATTGTGGGCCCGCATACTCATCATTTTGCCCAGGCTATGCAAGATGCCATGCAGGCTGGTGCTGTGATACGGGCCAGTACGCCAGCCTTGGCGTTGCAACAAGCATTGGAATTAGTGGACGATCCGGCACGTCACAACAAGATGGCTGATTCGGGTTTGCATTGGGTCCAGATGCATCAAGGTGCAGTGCAACGTGTACTTTCTGGATTGGCACAAATTCGCGATTAAATACCGAGCTGTTTATTAGCTAATAAGTATTAGGTTTTATGTGCTTTTGAGTTTGTGGTAATTTGAAGACAGCTTGTCTTGATTTGAATCAAATCAAATAAAAAAGCCCGCATTAAGCGGGCTTTTTTTGAGATCTAAAAACTGATCGAAATCGATTTACAGTTTCTGGATGCTCTTAGCTTGTGGGCCCTTCTGGCCTTCAGCCGACACGTACGAAACGCGTTGGTTTTCTTCCAAGGATTTAAAGCCTGTGCCCAAGATGTCGGAATGGTGAACGAAAAGATCTTTGCCACCGTTGTCGGGGGAGATAAAGCCGTAGCCTTTTTCGTTATTGAACCATTTCACGATACCGGTTTCTGTTTGCATTTCCTGCATTCCCTAAAAATGACGAGCAATCTGCTCAAAAAAGATTGTCAAGATGTAAAAATCAGGGCAATGAGTATTAGAAACAATACCGTATTGAACAAACTTCGACGAACTTGAAATCCTGCACCGCCAATCGTAGGGGGTATTTGGCCTGTAAGTCAAGCTAAATCGCCCTTTGCGTGGTTTTCAGGCAGTGTTTGATCAACAATTACAACCAAGCTTGTTATTGCAACGGACCCCTCTGCGCCCCTCGTTAAAGTCCGTGGTATTTCCGACCAAATTCAAGCGTAGCATGAAAGAAACCGGACTTGCTACCACAGTCGTAACGTGTGCCTTCATATTCATATGCATATACCGGACGGCTTTTCAAAAGGCTGGCAATTCCATCCGTTAATTGAATCTCTCCACCTACCCCTGCTTGAGTGCGTCGCAGGTGGTCAAATATTTCTGCTTCTAATACATAACGGCCCACAACGGCTTGTGTGGAAGGAGCAACATCCGGTGCTGGCTTTTCAACAATTCCATTTAATCGAGTGGCTTTGGAGTCGACGGCATTACCCGAAACGATTCCATATTTATTCGTTTCATTTCTATTTACATTTTGAGTTGCCACAATACTGCCGTTGTATTGATGCGCCGCCTCAACCAGTTGCCGACATACCGGTGTGGTAGCGTCAATCAGATCGTCTGCCAGTAGAACCAGAAAGGGTTCGTTGCCGACGATGGGGGCGGCACACAACACAGCATGGCCCAAACCCAGCGCGCGTGGCTGGCGGGTGTAAATACAGCTTACATGGCTGGGGATGATGTTCTGGACAGCATCCAGCAATTCCAGTTTATTCTTGCCTTCCAGCTCGTGCTCCAGTTCCGGGATGCTGTCAAAGTGATCTTCAATGGCCCGTTTGTTGCGGCCTGTAATAAAGATCAGCTCTGTGACTCCTGCGGCAACCGCTTCTTCGACAGCGTACTGAATCAGTGGTTTGTCGACGATTGGCAACATTTCCTTGGGCATGGCCTTGGTGGCCGGCAGAAAACGTGTGCCTAGACCGGCGACGGGGAAAACAGCTTTGCGTATGGGTTTCATAGTGTCGTCAATCGAGGATCAAGGTGAAGCTGGCGCGGGATGAGCCGGAGTTCCAAGTTGAATGGCATCCTGGTTTCGCTGCGAAAACTGCCGAGGCTCACGCCCTTGCTCACTGGGAGGTGTGCCGAAAAAGCCTTGTCCAAAAGCTAGAAGGGCGACGTTTGCCACCAGGATCAGTATGAAAAGCAGTCGCATCGCAGATGCCCTGAAAAATACAGTTCAACCCAAGATTGTACGGGTAGGGGAGTTTAAGTTCATCCGTTTTAATGCCAATCGTATCTAAGGGTCTCCCTGCTTGTCTGACGCTGAAAGCCCGTTGTGGAACCCATTCTGGCTTACAAATGGGCGGCAAACAGCGCCAAGCCACGCAAAGCAGGCGTTTCCAGCTCGTGCAGCTGGGGTACCTCTATATTGAGCAGGCGGCAATGGTGACTTAATTGTTCTAACAGTTCTTGCTGCGCCAGAGCGCGGCCACCGCCAGCCAGAAACACCAATGGGCTATGCCCCAGATGCTGACGCCCTCTCTCCCATTGCCGTAACACAGCTCCAGCCTGTGCCGCAGCAACTCCTGTACTGATGGCGGCTTGGGTATTGCGCGGGAAAGCCGCTGTCTGCCCGTGGGCCTCAGGAAGTTGTGCCGTATTTTGTTTGAGTGAAGCCAGCATCAAGCTGGGGCCGGGCAAAATGGACCCACCCAGAAAGTGGCGCACGCCATTTTGTTCGGGTCCCAGCAAATCAATCGTCGTGGCAGTACCGAAGCTGATCAGCAAGGCCCCTTGCTGGGCAGGATATTCCTGGGCCAGCAAATCGCTGAGCCCTAATAAAGAAGCCCAGCGGTCGGCGCCCAGTTGCCCGGCCTGTTCATAATCATTGTGCAGCCCAAAAATCTGCTCTTGTGCCTGTAGCCAGCGTACCGGGCCTAAACCCAGATGACTGACGGCCGCGTCAATTTGTTTTTGTACCTGTGGGCCTGCCACATTCACCCCCAGCGCTTGCACACCCTTTTGATTGGCGAATTCTTGCAAGGGAGCCTGACCTGCTTCTAGCCAAACAGCCAATTGATCCAATTGGTCCGCATGCAGGCTAACCGGCTGGCTTTCGCGCGCGCCGGTTAAGGGATGGCACCACCCCAATTTGATGCGGGTATTACCAGAGTCGATAAGCAGGGTCATGCCGGGTCGTCAGAGCTGAAAAGAGTGCAGTATAGCGATCAGCGTTGGGCGCGAACGGAAACTTCGCCCACGGTGACCGCCCGTTCCGTACCATCGGGGTGACGCAACAATAATTGCCCCGACGTGTTGATGCCAGTCACGATACCGGTATGCAGGACTTGGCCGTTGTCAATGATATGGACTTGTTGGCCAATCAGTGCATCTACCTGTGCGTAGCGTGTCGGCAGATCAGCAAAGCCGTGGGCTGTGACATGGTTCAGGCTCAGGTACAGGCTTTGCGCAACCTTGGCCACAATGTCTGAACATCGTGCCAGGGATGCTTGCTGGGAGTGTTCCGCAATGCTGGTCCAGTCCGCAATGGCGCGCTGCGTGTTTTGGCTGATGGTCGCCGCTTCGCGCAGGTTCAGGCCTATACCAATAATGACCACATGATGATCACTGGAGCTGGGCGCAGCGCTGGCGCGGGTGGCCTCTACCAAAATGCCGGATAGCTTGGCCTGATCCCACAGCACGTCATTAGGCCATTTCATGGCTAGACGATTACGAACCGCCGGCTCCAGAAACAGGCGCAGGGCTTCTGTCGTTGCCAGACCCGATAGCGGTGAGAGTGTAGGCAATTGCCGTGCAGGCAGAAAAATATCGAAGGCACAGGAAAACATCAGGTTTGCGCCAACGCTATTTTCCCACGTGCGCCCAGCACGCCCACGGCCACGGCTTTGCAGGTGCGCGCCTAATAACCAAGGTCGCACACGTGGTCCCGATTCTTGACGAGCCAGAGCGAGCAAATCCGCGTTTGTCGATTCAGTCGAATCCACCCAGTGGATCTGGGGGAAATGTGGCAAGCGCGTACGCAGCTCTGCCACCATATCGCGAGGGCTGGGTAAGGTGAATGCAGAAGAGGTATTCATGACAATCCGGTACACTGGACGAGTTAAACGTAATCTTATGTGATATTTGATCTGAGCATGTCTGAACGCGTAGATACAATCCAATTTTCCGGCTTGGCTGGTGTTATTGACTGTGCTGTGGACTGGCCGACAGGCGAGCCCAGGGGTTGGGCTCTGTTGCTGCATCCACACCCTTTGCATGGTGGGGCACGTAATAACAAAGTCGTGACAACCCTGTCACGTAGCGCCACCCAACACGGTTTGCTGGCAGTACGCCCCGATTTTCGCGGTGTCGGAAAGTCCGCCGGGCAGTTCGACAGCAGTCGTGGCGAAACCGCCGATATGCTGGCCTTGATAGAGCAATTCCCATCGCATTTTCCACAGTGGAGTTCCGGCCCATCCCTGTTGGCTGGTTTTTCATTTGGCACAGCGGTTGCAGCCCAAGTGTATGCCGGCCTGCAGGACGCCCAGGCACCGTTGCCGCATGCTTTTATCTTGACGGGCACGGCGGTCAATCGCTTCCGGTTCCGCGATGTCAGCCCTCCTGCCGATACCTTGTTGGTGCACGGCGAAACCGACGACGTTGTTCCCTTGTCCGAGGGCATGGACTTTGCACGTGAGCATCAGTTGCCCATGGTCGTGTTGCCTGAGGCTGGTCACTTTTTTCATGGCAAGCTGATTCAGCTCCGTGAATTGATCAGCCGACATTTGGCTGGGCTTGGAACCTAAGTCGGATTTTGCTTTCAAATCGTTGCGTTTTCCTGCTCAGACTCAGGGGCTTGGCCCCTCACAGGCCTATATGGCTCTGCCATAATGGGCTCTTTCCGCCACTGTCAAAGCAATCGATTTTTTCCATGACTTCTATTCAAAAATTTGCATCTCCGGTCCTTTCCCGCTGTGTGGTGGCACTTGCCTTGGCACTGCCTATGGCAGTACAGGCACAGGCTCAAACTCCCACACCGACAGAATCGGCTCAAGTGCTTGGGACGCCGACGCCTGCCTTGCCGGGTGATTTGTCCGTGGTACCCGCACCAGCCTTGACGGCGCGTGCCTGGTTGTCCATGGATGTCAATAGCGGCCAGATCATTGCCGCTGAAGGGCTGAATGAACAGGTGGAACCGGCTTCCCTGACTAAGCTGATGACCGCTTATCTGGTCTTTGATGCTTTGGAGTCCGGTCGCTTAAAGCTGGATCAGACTGTTGTGATTTCGGAGAAAGCCTGGCGTACCGAAGGCTCGCGCATGTTTGTAAAGGTCAATTCGCAAGTGTCGGTGAACGATCTGCTGCAAGGTGTGATCGTGCAATCGGGTAACGATGCCTCTGTGGCCTTGGCCGAAGCCGTTGCAGGTAGCGAAGAGGCCTTTGCTGCCCTGATGAACGAAGAGGCTGCCAAGTTGGGTTTGACTGCTACGCATTTCAAGAACTCTACCGGCTTGCCTGACCCTGATCATCTGACTTCGGTACGTGATCTGGGCATGTTGTCTGCTGCACTGGTTGCCCGTTTTCCCCAGTACCTGCACTACTACAGCCAAAAAGAGTACACCTATAACAATATCAAGCAGCCCAACCGTAACCGCCTGCTGTGGCTGGACAACACGGTTGATGGCCTGAAAACCGGCCATACCCAATCGGCGGGTTACTGCCTGGTGTCGACTGCCTTGCGCGACGGCCGCCGTGTGGTGTCAGTCGTTGTTGGTACGGCGAACGATGCCGCCCGTACAGAAAACAGCCTGAAGCTGTTGAACTGGAGCTTCCAGAACTTTGAAACGGTCAAGCTGTATGACACTAGCAATCCTGCTGTCACCGCTCGGGTGTGGGAAGGTGAGGTCGAGAACGTAGGCCTGGGTACCGCCCAGCCTTTGTGGTTGACAGTGCCCCGTGGAAAGTCGTCGGAAATCAAGCCTGTGGCTAACTATACCCAGCCTTTGCTGGCTCCGTTGAGCAAGGGTGACAAGGTCGGTACACTGACTTTGTCCTTGGATGGCAAGGTTCTGGCAGAGCAGCCTTTGCTGGTGCTGCAGGATGTGCCCGAGGCAGGCTTTTTCGGTCGTATGGCCGACAAAGTACGCTTGATGTTTGAGTAATCCCTTGGTGCGAGGCTGACCCCTATGATTGCAGGCATTGACCCTGACAGCATTGTTTATTTGAACGGCGATTTCGTGCGCTTGGGCGAAGCGAAGATCTCGGTACTGGATCGTGGCTTCATCTTTGGCGACGGCATTTATGATGTCGTACCTGCCTATCACGGAAAACCTTTCCGTATTGATGGGCACCTGGGGCGTTTGGAGCGCAGCCTAGCCAAAGTGGGCATTCATAACCCTTTTACCCGCCGTGAGTGGGAAAAGCTGGTGATGGACATGCTGGCCCGTTCGGGGCGCGGGGCCGACTGCATGGTCTACATCCAGGTGACCCGTGGTGTTGCCAAGCGCGACCACGCCTTCCCCAGCAATGTGACGCCCAGTATCTTCATCATGGTCTCGCCGTTCAAGCGCGTGCAGCAAGAACGCGAGACGGGTTTGACGGCGGTGGCCATTGAAGATGAACGCTGGCTGCGTTGCGATATAAAATCCGTTTCCTTGCTGGGCAATGTACTGGCCAAACAGCAGGCGGTCGAAGCCGGTGTGGATGAAGTCATTCAGTTCAGAGACGGTTTCCTGACCGAAGGGGCCTCCTGCAATATCTGGATTGTGCGTGACGGCACCTTGCTGGCACCCATGCGCAATAACTTGATCCTGGAAGGGGTGCGCTACAGTTTGATGGAAGAGCTGGCCGCTCAGGCGGGGATCGCCTTCCAGGCACGTCAGATCTCCCGAGAGGAGGTCGATACTGCCGATGAAATTTTGATGACGTCAGCCACCAAAGAGGTGCTGCCCATCGTTGTATTTAACGGTCAGCCCGTCGGTGACGGACGACCCGGCCCTGTCTTTGCCAAATTACGTGAAGGCTATGACAAGGCTATCAAGGCTGCGGAGCAAGCATGACAATTTCCCCTGAAGAATCGTTGATTGAATACCCCAGTGACTTTCCTATCAAAGTCATGGGTCAGAGCCATGAAACACTGCAAGACGAATTGCTGGCTATCGTTTTGGAACATGACCCAGACTTTGATGCCGCCACTATTGAAGTGCGGCCCAGTAAGGCGGGCAATTACACTGGACTGACTTTTACCGTGCGTGCCGTTTCGCGCGAGCAACTGGATAATCTGTATCGTGCCCTGCATGCGCATCATCTTGTGCGCGTGGTGATGTAAGCAGGAATCAGGCGTTCATGTCCGACTCAGTTCGTATCAAATGGTTTGAGCGGCCTAGCGCCTATGAACCTATCTGGCAGGCAATGCGCGACTTCACCGAGCAGCGCGGGCCAGAGACTCCGGATGAAATCTGGCTTGTTGAGCACACGCCTGTCTACACTCAGGGGCAGGCCGGCAAGCCGGAACATCTGCTTAACCCCGGCGGCATCCCCGTGGTGCAAACCGACCGGGGTGGGCAGATTACCTATCACGGCCCTGGTCAGTTAATGGTGTATTGCCTGTTTGATCTTCGCCGGGTAGGTCTGTACGTCAAAGAATATGTACGCCTGCTCGAAGAGGCCGTCATTGCCTGTCTGACGCATTTCGGTGTCAAGGGCGCTTGCTGCAAACCGGGGGCGCCGGGCGTCTACGTGCCGCAAGGGGTGGTAAGCCAGGAGTTGGCCAAGATCTCCGCACTGGGTATCAAGATTCGCAATGGCCGCTCTTATCATGGACTGGCCTTGAATATAGACATGGATCTAAGCCCGTTTAGCGGCATCAATCCCTGTGGCTATGAAGGGCTGCAAACAACGGATATGCACTCGCAAGGTATCGTGGTCCCCATGGACGAGGTTGCACAGTATTTGTCTGATTATCTGGCCCGGGCGATAGCGTTGCGTACAGTTGTAACGATGGCGTAGCGGCGGGTGCTGTGAAAGCACTGCGTCATGCGGTGCTCTCACTATATAGCTTACTTATCCCTAGGTTTCAGGTTCCGCTCCATTGCGGCGCGCGTTTTTCGATAAAGGCGTCTATACCTTCGCAGGCATCATTGCTCATCATATTGTCAGCCATGACCTGGCCGGCGTAGTCGTAGGCTTGTTCAATAGCCAGGCTGCGCTGGCGGTAGAACATGGCCTTGCCTGCACGGACGGCAACCGGACTCTTGGCCATGATGCTGTCGGCCAGTTTCTGTACGGTTTGATCCAGTTGATCTTCAGCGACCGCGTAGTTGATCAGTCCCAACTCTTGAGCACGTTGGGCGCTGATGAATTCGCCGGTCATCAACATTTCCATAGCGGCTTTGGGCGGCACGCAGCGCGACAGGGCAACAGCGGGTGTAGAGCAGAACAGGCCAACATTAATGCCTGATACCGCAAAGCGGGTGGATTCGGTGGCCACAGCCATATCGCAGGTTGCAACCAGTTGACAGCCTGCAGCGGTGGCCAGTCCTTGCACACGGGCAATCACCGGCACCGGCAAGGCCAGCACGGCTTGCATAACGCGGCTGCAGCGGCTGAACAGATCCCGGTAGTAATCGTGTTCGGGCTGGGAACGCATCTGCTTCAGATCGTGCCCGGCGCAAAAAGCCTTGCCTTCCGCCTGGATGATGACGCATTGCAAGCTGGGGTCCTGGGCCAGCTTGTCCAGAATGTGTTGTAAAGAGTCCAACACTTCTTCAGACAGCGCGTTGTACTTGGCGGGCCGGTTCAAGGTGATGCGGGCCAGTCCCTGGTGTTGTTCCAGCAGGACGGGATCGGCTAGGTACTCTTGTGACATGCAAGTCTCCGTACTTATAGTATGTGCAGGTTTTATTCTCGGGTGTTGCTGCATCGTTAAGGCGACCTCTATATTAGAGGGGTCTGGCACAAACTATCGCCCTTGTTCTAGGCGCTTGTAAAGCGAAGGGGCTACAATTGGCCACTGCGCCCATCGTTTAGTGATGCTGCTCGCATGCTGTTTTTCTATTTAGACGCTTATGACCACCCCTACAGATACGTCCGTCGATTCCAAACCTACTGTGCGCCCTCGCGTTGTCGAATACGACGCAACGCAAAAGCAGAAGGCCGAGGCCAAGACCTCGCGCATTCCCATTAAGGTTGTGCAAGCAGAGCGTTTGAAAAAACCTGATTGGATTCGGGTGAAGGCGGCTGCTCCAAACTCTCGTTTCTACGAGATCAAGGAAACACTGCGCGAGCACAAACTGTTTTCGGTGTGTGAAGAAGCGTCCTGTCCCAATATTGGGGAGTGCTTTGGCAAGGGCACGGCAACCTTCATGATCATGGGTGACAAGTGCACACGTCGTTGCCCATTTTGTGATGTGGGCCACGGCCGCCCCGATCCGCTGGACGAGAACGAGCCGGCCAACCTGGCCAAGGCCATTGGTGCCATGAAGTTGTCCTACGTGGTGATTACCTCCGTAGACCGTGACGATTTGCGTGATGGTGGTGCTGCCCACTTTGTAGAATGTATCCGTCAGGTGCGCGAGCATTCGCCCACGACCACCATTGAAGTGCTGGTACCGGACTTTCGCGCACGCCTGGACCGTGCTTTGGGCATCCTGAATGCTTGCCCGCCTGATGTAATGAACCACAATCTGGAAACGGTGCCTCGTTTGTACAAGCAGGCGCGTCCTGGTTCAGACTATCACCACTCCTTGAAACTGCTGCAAGAGTTCAAGAAGCTGCATCCAGACATTCCGACCAAATCCGGTTTGATGGTTGGCTTGGGTGAAACCAACGAAGAGATTCTGGAAGTGATGCGCGATATGCGTGCGCACGACATCGATATGCTGACCATTGGCCAGTATCTACAACCATCTGGCCACCACTTGCCCGTGATGCGTTACGTGACGCCTGATGAATTCTTGATGTTTGAACGCGAAGCCTATGCAATGGGCTTTACCCATGCTGCTGTGGGTGCCATGGTGCGTTCGTCCTATCACGCTGATCAGCAAGCGCACGCCGCAGGTGTGCAGCCCTAATTGATAGGGTGGGGTGTTATAAAGCGCTGCTTTTATTTGAAAAACCCGGTCGGTTGGCCGGGTTTTTTTATGCCTGCTCTTATAAAGAGGCTGGGTGAGTCACGCCTTGTTCAGTTGAAGGCTATATCAACCAACCACGCTGGGCTATCTCGTCGCTGCGCGGCTATTTGATCCGGTGCTGTGTGGAGTGAGGTGAGTGGACGAGAAGTTCTTGTCCGTTGGGCTATCTACTTATCCCTGCTTGCTGCGACGAGAGTATGTTGAATGATCGTAAAAATCAAAGGGCCGTAATCGACCCTTTGGAATTCTTCTTGAATAGGCGCTTGACCGTTTTCAGCGAGAAGCTGGAGGCTCCACTGCATCGCTCAGTGTCAGGGCACGGGTCGACAAACTCTCTATATAAGGCTCCAGCACTTCGTCGTAATCTTCGACGCCCAAATACCAGGCCGTCAGGCCTTTGCTGTCTTGTTTGAGATCAGTCCAGCAGAATAAAGAGCGGTCAAAAGAGTCCTTGATGGTCTCATTAACAAACTTGAACAGTTCATCTAGTAAGGGAAGGCTTGCCAGGGGAACGGCAAATGGTGTTTCCCCCTGGAATTGCCAGCTATATTGTTCGAGCAGTTCGTTCGACCAAAGAGCATGTTGTTCTGAAGAGCTTAATTCTGGATTAGCGGGGCTTAAAGGCATGGTTCGGGATCAGGTAAGGGGAACGGATGGTTAAGCGCCAGTGGCAAACCATTGAATGGGGGTGACCCCCTGCTCTTTGAGCCAGTCATTGGCTTGGTGGAAATGACCGCAGCCAATAAAAGGCATAGGGGGCCGGCGCGCAGCCAAGGGGGAAGGGTGATTGGCCTTCAAAATCAGATAGGGACGTTGAGAGTGCTGCTGAATCAAGGCCTCTTTGGCCTGAGCGTGCGCACCCCACAACATATAAACAATAGGGCGCGTAGTTTGCTGAGCCAGGTTCATCAGTAGGGAGTCTGTAATTTGCTCCCAACCTTTCTTGGCGTGAGAGGCAGGCAAACCATCTTCTACAGTGAGCGATGTATTCAATAGCAAGACACCTTGTCGGCCCCAGTTGCTCAGATCATGACTGCTAGGTAACACGGTGTCGGGATATTCCAGTTCCAGCTCTTTAAAGATATTGCGCAGACTGGGTGGGGCCGGGCAGGTGTCGGGCACAGAAAATGACAGGCCCTGTGCTTGATTGGGGCCGTGATAAGGATCCTGGCCCAGAATCACCACACTGACTTTTTGTAATGGCAGTAGCTCCAGTGCACGGAAAGGGGCGGCCGGGTAAATAGCGGCGCCATCCTGGCACTCTTTGTCCAGCCACTTGGCCAGAGCCGCCAATATGTCTTGCAGCTCCGGGCGATCCAATGTGGCTCGCCAGTCGCTGGGAAGGCGGGCAACTTGAGTCAGGATGTTCTCGGTCAGGAGATTGCCGGAGAGGATTTCCTCGCCAATCAGGCTGAGCTGTGCCGCAGGAGCTTGAGAAGATGATCGTGCCATAGTCTGCATACAGAGTGAGTTGTCCGCCTATTGTAATGGGGGAGAGGAGGCCTACCTATCTGCTTGGATGGGGTGTCTATATATAGAGGGAGGTTTGACGGCAAAAAGCAGAGTGCTTGGTATGCCTCTCTATATAGAGAGACGACCAGCTCTATATAGAGTGTTGCAGGCGTAGTTCTAGATTAGCGATCCAGGGTGATAGCCTTCTGTTCAGTCCCCCCCAAGATCGCAACTGCATGCTCATCTTGTCTGTCTGTCTGTCTGTCTGTCTGTCTGTCTGTCTGTCTGTCTGTCTGTCTGTCTGTCTGTCTGTCTGTCTGTCTGTCTGTCTGTCTGTCTGTCTGTCTGTCTGTCTGTCTGTCTGCAAAAACACTCTGGGGCAGGAATTTAGTGTGAAACAAGAGAGACGATGCCGAGCTAGAGAGAAAAAGCCCAGAATCTACCTGCTCTGCGCTATGACTTCCTGGTGTTTCTCCTGCCAGTTCTGGTATCCGTCCAGATATACAGGAATGATAGGCAGTTTTGTATTATTTTGTTTCATTTTGGATTGTTTATATAAAACAATGACCTAAGTGGAAATTCGCTGTGAGTCATCTCTTTTGCATGAAATATTCAGGTTAAAAACTTGCCAAGCCGAAAATCATCGTGCTATAGTTCTTTTCTCGCTGCAGCACACAGAGGGTTTTCCCGGAAGCGCCGCAGAGAGCAGTTAGGTAAGTTTCACCGCCTTGGCCAAGAGGCCCGCACCGAAGCTTAAATGACTGGTCAGGTAACTGACACGGTGTAAAACCCGGAGCTTGACAAATCAGAAAATTCTGTGTTAAAGTTCTAGGTTCTGCTCCAGAGAACGCAACGTTAAGTTTTTAGCTGTTTTGAAAGTTGA